>JAHCLN010000021.1 GCA_026125215.1 Opitutaceae bacterium
ATGAGCAGCTATCACCGCCGCATCCTCGCCGACCCGCGCGATGCCGAGGCGCTGACCTTGGTCAGGCTCGGCTCGGGCTCGAATGCGCCGGGTTACTACATGTATCACGGCGGCGCCAATCCCGCCGGCCGGCACACGCCGCTGATGGAATCGCAGGCGACCGCCCACACCAACTGGAACGACCTGCCGGTGCTGGATTACGACTTCCAGGCGCCGCTCGGCGCCGCCGGGCAGGTGCGGCCGCACTATTTTCTGCTGCGCCGGCTGCACCGCTTCCTGCACGCCTTCGGCGCCGACCTCGCCGGCATGGGCGGATACCTGCCCCTACGCCGCCCGGCCGGACCGCATGATACCCGGACGCTGCGCTGGGCCGTGCGCTCCGACGGCCGCCGCGGATTTGTGTTCGTCAACCACCACGAACGGGGCCGCCCCCTGCCCGACCGGCGCGGCGTGCGCTTCACGCTGCGGCTGGCCGGCGGCGGCACGCTGGTCTTCCCGCCAACCCCGGTCACCGTGCCCTCCGGCGCGCGCTTCATCTGGCCCTTCCGCCTGCCGCTGCGGCCGGGGCTCACCCTCGACTGGGCCACCGCCCAGCCCGTCACGCGGCGCGAAGGTCCGGTGCCCGGAGTTTGGTTCGCGACGACCGACGGTATCCCCGCGCAATTCGGTTTTTCCGCCGACATCGCAACCCCGGCCGGCCCGGTGCGGCAGCTCACGCTCGCTCCCGGCCGGCACACGATCGCCGTCGCCGGCCAAAAGATCCGCTGCCGGATCATCGTGCTCACCGCCGCGGAATCCCTGCGGTTGTTTGACCGCAAACCAACCCGCACCCGCCGGGCGGTTTCCGTTCGCTTCACCCGGCTGCGGCCGGCCGGTCCCGCCCGCCGGATTCTGCGGGCGCCGACACCGCACGGCGTGGCGGCCGCGCCAACCGATGAAGATTTCGCCGCGGCGGCCTGGTGGACGCTCGCCCTGCCCGAGGCTTTGGATCTGCGGCAGCGCTGGCTGCTGCGCGTGCATTACACCGGTGATGTCGCCCGCATCCATCTCGGCGAAAAACTGCTGCTGGACGATTTTTACCACGGCCGGCCGGTCGAGCTCGCCCTCTGGCAGCACGCGCGCCTGCTGTGCCGCCAGCCCCTGCGGCTGGCCGTCCTGCCTTTGCGGAAGGACGCGCCGATCGGCTTCTCGCCGCCGGAGATCCGGCCGCGGTTCGGCCGGCGGCGCACCGTGGTGGCGTTGCACCGGATCGAGCTGGTGCCGGCGTAATCCCGGTTTCAGTCCAAGGCTTCGGGCAGGGCGTGGGCCGCGAGCGCGAGGCACTGCATCGCCGCGAGGCCCCATTGGGCGGTGGCGTTGGTGGAGACGCGCCCGGCCTCCTCCACCGGACGCGGCACCGCGGGTCCGCCGACGATCCGGCGCGCGGCGGTGAAGCGCGGCCCGTAGCCGGCGGCCCCGGCAAAAAACTCCCGCCAAGCCCGCTGCGCCAGCGTTTTGTCGCCCGTGAGATGCGCGGCGTAGGCCGTGAGGCGCGAGTGCCCCTGACCGAGGTTGCCCTGGAACGACCAGCCGTTGAGCCGCGCGGCCTGCTCCTCCGCCGGCGCGTTGTAGAGCGTGCAATAGTCGATCCAGGCCTGGCGGAAGCCGGGCTCGTCAATGAGCTCGATGAGCTCGGCCGCCACCTCAGGCAGCCCGAAGGCGGCGTTGAGGTGCGAGATGCCGAGGCCGGGATTTTCCGGCCGGCTGTATTCGCCGGTGAGCAGGTTGAAGGTCGCGCCGGTGCTGAAGAAGCCGTGCCGCTGCGCGCCGATCGTCCGCATGCCGTTGCGCAACCGCTCCAGCATGGCCGGATCGCCCGTGCGCTCCCATTCGGTGAGCCAGGCGCCGGCGAGCGAACCCCAGTCGGTGCCGAAGCCGAGTCCCACGGCCTCGGGGCTGGTGCTCGCCGGGCGGTCGAGGTCGCCGCGCTCGCGGGCGGCGGCGAGCTTGCGGCCGGGCGGGATGCGCAGGAGCGCATGGCCGGCCTCGTTCTGTGCGCGCATCAGGTCGCCGACGCGCTCGTCGCCGGTGAGATAATAATAGTAGCGCCGGTTGACCGCGGTGCTGATGCGGAGCTGCTTCGCGCTGCAGCCCCAGTGCAGGACATTGTGCCGGGAGCCGAGCGGCGCGAAGCGGCCGATGTGGTGCACGTCCACCTCGCCGGTATGACGGGTCATCGCCTCCGCAAACCGGAACACATCGGCCCGGCCGGTGCGCAGGAAGTAGAGCCAGAGCCAGATGTCGGTCGAGAGCTCGGAGTTGTCCCACGCGTAGCCGCCCACGTCGTAACGCCACTCGTGGCGGTCGGCATCGTAAGTGTGCATCACGTCGCCGTAATTCCAGAACCCATACCAGCGGCGCTGCTCCTGCTGGTCGCGGTAGAAATCGAAATGCCAGCCCAGCCGGCGCTCGAGCTCGGCCTTGGCCGGCGTGGAAACATCCACCGGTGACCACATGCCGCCGAAGACCCGGCAAGCCGCGAGATGGGCGGGCGTGGTGGCCGGCTGCGGCGGCCGCCTCACCAGCGCGGCGAGATCCGCGAGCGCTTCGCGCGCCGGCGTGGCCGGCAAGGCCCACAGGTAAAACTCGCTGGTGCGGGCCACGCCTTCGGGCGAATCGAAGCCGGGCTCGTAATCCTCGTAGGTGATTTCCAAGCCGCCGTTGTATTGCTTGTCGTAAGTGTCCTGCCCGAGTCCGTCGTGATACGGCCGCAGATCCATCACCGGGCCGTCCGGCGCCCACAGCCACAGCGTGACCTCGGCCGCGTCGCCGCGGGCGCCGCGCACATCGAGCTGGGCGGGATGGCTTTCCCAGAAATTGCGGAGGCCCGCGGCCACGCCGCCGTCGGGCGTGCCAACATAGACGAGCCCGCCGGCGCGCCGGCCCTGCGCGGCGGTGAGCCACACGTGGCGGGAATCAAAACGCTTGCGGATGTCGAAACCGTCGGCGTTGCCCTGCAGCAGGGTCCAGTCGTCGTAGGCCGGGATGTAGTCGAGGCGGGTCGCCGCGGCCTGGTTCCATTCCGCCAACGGCGGCGTGGCCTGGCCGGCAAGCTGGGCCGCGCGCACCGAGGGACCGGGATCGCGCCGCAGGCCGGTGAGCTGGCGCACCGCCTCGCCAAAAAGTCCGCCCTCCTCGCCGGCGAAGCGCACGTGCCGGTCGTGCAACGCCCCGCGCAGCGGCGCATGGAAGCGCACGCCGAGCCCTTTGATAAAATCCTGCTGCTCGTCGCCGTCGAAAACGATGCTGTGCAGGCCGCGGATAGCCTCGCCGCCGGAGTAAAAATAAAGCCGCACCACGAAGGGCAGCCAGCGCCGGCCACCTTCCCCGCCGGCCGCATGCTTGCCGGTAAATTTCACGACCGCTCGCACCGGGCCGGCCTGTTCCACCGCCACCGCTTCGATTTCACCGGCAAAGGCTTCCTCGCGCCTGGTGCCGTCCCCCCGGTGTTCCAGCAGACACACGAGCCCGCCATCGCGCGCAACCACCTTGTCGCCGTGGGTGATCTCGCGCACGAGGACGCGGCCGCCGCGGGCCAGCACGCAACGGATGACTCCCGTATCCACCGTGATCGTTTCGGCCGTTTCGATGACCTGCAGCGGCCGGGCCGGCGCCAGCGGCTCGCCCGGAAGCAGCTCGCCGGTGTCGCCGGGCGAGACCCCGGCGGGCAATGCGTGGGCGGTCCACTTGAGCGAGCCGTCGGGCCAGGTGGCGAGCGGCCACGACTGCACGGGGACATCGCTGCCGGCCGCACTCCGCAGGGTGAAGCTCGTGCCGGCGGCATGTTGCCCGCGCGGCCAGCTCACGCCCCAGGTGACGCCGGGCTGCACCCGCGGCGCCGCCTCATCAATCCAGCGCACCGGAGCGCCGCCCGGCGCGGCGGCCGGCCAAGCGGGCACGGCGGCTTTTTCGGCGGCGGCGAGCCGGGCCAGCAGCGGCGTGGCGGCGGTGGCGAGGGTGGTCTTGCGGACAAATTCGCGGCGGGTGAGCGGGGTCATGGGGGTTGGGGAGTCCTGGGATATAATCGTTCTCGTTCTCTTAATCTTTCTCGTAATCCCCGGAGGGAAAAACGATCGGGCGACGGAGCATCGCGCTTCAGTCGAGGTGAAAGACTTCCTTCAGGTTCGACGCCACGGGGCTGGAGTCGGGGTTGGCGGGCATGATGTCGCCCATGAATTTCCACCAGCGCCGGCACTCGGGCGTCTGCGCGATGGCGGCCCAGCGCTCCTCGCTCTCGATCTCGGCGTAGCCGAAGAGCTGGCGTGTCTCCGGGTGGAGGAAGATCGAGTAATTGTGCACCCCGTGGCGCTTGAGGACGGCTTCGAGCTCGGGCCAGATGGGCCGGTGGCGGCTTTCATACTCGGCCTCGCGGCCGGCATGCACGGACATGAGGAAGGCTTTGCGAATCATGGCGGGGACAGGTTCGGGCAATGACGGCGGGAGGGCAACGTTGCTCGAGGGTTGGTTTCAGGTTGAGCCATCCTCCCGGCGGATGCCGGCCGAACAAATTCGGACCGTCCGGGATTTTCGTTGAACCGGTCCCGCAAAGCTGGCTCCAAAGAATGCCCCATGTCCGCCCCCACCCTGCGTTCCCTCGCCCGCGAGCTTGGCCTGTCGCGCACGACGTTGTCCGACGCGTTGCGCGGCTCCCCCCGGGTCAAGGCCGAGACGGTCGCGCGCGTGCGCGCCGCCGCCAAGGCCGCCGGCTATGAGCGCAACCCGCTCACCGGCGCGGTGATGTCGCAACTGCGCCGCTCGCGCGGCCAGCAGTTCCGCGGCGTGCTCGCCGTCGTCGAGATCATCGCCGAAGGGCATTCCCCGCTCGCGGTGCGCTACAACGACGCGCTGATGGACGGCATCTCCGCCCGCGCCAATGCCCTCGGGTTCAAGGTCGAGCGCTTCGTGGTCGGTCCGCAGGGACTGTCGCTGGGGCGGCTCGACACGATTCTCCACACCCGCGGCATCCAGGGCCTGATCCTGCTGCCGGCGGTGGGCTTTCCCGACTTGTCGGCGCTCAGCTGGAGCCGCTACACCGCGGTCTATGCGGACTATTTCATCGACCATCCGCCGCTGCACTGCGTGTGCTGCGACCACTACCGCTCGATGATCGCGCTCCTGCAGGAGCTCCACGCCCGCGGCTACCGCCGGCCCGGGCTCTTCATCGAAATCTCGTTGGACGAGCGCCTGCAATACCGCTGGGAGGGGGCTTTCCTCGCGCTGCAAAAATACCTGCCCGGCATCACCCAGGTGCCCGCGCTGCAGGTGCAGGGCCTCTCGCGCGAGGCCTTCACAGCGTGGTTCCGCCAATACGATCCCGACGTGGTGCTGGGCCACTTCCCCGAGGTGATGGACTGGATGAAGGCCTGCGGCGCCAAGCTGCCCAAGACCCACGCCTTCGTGTGCCTCAATTCCCTGCGCACCGCGGGCGACTGCGCGGCCGTGGATTTCCAGGTGCCGCAACTCGGCAGCCGCGCCTGCGAACTCGTCGTCGGCCAGCTCCTGCACAACGAATTCGGCGTCCCCAGCCAACCCTCGCTGACCACCATGCTGGGCCGGCTGATCGAAGGCCCCACGCTGCGGCCACGCGTGGCCGCCAAAAAGAAAAAGGCCGCAGCTCAACCGGTGGCGGTGTGATGGTGTGCGGTAGGGCCCGACCTCCGGGAGGAGCCACTCGGAGATCGGCCCCTACCTCGGTCTTGTCGGCGTCACATTTTTTGAAATTCTCAATAAATGCGTGCAGTCTGGTTGGCGTAATCCGCGAATGGCGCACCGGACAACCCCCGCAGTGCCTCTGCCACGATCGCGGCATTAAGCTCCGCCCCGGACCGGCTGGTGTGCGTGTGCGCATCGGCAAAGAGTGCGTCCACCGCCGCCGGACCGAGCGCCTCGTAGCGCTCCGCGATCAGCGCATTGAGATCGATGAAGGCCGCGCCTGCTTCCTCGGCCACGGTCCGCGCCCAGCCTGCGTAGCTGTCAGTATCGCTGCGGATGATCTTGCCGTCGCGCCACTGCTTGCGCGGCACGGGCGAGCACACCACCGGGACCGCCCCCGCGGCCCGCGCCTCGCGGATGTATTGGCGTAGATACCAGCCGTAGGTGTGCACGGTTTCCGGCCGGCCGGTGAGCAGGTTGTCGATGGCTTCGGTTTCGTCGCCCGTGCCGCGAATTGTGCCGCGAGCGCGCGAGTCGTCGTTGAGCGGACCGGCATCGTTGTGCCCGAACTGCAGGACGACCCAATCGCCCGGTTTGAGCAGGGCGAGCGCGCGCGCCCAGTGGCCCTGCGTGCGGAAGGTCCGGCTGCTGAGTCCGCCGACGGCGCGGTTGACGACATTGAGCTTCGTCGCGTCGAAATGGTCCGCCAGCGGATCGCCCCAGCCCCACTCGCCGCCGGCCCCGTCGCCGCGGCCGTTGCGCACCGTCGAATCACCGATGAGGAAGAGCGACGGCAGCGCGGGATCCGCCGGTTCGGGGAGGTTGAGCCAGCCGATGGCATCGGCGGCAACCGCACCGCCCTGCGCTGAATAGGTATCCGAAAACAGCGCGGGGCGCAGTCCCTTCAACCCCGCCACCACAAGCCGGGCGTTCAGTTCCGCGCCGGCGACATTGGTATGCGTGTGATCGCCGCCAAACAGCTCCTGCACGCGATCCGTTCCGATTGACTGGTAATGATCGGCCACGAGCCGGCTGAGATCCACAAACGCGACGCCCTGCTCGGCGGCGAGCAGGCGTTTCCACTCCCGGTAAGCGCCGGGTCCGCGCTCGACGCGGCCATCCGTCCACAAATTGCGGACCGTGGGCGACACCAGCACGGGCGTGGCGCCCTTCGCCCGCACGTCCGCGATCATCTGCCGCAGGTAGGCGCCAAAGGTGCGGACCGTCTCGGGTTGGCCGGTGAGGGCGTTGACGATGGCCTGCGTCTCCTCCCCCAACCCGGGCAGCGAGCCGCGGGCGCGCAGCGGCCGGTCCGAGCCCGGCGGCTCCTCGTTGATCGCGCCGCCGTCGTTGTGGCCGAATTGGATGAGGACAAAATCGCCGGCCTTCACGTCGGCCAGCAGCTTCGCCCAGTGTCCCTCCGTGATAAAAGTGCGGCTGCTGCGTCCGCCGCGGGCATGGTTGGCCACCGTGACCTTGGTCGCGTCAAAATAGTCAGCGAACGGCGCGCCCCAACCCTGCTGCTCCGGGCGGTCGCTGCGGGCGGCGGTCGAGTCCCCGGCGATGAAGAGCGTCGGACGCTCCGCCATCACGGCGACAACGGTCAGGACAAACAGAAGCAATCCGCGCAGGGGCATGAGGCCATTTCGGCGATGACCGGGCCGAACTCAAAGCGAAAGCCACGGGACAGTCCGGGCCGGTTTTAACCGCTAATGCACGCTAATCGGCGCTAATGGATATCCCCGGAGCATTAGATGAAACCCACCATGTCAGCACCGATTCCCCTTTTGTAAGAGCCTGCTTGCAAGCGATTGCCTTGGGTGGCATGGGCGTCCCCCCGCCCATGGTCCGAACCACAACGATCCATCGCCTGCAAGCAGGCTCCTACATCCCAAAAGTGACGGAGCGAACTCCGGGGCATCAGACCCATGGATCGATAAGCGTCCATCAGCACATATTAGCGGTTCCTTTTTCTACACTTTCGAGGCCGTGTTGCTTTCATCCATCGGACCATCCGACGCGGCCACGCATCTTCACGGTCGCTTCGCCCGTCGAATTCGTTGAAATGGCCCCATGAAAGCACCCCGCTGGCTCTTGGCCCTGCTTCTCGCTCCTTGGCTGCATGCCGCCTCACCGGACCGCATCATCCACCGCGACGACTTTTCCGGCGGGCTGGAAAATTGGATCGTCGAACAGCAGCCGGGTGGCACGGTCGCGGTGGAGGACGGCAAGCTCGTCATCGCCGATGCCGCCGGCTGCACCGTGTGGTTCCGCCACCGGCTGGAAGCGCCGGTGGTCATCACTTACACCGTGACGATGTCGTCCGCCGGACGCGTGTCGGACCTGAACTGCTTCTGGATGGCAAGCGATCCTGCGCGACCCGACGATCTCTTCGCCGCAGGCCACACGCGCAACGGCCGGTTCGCCACTTACGACACGCTGCGCACCTACTACGTGGGCTACGGCGGCAACACCAACACGACGACCCGCTTCCGCCGCTACGACGGCACCGGCGCCCGTCCCCTCGCCCCCGAGCACGATCTCGGCGCGCCGGAATTCCTGCTCGAACCCGACCGGCCCTACCGGATCACGCTCATCGCCACCGCCGAAGGCCGCGTGCAGTATCTGCGCGACGGCCAATTAGTTTTCGACTTCGCCGATCCCGACCCGCTCACCCGCGGCTGGTTCGGCTTGCGCACCGTCCACAGCCGGATGGAAGTGCAGGACTTCCAGGTGGCGCGGCTGGCAGAGTGAATCCGCTTCACCCGGCCGCCGTCCGCAGGAGGAGCCAGAAGCCGGCGAGGATGGCGCAGGAGACGCCGAGACAGGCGATGAAGCCAACAGCGTCTACCTTGGTCCAGCGCGCGAACTCCCAGTTGGAATCGGGCCCGAAGAGCTTCGTCTGGTTGAAGCGGCCGGGGTCGCGGCGCGTGGCTTCCATCTCGGCGGCATCGGCGGCGGGGTCGGGCTGCACCACGGTCTTCATCTTGCCGAAGAAAAGATCGGTGCGCCGCGCCTCGGGCCGGCGGGTGAACAGGCTGACGAGGATGAGCACCACAAAGGGAAAGAGGCCGTCGTAAATGAACCGCGCGGCGTTGCGGCCGCTCGGCGAGAGCGCGGCAACATCGAGCCCGGCGTGGTTGAGCACCCACAGCTCGACATGAAACCGGCCCTGGCCCTGCCAGGCGCTGGCGGGATCACCGGGCCGCGCGCGCACGACGCGCTCGAAATAGACGGGGCGCGGCCGGCCCTCGAAGTCCACCTGCTGTGTGAGCGCCGGACTGTGCGTAACGGCCGGGAGGTTGGGCGCGATCCACGAGGGCGTGATGATGTTGAGCAGCGCGGAGACGACGACCGCGGACCACACCGCCGCCGCGGTGAGCCGGCGCCAGAAGAAGATGAGCAGCACCGCCGCGCCGAAGGGCACGTTGACCGTGAGCAGCAGCTGCACGACCGCGTAGACGTTATCCATGCTGGCCGCCGCGACCACGCCGGTGGCGAGGATGACGACGATGGCCAGCCGGCCCGCGAGCACCGTGCCACGTTCGGTGGTGCCGGGCACGAGGTAGTGGTAGACGTTGCGCACGAAGAGCGCCGACACCGCCATCGTCTGCGCGGCGATGGTGGACATAAGCTGGCTGCGAGCAGGCCGGCCATCATGAGGCCGAGGAAGCCGGGCCGAGCAGCAGGAGCGCCATCGAGCCCCACGCCGAATCGGGATCGGAGAGCGTGTCCGCGCCCTGGTAGATGGCGATGGCGATGAGCCCGCAGAGCGCCCAGAGGATGATCATGATGCGCTTGGCATAGGTGCCGGAAACCGCGCCGAAGCGCGCCGCAAACTCGTCGCGCGCCGAGCCGGCCACCGCCATGTTGCCGATGATGCCGTGGATCTGGACGATGGAGATGAGGAAGATACCGGCCAGCTCCCACCCGCCGATGCCGCCCCCGCCGCCGCCGAGCAGGTTGAACATCTCCGCCGGCACGCGTTCGGACAACTGGTCCCAGCCGCCGATGAACGCCAGGCCGAAGGGAATCAGCAGAAATGAAAAGATGACGATGAGCACACCCTGGAAGGCCTCGTTGACCGCCGCGGCGGCGAGGCCGCCCATGACGATGTAGCCGCCGACAATCAGCGTGTAGATGAGGTAGTAGAGCCATTTGCCCGTGGTGCCGTGGATCCAGGAAACGTAGCTGCGCAGCTCGCCGCGCTTGTCCTGCTCGCGGAGTTCGCCGAGGCGCGCCTCCTGCCCGGCATCGAGCGGCGCCGCGGCGCGCGCGGCCTCCAGCGCCTTCAATTCACGGTAACCCTCGACGGAAACGCGTTCGTCCGCCGTCCACTGCACCTCGGGCTTCACCAGCAGCGAGGCGGTGACCTTGTAGCCGACGAGGTTGCCGAAGCCGATGATGACGATGACGGTCGCGAAAATCTGGAAAATGGCGTAGAACCGCGCGAGCGCACGGCTGCCGAAGCGGTCCTCGAAAAGGTCGGCCACGGTGATGAGCCGCACGCGCCGGAACCACGGGTTCATGAACCAGTAGTAGGGATTCATGAAAAGCGTCTGCAGCGAGAGCCACACGCCCGACGCGCCCTTCTGATAGACGAGGCTGGCGGTGCTCACGGCGCCGTTGGCGTCGGTCGCGTTGCCGAAGTTGAGGAAGAACTGGTAGAGCTTGCCGAGCTTGCGGCCGGCAAGGAAGAAGCCCTCCTCGCTCGCGGCCGCGGCCGCGGCCCGGCGGCCGATGTAAACGACCAAGGCCAGGTAGCCGAGGATGATCAGCAGATCGACAAGGTGCAGGCTGCCCAGACGCATGGGGAAAAAGGAAACGGGGGTTGAACGGGGGTGAAGCCAGACTCCGGGGGCCGGCGCCGCTTGGCAAGCCGGGGAGCTTGGAAAGGCCGGGAGCGTTGGGCCGAACGGATGGCCGGCAAAGGCGGGTGGCGTCTGACAGTTCGCGCTGGGACCAAAATTGAACGGCGGCGGTTTTCGCGGCGTGGCCCGCCCGGCCTGTCCGCCAAAGCCTGGGCGACGGCGGAAGGTCGGGCCCTGTCTTTCCGGCGGCAGCTTGTATGAAACCGCCGACCCCAAAACAAAGCCCTCCGGCTTGCGCCGGAGGGCTCGGGAAACCACCCAATGAATCAGGCCCGGATCAGAAATCGAAGGTAGCGGTGAGGGTGTATTGCCGCGGATCGATGATGCGGAACGAATAGGGCGAGCCGTCGTAATTGACCGCCACCGGGCGCAGGTCGCCGCCCTCGAAGACGTTGGCGATGTTGAGCTGGACGCGCATGCCGACGCGGTCGTCGAAGATCTTGCGACGGTAGCTGATCCAGAGATCGGTGTAGAAGTTGGCGCTGTCGTAGATCGGGCGGCTCACATCGGCGATATCCATGACCGGCTGGCCGGCGTAGGTGTTCACGCCGCTGGCGCGACCGTAGTAGCCGATGACGGCCTTGTCTTCCCAGCGCTGGCTGCCGCCGATGGTGAAGTCCTTCAGCCGGCCCTCGGTGAAGCTGTAGCTGGTGAGGAACGACCAACGGTATTTGCGCTGGCCCTGGACCGACTGGCCCTGGAGATCGCGGTCGAGCGCGAGCTGCGGGGTGACGACGCCGGCATAGTAGGCCTCGGGATTGGCGAAGCCGTTGGCCGTCTCGGGGAAGAGCTCGGTGCGGTAGCCGAAGGAGCTCCAGAAGTTGGTCAGGTTCACCTCGCGGCCGCCGCTCGTGGTGTAGGTGGCGAGGTGCTGGTATTGCGGCAGCAGGTGGCTGGAGGCGCGGGCGGCCTTCCAGACGGCCATGCGGTCGGCCTCCCAGGGCAGGAATTCCTTCAGCACGCTGGCATACTTGGTGTCCTGTTTGCCGAAGGTGAACTTCATCGTCCAGTTGCGCGTGGGGTTGTAGTTGATCTCGGCCTCCACGCCCTTGGCCTCGGCGTTGCGCGTGGCGCCCAGCGCGAAGGGCCGCGTGCCGTAGTATTCATAGGGCAGCTGCCAGATGGTCTGGGCGGCGGCCTGCACGGCCTGCTCCTGCGCGGCGCTGAGGTTGGTGCCGAAGGTCGGGGCGGTGGGGTCCATGCCCATGTTGATCATGGCGATGGTGCGGGCCCAGTTGCGGAAGAGCGTCTGGTCCACGTTGTTGGACAGGCGGCCGAAAACGTTGGGCGCGCCGATGTTTTCGTTCGCGTTGGAGGCCTCGAACCAGGTCACGCGGGCGAAGAGCTTGTTGTCGAAGAGCGAGAACTGGATGCCGTAGTCCTTGCCCTCGCCGCTGGGCTTGGGCAGCGGGTTGCCGTAGAAGTCGCCCAAGGCGGAAGGCGGCGGGTTGAAGTTGTCGGACTCGTTGTAGCTGAAGCCGAGGCTGTGGATGAACTGCCAGCCCCGGGATCCGTTCGCCACCCGGCTGTCGATGGAACCCCAGTTCTGGAAGGGCCGCAGCACGCCGCCCATGGTGCGGGTGTTGCCGGTGAGCTCGTTCCAGCGCGCCCAGCGGTTGAAGATGAGGTCGGTCTGGAAGTCGCCGTTGATCCACTTCTGGGCGTTGGTGATGGCGGGGGCGATGACGTTGCCGTCGGCGTCCGTCAGGGCCGCCAGACCGTCGTTGGTCACGCGGGCCTTGTATTTGTCCTTGCGGAAGCCGAAGGTGGTGATGAGGCGGTCGTTCCAGAAATGGCTGGTGATGCCGAAGCTCTGGGAGTCCACCTGGCGCTGGTTGCGGCCGGTGCCGGCAAACAGCGTGTCGAAGCCGGTGGTCACGTTGTAGGAAGTGAACTGGCTGGAATCGTAGTCATACGCCCGGATGTCGCCGGTGTAGGTCAGGTGATCCCAGGTGCCGGCCGCGCGGGTCACGACACCGTTCGGATCCCCGGGTGCCGCCAGATAGTAGGTGCGACGGAGCGAGGAGTTGTTGTTGGGGAAACGGTCCCAGCCGGTGGGCGAACCGTCGGCATTGTTGTTGGAATTCTGCAGGTAGCGGTAGCGGCCGGCGTCGGTCGTGCTGGAGAGATACGTCAGACGGTCGCGCATGGTCGTGGTCATGTATTCGTCACGCGACCACAGGCCGAGGACCTGGTGGCGGCCGAGCCACTTCACCCAGCCGTCCTTGTTCGTAAAGTCGGGCGTCCACGCCAGCATGGCACGGTAGTGGTCGTCGTTCTGCCGGTTCACGTAGCTGTCCGCGTCGATGTCCTCGACGAAGGGCTTGCCGAAATAGGGATTCTGGGAGCCGTCGGGCAGGTATTTGTTGGTGTCCACGAAGAGCGTGGTGACGTTGAGCTGGGCGACGGTGTAGTTGCTCCGGGAGTCATAGTCCTGGCGGAACCAGCCGGCGCTGAGGAAGAGGTTGCCGGGCAGCTCCTGCTCGAGTTCGACGTTGTAGTTGGTGTTTTCGGCGGTGCCGAAGTTCACCGAGTTGATGTTCACGTTGCGCCAGTCGTAGATGGAGCGGTCGGTCACGCTGGGATAGCGGTAGCTGCCCGCGGCGATGCCGTTGCCGGCGCCGCTCCAGCCGACGGAGTTCGTGTAGGTGCGGCTGTAGACGCTGGCCCAGGCGGGGTTCGCGAAGATCGCCGCCTCGGCGGGATAGACGGCCGGGTTGGCGGCCGGGTTGCCGGGGACACCCCAGCCCGTGAGGTAGCGGTAACCCCAGGTCGGCTGAAACCAGTTGGCCAGCTGGCTGTCCGCGATCTGCATGATGCTGCGGCCCTGGTTGGCCTCGCCGATGCCCGGGACAAAGAGGATGTTGGGGGACGGCGTGCCGGCGACCCAGTTGGCCGGGATGGCCCAGCTGTTGTTGCCGAAAATGTTGATGCCGTTGTATTGGGTTTTGGCGCCGTTCCAGAGGGCGGGATTGAAGCCCGGGCGCGACTCGATGAAGGCGCGCAGGTCGTTGGCCTCGGGCGAACTGGCGTTGATCACGCGCATGCCGAGCTCGGCGCCGGTGTCGAGGCTGTAGATTTTCTTGGTGGTCGCGTCGTAATAGGGGCGGCCGGCGAGGTTCCACTCCGTGACGAAATCGCGCGGCGTGAGGGTGTTGGGCCGGCGGTTGTCGTTCTCGTATTTCTCGACGTTGAACCGCAGGGTGGTCTTGGAGAAGGGCTTGAAGGTGACGGCGCCGTAGTAGCGGTCGGTCTTGTCGTAGGCGGGCTTGCGGTCGAAGCGGCGGTCGTCGTGGAGCACGGCGCCATAGAACGCGAGTTTGTCGGCGATCAGGCCCTCGTTGAAGTTGAACGACGTGCGGAAGGAGCCGTATTGGTCGGTCCGGAAGGCGAGCGAGGCGGAGCGCTTGTTCAGCGCCGCCTGCGCCGTGCTCTGGTTGACGATACCGGCGGGGCTGCCGAGGCCGAAGAGCATGGAGTTGGGACCGCGGCTGATCTCGACCGTCTGCGTGTTGTAGGAGTCGAAGGGCACCGCGCCGATCGCGGGATAGTAGTTGATGGCCGCGCTGGGCGAGCCGAGGCCGCGCACGCGGTTGGCGGAGGCGTTGGTGTAGGGCGTCATGTTGTTGCCCTGGGTGCCGCCGGAATTGACGTCGAGCACGCCGTCGTTGCGCATGCTCTGCGTGCCGGGCGTGTAGGTGAGCGAGCCCTCGGTGTTAACCTCGTAGCGGAAGATGTCGTTGATGTCCGTCGAGGCGGTGTCCTGGAACTGCTGCGCCGTGATGACGGAGATGGACGAGCCGAGGTCGGCGATGTTGGTCCGCATGCGGCTGCCGGCGAGGGTGTTTTGGGCGAAGTAGCCCGCATCGCGGGTCGCATCGACCTGGAAGGGTGTCAGCTGGACGACTTCGTCGGGGCGCTCCAGGCGGGCGGCCCGGGCCACTTCGGCGTCGGTGGGCACGGGGGCGTCCTTCTCCGTCTCCTGCGCCGTCAGGACGGCGGCCAACGGGAACACTAGCAACGACACGGCGAGGCGTCGGAATCCGGAACTTTGCTTGTAGGTATGCGGGGTCATGGGATGCTCGGGGTCAGGGTTTGAAAAACCGGAGGGGTCAGACGATGGGGAAAACGACGGCCGCTCAAGGCAGAGCGAAACGCCGGCACGGGGAAACAGGGGTGATGAAGCGGGGTTGAGGACTCACTCCGGCCCGGGATGAAAAGGGGTGGGCCGGTGTTTGTGAATGGTGAAGCGTGCGCCGCCGCACGATACAACGCAACCGCTCCTCAGACAGTCCGACATGCGGCCCGGTGCGACCGGAGCGGACGGTCCGCACGGCGCAGGCGTGCGTTTCGCGCCGCGCTTGCCACAAGGGGGCGCGTCGCGCTTAAACGACCCCACCCCATGGTCCCCGCTTCCGCTCCGGCAGTCGTCAACGAATACGAGCACGAACGCGTGCCCGACCGCGCGCTGAAAGGCCCGCGCTCCTTCTGGGGCCTGTATGCCGGCGAACACACCGCAGGCACGGAGTTCATGCTCGGCCCGCTCTTCATCGCGTGGGGCGCCTCGGCGGTGGACGTGATCCTCGGCCTGCTGCTCGGCAACATTCTCGCCGTGCTGACGTGGCGCTACCTCACCGCGCCGATCGCCACCGACCTGCGGCTCACCCTCTACTGCAAACTCGAAAAAATCTGCGGCCGGCGGCTCGTCACGCTCTACAACCTGGCCAACGGCGTGCTCTTCTGCTTCCTCGCCGGCGCGATGGTCACCGTCTCCGCCACCGCCGTGGGTGTGCCCTTCCCGGAGGTGCGCATGCCGACGTTCTCCGACCGGCTGCCGACCGGTTTCGCCTGGTGCGTGGTCGTGATCGCGCTGGGCGCGTTGCAGACCTTCGTCGCGGTGCGCGGCTACGCCGTGGTCGCCCGCGTGAGCCAGCTCGCCGCCCCGTGGATGTTCCTCATCTTTGTCGCCTGCGGGCTCGTCACGCTGCCCAAGCTCGCCTCGCTGAACCCCGTGGACATCTGGACCGGCGTGGCGCTCGACGGCCGGCCGCGCATCGGTTTCGCGGGCATCGTGCTCTTCGCGTGGCTGTGCAACGCCGCGATGCACCTCGGCATGTCGGACCTCTCCATCCTGCGCTACGCGCGCAGGCCGGCCTACGGGTGGGCCGCCGGCGCCGGCATGTTCCTCGGCCACTACGTCGCGTGGATCTGCGCCTCGCTGCTGTTCGCGCTGGAGCTGCAACGCCACGGCGCGGCGGCCTCCAACGCCCCGGGGCCGATGGTCTTCTCCGCCGTCGGGTGGGCGGGTCTGGCCTGTGTGGTCATGGCCGGCTGGACCACCGCCAACCCCACGATCTACCGGGCCGGGCTCGCGTTTCAGGGCGTGCTGCCGAAACTCTCGCGCACCGCGGGCACCGTCATCGCCGGCACGCTCGCGACCATCGCCGGCCTCTTTCCCGCGTTTGCGATGCAGTTGCTCGAGTTCGTCGGCATCTATGGCACGGTGCTCGCCCCGGTGGGCGCCATCATCGCGGTGGACCACTGGCTGGCACGCCGTGTCGGCGTGACGCCGGACTGGGCGGAGCGCACGGGCGCCACGTTCAACCCCGCCGCCCTGCTGGCCTGGCTGCTGCCCGTCGCGGTCTTTTTCTGGCTCTACCGCACCCACGGAATTTTCCCCTCCTACCTCACCGTGCCCGTGTGGCTCGCCTGCGGCGCGCTCTATGTCGTGTTTTCCCGCACGCTGCTCCGCCGACCCTCCGCCCCATGAAAACCGCCCGCCTCCTCGCCCTGCTCGGCCTGTTGCTCACGCTCGTGCCCGCCGGGCTGTTCGCGCTCGGGCTGCTCGCGGAGGGCCCGATGAAACTCGCCCTGCTGGGCGGCACCATCCTGTGGTTCGCGGCCGCCCCGCGCTGGCTCGGCGACACGGGGGATTGACGCGCGCCTCAGACGGCGGCGCGAAAACCGCCGGACCGGAGGCTCTGTTGCGTCGCGTAGGCTGTCCGCAGGGCGGCATCAAGGCCCGGCACCATCGGCACTTGGGCGGAATCGGTCCCGGCCGCGGACCAGACAATCTCTCCCGCCGAAAACGCGGTGACCGGGGCGGCGCGGTGCACGGTTTCGATCAGGGCGGTGTGCCGCGCGGCCATGGCGGCGGTGCAGACCGCTGCCGCCGGATCGCGCAGGCGCGCCAGCACGGCGGCCAGCATCAGCCGGCGGGTCGCGTGCTGGTCGAGCACCGGCCGGCACTGCCGGGCGCCGGCCGCGGGCTCGATGCAGGCCTCCTTCTCGTAGCGCCAGCAGGCCCGGCCCGCCGAACCTTCGATCAGGATCTCGGGCTCGGTGGTGACATGGCTGGCGTGGCTCGCGCCGAACCAAAGCCGTTGCCCGCGCGGCGTGCGCAGCGCGACCACGGCGGTGTCAAAGCTCTCGATCGCATGGGCGCGGAAAAGCTCCACCTCCACGGCCGAGGCCGCGATGTCGGCCGCATCCACGCCGGCAAACAGCAGGCTCAGGAGCACAAAGTGGCCGAAGGCATTGCTGAGCGGCGAGTCGAGAACGGGCGCGCCGTCCTGTTGCAGGCGGCCGGCCCAGGTGTTGCGCAGGAAATAGGCGCGGGGCCGCGGCCACACGCCGAGGAACCGCACCGAGCGCACCTCGCCAATCGCGCCGCGGCGGAGCTCGTCCACAAGCCAGCGCGTGCCGGGGTCGTAGCAGTCCTGGAAACCGACCGCCACAAAACGCCCGGCAGACCGCTCCCGCGCGAGCACCGCCCCGGCCTCGGCCATGGCGCTGCTGAGCGGTTTCTCCACCAGCACGTTGGCCCCGGCATCAAGGGCCGCGAGCGTCATGCGCGCGTGCCAGTGGATGCCCGTGGGAATCAGGCAGAGATCGATCTCCCCGCGGTGGGCGCGCAGCATCTCCTCGTAGTTGCCGTGGATACGGCACCCGCGGGCCTGCAGGTCGGCGACGTTCGCCGCCTCTTCGGCCGGATTGATGACGGTGGCGGCGACGATGGCCGCCTCGCCGCGGTCATGGCAGCCGCGGGCCAGTTCCAGGTGGATGCGCCCGTAACCGGAGATGCCGATCAAAGCGAGCCGGGGCCGTGAAGGGGGTGCACTCATGTCAGGATTGCGGCCGGCCGGGAAGCGCCGGCCGCCGGGGGCGCGGGACTGCCCGATTGGTCAAAGGGACTGAAGAAAGGGTTGGGAGGGGACCCGGTGAGGGGTGCCGCCGGAAAACGGCGGCGACCGGGTGATTATCCGGCGACACGGGCGAGGCCATGCAGCCGGGTCGCTGACAGTCCGAGCCGAAGGGGCTGGCGACCGCGCGGGCCAGCGGCGAGATTGCCGTCGGCCCGCCACCGGCCACCGTGATCTTGCCCCGCCCCCATGTCTTCTCCCCTGCACCCACGCCTCGCCGCAGTGCTGCTGCTCGCCGTCCTGCCGACCCCAGCGCCGGCCGCCGGGACCGCTTACGAGCTCGACCGGGCCGGCGCCTTCTCGGTGACGACGGGCCACGGCTTCGACTTCGGCACCGCCCCCGGAGCGGGCGCCTTTTATTTCTCCATCACCGTGCCGGAGGGCAACTGGCGCGTCACCGTGGAATGCGGCGGCCCGGCCGCCGGCGACACCACCATCAAGGCCGAATCGCGCCGGCTGATGGCCGAAGGCCTGCGAACCGCACCGGAGGAGACCGTCGCCCGCAGTTTCCTCGTCAACGTGCGCAACGCGAAACTCCCGCCCCCGCCGCCCAACGCCCCGGGTGGCGACACCGTCCTGCTCACCGAACGCGAGGCCGACTCCCTCACCTGGGACGACAAGCTCACGCTGGAGTTCGGCGGCCCCGCGCCCGCGGTCCGCACCGTGGCCATCGAACCCGCGGAGGTGCCGACCGTGTTTCTGCTCGGCGATTCGACCGTCACCGACCAGCGCCACGAGGACGGCGCGGGCTGGGGGCAAATGTTGCCGCGCTTTTTCGGGCCGGCGATCGCAGTGGCCAACCATGCCGAGTCGGGTGAGACGCTGAAGTCGTTCGTCACCGGCCTGCGTTTCGCCAAAGTCCTCTCGCAGCTCAAGGCCGGCGACTGGGTCTTTCTCCAGTTCGGCCACAACGACCAGAAGCAGAACTGGCCGCAGACCTACGCCGAGGCCGGCACCACCTACCGGGCGTGGCTGCACGTTTACATCGCCGAAATCCGGTTGCGCGGAGCCACCCCTGTGCTGGTGACATCACCGCAGCGACGCACCTTCGACGCCGACGGCCGCATCCGGAACACCCATGGCGGCTATCCCGCCGCCGTGCGGGCCGTGGCCGCGGAAGCCGCCGTCGCGCTCATCGACCTCGAAACCGCCAGCCGCGCGTTTTACGAGGCGCTCGGTCCGGCGCGCGCGTCGCTCGCCTTCGCCGACAGCGGGCGCGATCCCGCGCACCACAACAACTATGGCGCCTACCAGCTCGCACAGGCCGTGGCGCAGGGTATCCGCGACGCCGGACTGCCCCTGGCCGCGCATCTCTGTCCGGACTTCGCCGGCTACGATCCCGCCGCGCCGGACGATCCCGCCGCCTTCAACTTCGCCGCCAGCCCTGCGCACCGCCGCGGCAACTGACCTTACCATGCCCAAAACCCGCTTCGCTTTTGTCGGCACCGGCGGCCGTGCCATCAGTTTCATCGAGCCGCTCGTCACGACCTACCGCGACCACAACGAACTCGTCGGCCTCTGCGACCTCAGCCCCGCCCGGCTGGCCTACTACAACCGCCGGCTTACGACCGAGCTCAACCACCCCGCCGTGCCCGCCTACGCCGCGGACCGGTTCGACGCCATGCTGCGGGAAACGCGGCCCGACACGGTCTTCGTCTGCTCGAAGGACGACACCCATCACGACTACATCATCCGCGCCCTGCATGCCGGCTGCGACGTCATCACGGAAAAACCCATGACGACCGACGCCGAAAAATGCCGCGCCATCCTCGCCGCGCAGCAGGCCGCCGGCCGCCGCGTGCGCGTGGCCTTCAACTACCGCTGGGCGCCTTTCCGCACCAAGGTGAAGGAGCTCGTCGCCACCGGCGTCATCGGCCGCGTGCACTCGGTGAACCTCGAATACCTCCTCGATACCAGCCACGGCGCCGACTACTTCCGCCGCTGGCACGCGCACGCCGCCGAGTCCGGCACGCTGCTCGTGCACAAGGCCACGCACCACTTCGACCTCGTGAACTGGTGGCTCGACGCCATCCCCGCGCAGGTCTTCGCCTACGGCGACCTCGTGTTCTACGGCCGCAAAAACGCCGAGGCCCGCGGCGACGGCGCCCTCGCGGCCTACCCGCGCTATACCGGCGAGCCCGCCGCGCAGCGCGATCCCTTCCGGCTCGATCTCGACGCCAGCGAGGCCTTCCGCGAACTCTACCGCGCCGGCGAGGCCGATTCGGGCTACCTGCGGGACCGCAATGTCTTTCGCGACGACATCGACATCTTCGACCAGATGTCGCTCAACGTCCGCTACCGCACCGGCGAGCTGCTCACCTACTCGCTCGTGTGCTACTCGCCGCGCGAGGGCATGCGCGTGAGTCTCAACGGCGACCGCGGCCGCATTGAATACCACGAGTTCACCGGCTCGCACCTGAACCGGGCCGGCCGGCCCGGGGAGTTCAAAACGGACGAACATTCCGAGGCCGAGGGCGAGTGGATCCGCGTCTTCCCGCATTTCCAACCCAGTTACCTCGTGCCGATGCCGCCCGCCACCGGTGCGCACGGCGGAGCGGACGACATCCTCTGCCGGCATTTCTTCGCGCCCGACGCCCCCGCGGCCGACCCCTGGGGACGGTTCGCCGGACACGAACAGGGCGCGGCCTCCATCCTCGTCGGCATCGCCGGCGTGGAGTCCATCAGGCGCAACCAGCCCGTGGACGTCGCCACGCTGGCACCGCTAAATCCGGCCGCCCGGCGGCTCGGCGAACTCGTCTGAACCCGGTGCCGTTCAGCGCAGCCCCGGGTAGTCGAGCGTCGCGAAGTGGTCGGCGTAGGTCTCGGCGCGGCGGATGAGTTTCCACTTCCCGCCGCCCTGCCACAGCACCTCGGCCGAGCGCAGTTTGCCGTTGTAGTTGAAGCCCATCGAATGGCCGTGCGCGCCGGTGTCGTGGATCACGACGAGGTCGCCGGGCGCGGGATCGGGAATCTCGCGGTCGATGGCGAACTTGTCGTTGTTTTCGCAGAGCGAACCGGTGACGTCGTAAACTTTGCGCGGCGCGTTTTCCTTCCCGGGGACGGAGATGTGGTGATACGAGCCATACATGCCGGGACGCATCAGGTTGGCCATGCACGCGTCGAGGCCGACGTAGTTCTTGTAGATCGCCTTCTTGTGCAGCACGCGCGACACGAGGTAGCCGTAGGGACCGGTGATCATGCGGCCGCACTCCATCGTGATGCGGATCGGCCCGAGGCCGTTGGCCACGATGGTCTTTTCGTAAGCCTCCTTGATCTTCCGGCCGACATAGGCGAGGTCCACCGCGGTCTGTTCCGGCCGATACGGGATGCCGATGCCGCCGCCGAGATTGAGGAATTCAAACCTGATGCCGAGCGCGCGGTTCAGCTCGACCACGAGGTCGAACAACATCTGCGCGGTCTCGACGAAGTAGTCGGGGTTGAGCTCGTTCGACGCCACCATCGTGTGCAGCCCGAAACGCTTCACGCCCTTGTCGCGGATGACGCGGTAGCCTTCGAAGAGCTGCTCGCGGGTGAAGCCATACTTCGCCTCCTCGGGCTTGCCGATGATGACGTTGCCTTCCTTCAGCGGACCCGGGTTGTAGCGGAAGCAGAGCATCTCCGGCAACTTCCCGCCGAGGCTCTGTTCCAGGAACGCGATGTGGCTGATGTCATCGAGGTTGATGATCGCGCCGAGCTCGGCCGCCTTCTGGTATTCGTGGGCCGGCGTGTCGTTGGACGTGAAGACGATCTTGTCGCCCGTGATGCCCACGGCTTCACACAGCTTCAGCTCGGCCAGCGAGGAGCAGTCGCCTCCGAGGCCTTCGGCCTTCAGCGCCGCGAGCACGTGCGGGTTCGGCAGGGCCTTGACCGCATAAAAATTCATGAAACCGCCCGGCACCCAGGAGAAGGCCTCGTAGAAGGCGCGCGCGTTTTTGCGCATGGCCGTCTCGTCGTAGATATGGAAGGGCGTCGGCACCTGGGCGGCGACGGCCTCGAGTTGTTCCTTCGTGAACGGCAGGGACTTGTCGGTCATGGGCGTAAAAGCCCGCAAAGGAGACCGGCAACAGCCGGGCTGTCAATCAGGACGACGACAGCCACCCGCTCGACCGGCCAGCTACGTGAGTAACATCTAGCCAGAGCATTCCCTTGATGCGAGCGTGAAGGGTAGCGTCCAACCATCAGGGGGAGTATTTATACCAGAGCAATTGAACCTCGTCAGGGAACTCAGGGTAGGCACCGCGATTTGCCGCACCGAGTTTGCAGCCCATCCGTTGGTAAAACCGGCAGGCTGGGACATTGATGTTTTGAGTTTCTACCTTGAGTTGCCGACAACCTCGCGCTGCGCCCCATTCTTCCGCCGCGCGGAACAAGGCAGAACCCACCCCTTGCCCCCGGCAATCAGTAGCAACTCGCAAATCCCAAAGCACCGCCAGATCGTGCCGGCCTTCCAGTAGATCCACTCCCGGAGTATCGCGGGCGATAACCGTCCCGCCGACTCGGGTTCCTCCAAGCCACGCACTGATCAATCCCCAGTTTGTCACGTCAAAGCGCTTTGCCCACCGGGTTGGCCCTTCCCCTTTGATGGCATCATAATCCTTCACATAAGGGGACTCCAGCGCCCGCTCCTTCATTCGCATGCCCGGTCCGGTATCAGGCTCTTCTGTGAGGTCAAAAACCGACCGCACCACAAATTTGATTGGAATACAGGCATGCTCTGCCAGCGCCGTAATCGGTTCCTCGATGATCTCAAATTTCATTATTCCTTCACTGTGCAGACCGACTTTCAACACACCCTCACCGTCTCCAGCCCCAGCAGTTCACCGAGTTTCTGGATTCTTTCGGTGATGTGGCCCACGCCGACGGCGCAGTGGTGCGCCGGACCGTGGCGGTTCCAGCGGTTGACGAATTCCCGCGCGCCGCAGGCGAAGCGATAGCGGCTGTTGGTGTTGCCGATCTCCATGATCGGGCCGGGCACCGACTCGGCTTCGGCACAGAGCAGTGCCAGCCGTCCGCCTTCCGCCTCGATGACCGACAGCAGCGTCACCGGACCGTGCTTCACGGCCATCTCGACCGAGACGCCACGGCCGACCTTGCCGTGATAGACGTCGAGCGGGCGCACCTTGGTCCTGCCCTGCGCGATGGCGATGTGGCCGGGGCCATCGTGCCCCATGAGCACGACGTCGTCCTTGAAATCCATCGCGTAGTATTCGGTGAACGAGCCGCCCGCGCCGAAGAGGTCCATGATCTTCATGGCCTGCACGTTCTTCACCTCGTATTCGCCGGCCACGGGCACGCCGCGCGCCGTGAGCAGGGAGGTGCCGAGGATGATCGAGGCGATTGTCGCCTCATTTTCCGGCACGCCGGTGCCTTTGTAGAAATACGCCAGCGAGCCGAGCCGGTGCTCCGCCACCAGCCGGTCAAGCGCCACCGAGGTTCGCGCCGCCTCGCGCAAATCCTCCGCCGGACAGTCGGCCTGCACGTCGAAGGCCTCGCCAAACTCGCGCAACCGGTCCGCCACCGCGCGCTCCTTCACCTCTCCTCGCAGCGCCGACAGTTCGTCCACCTCGATATGCTCGATGTGCGTGCCGAAGACCACGCTCTGCAGCGTGGCGTCGGACTGGATGTCGAGCATCCCGCCGTAGGTATGGCCCATCAGGCCGAGGCGGTTGCCGTTCATACCGGCGGCCACGCGCGCCGCCTCCACCCCGGCATCCACCTCGCGCCAGCACACGGGGTCGTCGTCGAGCACGCCGGTAATCTGGTGAAACCGGATGCCGGCGCGCTTGAAGACATTGGCGATCTCCGGCACCGGACAGGCCGAGCAATGCGCCAGCCACTCGCCGGTCATCTTGGTGCGGTCGCCCATCGCGTTGAACGCCGCGTAGTCGAGCGCCGGCGCCGGCGCGAGGTTAAGCACGATCACGGGCACCCGCACCCGCCGCACTGCGGGCAGCACGGTCGAGGACAGCGCGTAGGTCGTCACATGCAGAAAAATCAGGTCCACGTCGGCCCGGCGAAACTCCTGCCCGGCCGCATAAGCTCGGTCGGGATTGTCCACCAATCCGAGATTGACCACCTCGACGCCGGGCCGGCCCAGCTTGGCCGCGACCCGGGCCACATAGCCCTCAAGCCGCTCCTTCAATCCCGCAAACTGCGACCAGTAAGCGTCGAGACCGATGCCAAACAAACCGATGCGCAGGGGTGACGGGGTATGCATGCCGCCAGCTTGGTCTGCGGTGCTTCCGCGGGCGAGTGCGAATGCCGCGACCGGCGCTTATTGTCTCGCCGCCAAACCGGGTCTCATAAACATGCCGCCCACCCCATGAAATCCCGCCCCACCCGGCCTGCGACCGCGGCCAATGTGCCCGTCGAGCTCACCTTCACCGCCCGCGGCGCGTATGTTGATCCGTTCAACCAGGTAATGCTCGACGCGCTCTTCACCGATCCCGCGGGCGCCGTCCGCCGCGTGCCGGCTTTCTGGGCCGGCGGCAAAACCTGGAAGGTCCGCTACGCCTCACCGCTCGCCGGCGCGCACACCTTCCGCACCGAGTGCTCCGCCACAGACGACCTCGGTCTGCACGGCCGCACCGGCCGCGTGACGGTCGCGCCCTACCGCGGCAAAAACCCGCTCTACGTCCACGGCCCGGTGCAGGTCGCGGAGAACAAGCGCCACTTCGAGCATGCCGACGGCACGCCGTTCTTCTGGCTCGGCGACACATGGTGGATGGGACTCTGCCATCGCCTGCCGTGGCCGCAGGGCTTCAAGCAGCTCACCGCCGACCGCGTGAAGAAGGGTTACAACGTCGTGCAGATCGTCGCCGGGCTCTACCCCGACATGCACGCGTTCGATCCCCGCGGCGCCAACGAGGCCGGCTTCCCCTGGGAGGAAGGTTACGCGCACATCCGCCCGGAGTATTTCGACGCGGCCGACCGCAAGCTCGGCCACCTCGTCGCGTCGGGCATCACGCCCTGCATCGTCGGCGCGTGGGGCTACTTCATCAACTGGATGAGCGAGGCGCAGCTGCAGGCGCACTGGCGCTACCTCATCGCCCGCTACGGCGCGTGGCCGGTCGTCTGGTGCACCGCCGGCGAGGCCAACCTCCCGTGGTATCTCGCCAAAAACTTTCCCGCCGACGACCGCGCCATGGTCACCGCCTGGACGCGCTTCATGCGCTACGTCCGCGCGACCGATCCCTTCCGCCGGCCGCTTACCATCCACCCCACCGCCATCAACCGCTACACCGCGCGCAACGCCACCGACGACGAGTCGCTCCTCGACTTCGACCTGCTCCAGTGCTGCCACGGGCAGAACGAGGCCGTCGAGATCATGATCCGGGCCGTGCGCGAGACCCACGCCGCCACGCCGCGCCTGCCCGTGCTCAACGGCGAGCCCTGCTACGAGATGCTCATGGGCACCATCACCTCGCCGTGGCCGCGCCGCGCCTTCTGGTCCTGCGTGCTCAACGGCGCCATGGGCCACACCTACGGCGGCAACGGCATCTGGCAGTGCAACCAGCCCGGCATCCCGCACGGCGCCTCGCCCCACGGCGGCAACTACGGCAACACCCCGTGGCAGGAAGCCATGCACTACCCCGGCTCCGCCGAATGCGCCCACGGCAAAAAACTGCTCACGCGCTTCGACTGGTCCCGCTTCGAGCCGCACTCCGAATGGGCCGCCTACGCCGGTGACATCTGGCTGCCGCTCACCGGCGCACAGTGGCTCTGGACCGCGCCGCTGCCGGCCGCGCCCGCCGCCAAGGACGCCCCGCCGGAGCGCCGCTTCTTCCGCCGCACCTTCATGATTCCGGCCGGCAAAAAAATCGCCCGCGCCCGGCTCCGCTTCGTCAGCAACGGCCACACCGAGGCGCAGCTCAACGGCCGGCCCGCCGCCACCGGCTGGGACTCGTCCACCAGCCCGCAGTTCAACGACCGCGCCCACCTGCTCAAGCCCGGCCGCAACGTCCTCACCTTCTGGAGCGAACGCCGTCCCGCCAACGGCCGACCCGCGGGCATCCTCGCCTGCCTTGAGATCGTTTACGCCAACGGCCGGGTGCAGCGCCTCGTCACCGACGGCACATGGAAAGCCTGGACCGGCAAAATCGGCGGTTGGGAAGCCCGCGACTTCGACGATTCCGCCTGGCCCGCTGCTTTGGTCCTCGGACAAGTGGGCGACCAACCCTGGGGCCCGGTCCGCGACGGCGCGGCCGATCTCCACGGCCCGCAGACCGCCGGCGTTCCGGGTAAAATCCGCATCACCTACGTGCCCCACGCCGAGCCCATCGTCGTGCGCGACCTTGGCTCCGACGCCTCATGGCAAGCCACCCGTTTCGATCCCGTCACCGGCCGCGAAAAATCCCTCGGCCGCATCCAGGCCGACGCCAACGGAGCCTGGACCTGCCCGCCCCCTCCCACCGGCGACCGCGACTGGGTTTTGGTCCTGCAACGCGACGCTTAATCGGCGCCCCTATCGTTCCTCGTTCTCTTAATCTTTCTCATTATTAATCTCCGTTGGCGTTCGGTCCAACCCGGAGAACGATTAGGATTACGAAGAACGAGAACGAGGCAGACCTTCATTCGTCGACGCCTACCGCCACCGGCGAAAGCCTTAACCTTGACACCGGATACACGGCTATACAATGTAGCTCCATGAAGACAGCCATCCAGCGCTGGGGAAACAGCTTGGCGGTGAGGATTCCTCGTGCGTTCGCCGCTGAGACCCGGATCAGCGACGGTTCCGAAGTGGAGCTCTCGTTGAAGGGTGGCGCTCTGGTTGTTCGCCCGGTGCGTCGGCCGCGGCTGGCGCTCGGAGATTTGCTCAAGAAGGTCACACCGACGAACAGGCACGAGGAAGTCTCGACCGGCGCGCCGGTCGGCCAGGAAGGCTGGTAATGGCTGCCTATACGCCAAGGAGGGGCGACGTGGTGTGGCTCACCTTCGATCCTCAGGCGGGGCATGAGCAGGCGGGGCGCCGACCCGCATTCGTTGTGTCGCCTGAGGCTTACAATCAGAAGACAGGCCTGTTCATCGCCTGCCCGATTACTTCCCGAGTGAAGGGTTACCCATTTGAGGTTCCGCTTCCATCCAGCGCGAAAGTTTCGGGAGTCATTCTCTCCGACCAGATCAAGAGTCTGGATTGGAAGGCCAGGCGCGCCGAGTTTGCATCGGCCACGGATGAAGCGACCCTTGATGAGGTCGTTTCCCGACTACTTCCGGTGATAGGAGCAGAAGAAGGCTAACGGTGAAATCCGAGGATCCGTCAGCTGTTGCTCATGACAACCCGTCACGAGGGCAAGGCCGGCAAGTTGAATCCTGCCATGGCCCGAGCCAGTGAGTTTCGATCCAATCCGTATCCTCCGCGCCATCCGCGGGAAAGTCCCCGGCAGTGAAATTGGCTGTTCATCCCGGGCGGGAGTTTTTACTCCTCACGACCGCGCATGAAAAACCCCGTCAACATCCAGCTCATCGGCGAGGAAGTGGCGATCGTCTGGGACGATGGCAGCGAGAGCTATTATCCCTTCGCCCGGCTGCGCGCGGCCTCGCCCAGCGCCGAGACCCAGGGCGAGCGCGACATCTTCGGCACGCAATACGGCGGCGGCGGCAACAAGCAGTTTGACGGCGTGCAGGTCACCGGCTGGGAGCGCATCGGCAACTACGCGCTGCGTTTCGATTTCAGCGACGGCCACCGCACCGGGCTTTACTCGTTCGACTACCTGCGGAAACTTTCGGACCAAACCTGAGCCGGAAGCCACGGATGGGACGGATAAACACGGATTGAACGGTAACCGCAATCCTGTGGCGCGGCAGCACCGGTAGGGTCCGCTCTCCGAGCGGACCGCAGCCGTCCCGGCGATAAGCCAAACACCGGGATTGCCTCGGCGCACGACCCTCGGGCATGAATGAGCCGAGCATTTTCCCATGAGCACGTTCGTCTTCCCTACCCGCACCACCACCGCCGAGATCGAACTCGGCACGACGCTCCAGCCCAAGTTCGACGCCGACGGGCTGATTCCCTGCATCACCTGCGACCACGAGACGAACGAGGTGCTGATGTTTGCCTTCATGAACGCCGAGTCGCTCGCGCACACGCTGCGGACCGGCAAGGCCACCTACTGGAGCCGCTCGCGCAAAAAACTCTGGGTCAAGGGCGAGGAGTCCGGCAACGCGCAGCTCGTGAAGGCCGTGCTCACCGACTGCGACCAGGACGTGATCCAGCTCCGCGTCGAGAACGTCGGCGGCGCCGCCTGCCACAACGGCTACAAGTCCTGCTTCTACCGCCAGCTCGCCCCCGGCGCCAACGCCGACGATGCGGCCTCGCTGAAGCTCGAGTTCGCCGCGCGCCGCGTCTTCGACCCCGCCACGGTTTACAAGAAGATGAAGTAACGCGCGCCCGGCGCCCCGCAGAGCTTTCCGCGCGGGCGGACCGCAGACCGGCGCGACCGCTACGCACCTATGCGTATTCAGGTCCTTGTCGCCATTTGCTATCGTTTGCGCGCAACCATGAAACTACGCGCACTCCGAACTTTCCTCGCAACCTGCGCCGCTTCCGCGGCCCTCTTTTTCTCCGGCTGCGGCGGAGGGGAAGACAGCCCGGTGGCCAACGTCACGGGCCCGACCAACTACCTCGCCTTCGCGGGCACGACGATCGAGATCAACCCGAGGCTGACCTTCCAGAGCAACGCCCAGCTCACCTACCTCAACACGCAGACGGCGGGCTCGCCGTGGCCCGCGGCGGCGACCGCCATCGCCGGCACCTACACCTACACGCCGACCGGCAACTACCAGAGCGGCACGATGGTGATCACGCTGCCCTCGCTCGGCATCACGCTGAACCTCACGCTCCAGAACTTCACCCGCCAGGGCAGCGCGATCACGCAGTTCACGACCGTTTACAACGGCCAGAGCTACAACAGCCGCGTGACCGCCGGCACGCTGGCCGCCACCAACCCCACGGTGCCGGCCGCCCCGCCCGCCGCGCCGCCGCCGCCCGCGCTCGGGCCGGACGAAACCGCCGCCACCGCCATCCCGTCGGCCGTCCAAGGCTCCTACAACCTCGTCTTCCAGTTCGCGCAGAACGGTTCGCCCGTGAGCAACGGCACGCAGAAGACCTTCGTCATCACCGCGAACACCCTGCAGTTCGACGGCAAGACGCTCTCCAACCCGATTTTCTACAAGGGCAACCAGTTCGAATGGATCTTCAAGGACGGCAACCTCTGGTATGCCGTGTCGAGCAAGGCCGACGGCAGTTTTAACGAGATCAACCTCGGCGGCCAGGGCGGCACGCCCTTCTACGGCCAGTATGCCCCGGCGCAGGGCGGCGGCGGCAACACCGGCGGAACCGGCGGCGGCACGGGCGGTGGCGGTGGTGGCACCGGCGGCGGTGGCGGCGGCACTCCGCCCGCCGACATCGGCCTGCCCGTCGGCACGAGTTTCACCCGCACGGTTTCCAACGTGGTCGTCGGCCCGGTCGGCGCGCCCATCCCCTCCGGCGTGCCCAATTACAGCGCCGGCACGCAGGTGGCCTTCAGCGTGAACGCGCAGGGCGCCCTCACCTTCAGCGGCCTCACCGTGCCCTACACCGCCGACGGCGGCACCTCCTTCACCTACGTCAACGTGATCAGCCCGGGCAACAGCGACACGATCATCGTTTACAAGAACGCCTCCGGCGGTCCCACCAGCGTGGCGATGCAGTTCGTGCGCACCAGTCTCACGCTGCCGCCCACGGTGACGATGGTGAACTACACGCTGAACTGACCACACCCACCGACCACACCACCCTCCCGCCCCCGGGCGGGAGGGTTTTTCTGATGCGCCCATCCGCCCGAGCCTGCCTGACGCTGCTCCCCGCCCTGCTGGGCCTCGCCGGCTGCAGCCATCCCGGCGCCGGCTTGGAACAGCGGAGCGAGGCGCTCGCCGCGGAACTACGCCAACAGCACACGGCCATGGCCGCCGCCACGGCCGTTCCCCTCGCCTGGCCCGAAGCCCTGGCCCGGCTGCGGGCGGACAACCTCGAACTGGCGAAACAGCGCGACGCCGTGACGACCGCGGGCGAACGCCTGCGGCAGGTCCGCCGCGACCTGATCCCCGGTGCCGCCCTCACCGGCAACCTCACCAAGGGCCTGACCCAGCTCGGCGACCTCGGCAGCGACGACGCGGCCATCGCGTTGCACGCTTTTTTCAACGTGCCGGGCCTGCTCCAATGGCAGCTCCGCCACCACGCCGCCGAGCTCGAGCTCATCCGCGCGGGGTGGGCGCTGGAGCTCAAAGAGCGCGAGCTCACCATCCGGTTGCGCGAGCTATTCCTGCGCGCCTCGCTCCTGGAGCAGCGCCGGCTCAATCTCACCCGCGCCGAGCACTGGCGCCCGGCCGGCCCGGGCGGACCGCAGCTCGACGCGCCCTCGCCCGTGCTGGAACGCGAGGCCCTGCTCTGGAGCCTCCGGCGCGAAGCCGACGAGCTGCAGGCCGCGGTCGGCGAACTGCTGGGGGACGCCGCCGGGCGCTGGCAGCTCCGGCCCGACGGACTGCCCCGCTTTGACTACGCGCAACAACCGGCGGGCTGGACCGAAGCCGCCGACTTCGGGCGGCTGCACCGCCGGCTCCAGGCCGTCGAACTGGAAGGCGCCCGGCTGCGCGAGAAAGGCGTGCGCATGCTCAACTGGCCCGACCTGACCGTGAACCTCAGCGGCCCGCCGCTTTACGCGCGCGCCGGCGGCCGCAGCGACGGTTTTTCCGCCGACCAGATCGCCCTCTCGTTCGGCACTTCGCTGAACCTGGACCTGCGCCGGCAAAACGCGGATCTCCTGCGCGAGGCCCGCCGCGACGCCGCCTTGCACGCGAGGGTGCTGCGCGAGAACAACGCCCGCCTGCTGCGCGAACTCGACCGGGCGGGTGCCACGCTCGCGCTAAACGACCGGCAGCTCCGCCTCACCGAACTCCGCCTCGAAACCCTGCGCGGGCTGCCCGGTCGGTTCAACCCGGCCCGCGCCCGCGACAACCTCGAACGTCTCATCGCCCTCGACCAGCAGCGCGCCGGTCTTCTGCTGGAGCGCGCGCGGCTTGAGGCCGTTTTCTGGATCCTCGACGAAACCCAGTGGCCGTCATCATGAAAACCCTCCGCTGCCTGCTGCCCTGCCTCGCCTTCGCCACCGTCCTCCGGGCCTTCGACCTCACCGCCTACCCGGTCGCCACGGAGATCGCGCTCGGCACCGTGCAGGCCGAGGTGAAGCCCGCGCACAGCCGGAAACTCAAGGCCGGCCAGTCGGGCCGGCTGCACCTGCACCCGGCCGCCTTCAACCGCGCGCCCCAGCCGCAGGGCACGCTGTGGGCCGAATACGAACCCGACCGGCTCAACCTGGAGCGCGAGGCCTTCGACATCGCCCGCCAGCTGCTGCGGTCGCGCGAAACGCCCACGCTCCGCTACGAGCAGGCGCGGGCCCGCGCCGATCTCGCCGACCAGCTCGCCGAGACCGAGCACCAGGCCGCCATGTTGCAGCGCATCCGCACCGAGCCGGAACTCGCGGAGCTTTATCTCCGGGAACCCGGCGGCGAGGACCCGGCAACGCTCGACGAGGCCGTCGAACAGCTCAACCGCCAGGCCGGCCTCGCCCGCGGGCTGCTGGACTTCGTCGGCAGCGCCCGGCAGGAGTGGCTCGAAACGCGCGCGCTGGAGCTGAAGCTGCGCCAGCAGGAAATCGAGCTGCAGCGGCGCGAACAGGAAAGCCGGCTGGTGCTGCCCTTCGACGGCGAACTCACCCTCCTCGCCGCGCCGCCCGGGGACCACCCCGAGCTCCGGGTCGAGTCCGGGATGGACCTCGCGCTGGTGCAGGATTTTTCCCGCCTGCATGTCCGCATCACCCTGCGGCAGCCGGAGTGGCGGCTGGTGCCGCCGGAACGGCTGAGCCTGCGCCTCGCGACGGGCGGCTTTGGCCGCGACCTGCGCGCCGCCCACCTGCACCGCGTGACCGAGGAGGTTTTCGGCCGCGAGGAGCTGGCCTGCTATTTCCTCATCGACCGCGAGGACAGCGGCCGCGCCCGGGCCCTCGTCGGCGGCCGCCTGCAGGCCACGCTGGTGGCCGCATTGCCCGGGCCGGCGCGGCTCGTGCCCAAGCTCGATCTCGTGCTGGCCCACCCCGCCGCGTTCCGCGAGCTGGGCTGGAGCGCCGGGCTGGAGCAGCTCGTGGCCGGCGCGCGGCTCCTGCACGTGGGCGAAACCCACCTGGCGGTGGCGCTGCCATGAATCCCGGCCCGACCGCACCGGGCATCCGCTGCACCGCGCTCGGCTTCGGCTACGGCCGCCGCCGGGTGTTCGACGGTTTTTCCGCGGACTTCGCACCCGGCGTCACGCTGATCCGCGGATTTTCCGGCTGTGGCAAGAGCACGCTGCTCAAGCTCATCGCCGGCTACCTGCGGCCCGACGGCGGCCGCATCCTCGTGCCCGGCGGGGCGCCGACCGACCCGGATTTCCAGCGCCGGCGGCTGGGGTTTGTGTTCCAGCAGCTCAATCTCCTCCCGCTCGCCAGCCTGCGGCGCAACCTGACGCTCGTCGGCGCCCTCGCCGGCCTCACCGCGGCGGAAACCGCCGCGCGGCTGGAAAAATACCTGCCGCTGCTCGGGCTCGCCGACCATGCCGACCGGCGGCCCGACACCCTCTCGGGCGGACAACAGCAGCGCGCCGCCATCGCCCGCGCGCTGTTGAAGGAGCCCTCGGTGCTCCTGCTCGACGAGCCCACCTCGGGCCTCGATGACCTGAACTGCCGGGTCATCATGAAACTGCTCCGCGAACATCTGCCGCCCGGCTGCGTGTGCCTGATCGCCACGCACGATCCCCGGCTGGAATCACTGCCGCATGAAAGCCTGGACTTTAACCGCTTTTTACCTGTCGAAGGACATCTGGTCGCGCTGGTGTGAGACCCCGGGCGCGCTGGCCGCCCGGCTGCTCGTCGCGGGCCTGCTCGCGGGTCTCCTGCTGCTCACCGGGGCGCTTCTGCGGCTGGGCGAGCGCAACCTGGAGGCGCGGCTCGCGGGGATGGGCGGCCGCACCCTGCTGCTCAACGAGGCGGTCTCCGCCGGGACGGATCAGGCGCCGCCGCTCGGCCGCACGCTTGCCGCGCTGGCCGCCAACGCGGAGCTGGTCGCGCTCCGTCAGCTGCCCGTCACCGCGCGCGACGGCGCGGGCCGGGATTGTCTCGTGCTCGTTTACGGCGAGGAAAGCCTGCCCGCCCTCGCCCCGTGGCTGGCCGTGCAGCCCGGCGCCGACGGCCACCTGTTCACCGCGCAACTGCCGGCGGGCCTCCCCGTCCGGCTGGAAGTGGACGGCACCGATGTCGCCGCCAGCACGCTGCCCGCACCGGAGTGGCTGCTGCGGTTCACGGGCGGCCGCGCGGCACTGCTGCTGCCGGCCGCGCGGGCGGGCGACTGGCTCGAGCTGGGACATTTCGAGACCGTGCAGCTCACGCTGCGCGAAACCGGCGGCCCGGAGATCCGGCGGCTGGCGGCCGCCTTGCGCAGCCTGCTGTTTCTCGACGGGCGCAGCACCGCGCAGCTGCAAAGCCCGGAGCGGCTGCTCGACGAACTCGACGCCCTGCAGTTGCTGCAGGCGCGGCTGCGGCACGGCTCAGGCCTGGCGGCAGGCCTGCTGGCGGCGCTGGTCTTCGGCTCGATCGCAGTGCTGGAATACCGGCAGAACCGCTTCACCCTGGCGCTGCTGCGCAGCCTCGGTGCGCCGGCCCCGCTGTTGCTCCTGCGCTACGCGGCGGAGGCGGCGCTGATCGCGGTGGCGGCGGTGCTGCTGGCCCGCGGGCTGGCGGCCGGGCTGCATGCGCCGCTGTTCGGCCAGGCCGGGTTCCCGGCCGCCCTGCTCGACCGGACGACGCTCGATCCCTACGCCTGGGCGGAAGTCTGGCGGAGCGGCCGGTGGCTGCTCCTCGGCGGTGTGCTCGGCGTGCTGCCGGTGGCCTTCGCGCTGCGCCAGCCGGTGGGCCGGGTGCTGCAGTAGGCGGAGCCGCTCAGTAAATCTGGGGGATGTGGATCTCCTCCGGCAGCCGCTTGCGGGAGTAGTCGGGATGGTGGACGCGCTTGGGCAGCCGGACCGGCGGATGGGCGATGTCGGTGTATTTCACCTGCGTAAGCAGATGGTGGATGCAGTTGAGCCGGGCCTTTTTCTTGTCGTTGCCCGGCACGATCCACCACGGGGCCTCGGGAATGTGCGTGCGCTGGAGCATGACCTCCTTCGCCTTGGTGTATTGCTCCCAGCGTTTGCGCGAC
>JAHCLN010000210.1 GCA_026125215.1 Opitutaceae bacterium
AGGCGATCGCGGCTGAGGACGATGCCCGGGTTGCGCGCGAGCACCTCGAGCAGCTCGAACTCGCGCCGCGTGAGCTCGACCTCGCGCCCCGCCATGCGCACGGTGCGCGCGGCCGGGTCGAGGACGAGGTCGCCGGCCTCGACATCCCGGAGATGGGCGTCGAGGGGTACTGCGACGACGCCGGCCCGACGCACGGTGCGCCGGTCCCGTCGGCCAACTACGCCGGCGTGGCCGCGCCGAGCCTGGCGCCCAGCGCCAAGTAGCGTCTCACGGTGGACGCCGCCCGCGTGGGGCGGCGGCCGCCGGCAGTGAACGGGCAGCAGAGGGGTCTGCTGCGCGCGGGTGGAGCCCCCCAGGGAGCCGTGCTCCCTGGGGGGCTTCGGTCTTCCGGGGGGCGGGCACGCCGGGGCGTCCCGCGGGGAGAGGCCCGGCCCCGACTCGAGCCGCGGCGCGCGCCCGTCCGCCTGGAAGCGCAACGGCCCGGCCACCTCTCGGTGACCGGGCCGCGGTGCTGCCGGACGCCGGGATGACGCCTAGAGCGCGTCCTCGCCCTTCTCGCCGGTGCGGACCCGCACCACCTGGTCGAGCGAGACCACGAAGATCTTGCCGTCGCCGATCTTGCCGGTGTGGGCCGCCTTGGCGATGACCTCGACCACCTTGCCCACCAGGGCGTCGGAGACGGCGATCTCCAGCTTCACCTTGGGCAGGAAGTCGACCACGTACTCGGCGCCGCGGTAGAGCTCCGTGTGCCCCTTTTGCCGTCCGAAGCCCTTAACTTCGGTCACGGTGATGCCGGTCACGCCGATGGCGGACAGGGCTTCCCGGACTTCGTCGAGCTTGAACGGCTTGATGATTGCCGTAACGAGTTTCATGTTGTGTCCCCGATTGGTCGGCGGCCGGTTTCGGCCGCCGTATTCCGTTAAATGGTCAGAAGGCGGTCAGAACGATTTCGACAGGAAGACGGTGAACGCGTCCTTGCCGACGAAGCGTCCGTTTGCCGAGGTGTAGAAGGCCTCCCGGGTCGCGTTCATCTTGGTGTCGGTGTAGTAGGCGCCGACCGTGAAATCCTTCGGCAGGCTGTAGCTGAGGCCGAGCTTGTAGTCCTCGTAGGAAGCCTGCGAATCGTTGGAAATGCCGGGTGCCATGTCGCCCTTGAATTTCTGTTTGCCGTAATGCAGGACGAACGACAGTTTGTCGGTCACCGGGATGTCGGCGGTCAGGTCGAGGTACCAGGTGCCGCGGCTGTCGGCGACGCCGAAGGTCTTGTTGCCGAGGCTCTGGGAATATTTCGCGGTCAGCCATTTCCAGGACAGCGCGCCGTAGATTTCCAGCGTGTCGGCCTTGGTGCCGCCCGGCACCACGGTGCCCGGATAGTAGTACTGCAGCAGACCGACGTCGTAGCCGAAGCCGCTGCCGAATTCGCCCTTGAAGCCGCCGTAAAAATCCATCTCGAGGCTGGCGCCGTCCGTGTACGCGCCGAAGTCGCGCAGCCAGCTGACGTTAGACATCCAGGTGCCGAGGTACAGGCCGCTGGCATGGCTGTAATCGAATCCGCCCTGCAGCGTGGGTTCCTTGTCGGTCTGGGTCAGGCCGCGGAAAATGTACTGGCTGGCGATGGTGACGTTGCCGGTCAGCTCATGCGGCGAATCCGCGGCCGATGCGGCTGCGGGCACGGCAAGAGCGCTGGCGACGAGGCTGGCGACGATGGTCTTCTTGAACATGTTTTTTCCCTTTCAGAGTGTTGGCACATGCGCGATAAAACTGCGACGGACACTCAGCAGGTACCGTGCCAGAAAAAAACATGTTTAAAAACAAATATTTGCGTATCATTTTCACGAAACTGCAAAACTCTCCCGCACCAATCCGGTGCGGTACACCATGTTGGTGCACCAACATGGCAATACGGCCGCCCCAGCGTGATGCGTACAGTGTGGAATCCGGGAGTTCCGGGCAATGTTGTTACACTTGACGGCCAGCGAAGGGAAGGCGAATCCCATGGACCAGAGACTGCTCGACGAAATCAACGAAAAAGTGAAGGCCGCGCTGGCCCAGGGGCCGGCGGCCGACATCGAGAAAAACCTGCGCGCCATGCTCGGCGGGCTGTTCAGCCGGCTGGATCTGGTGACCCGCGAGGAATTCGACGTGCAGCGGGAAGTCCTGCTGCGGACCCGGGCCAGGCTCGCGGAGCTCGAGAAAAAAGTGGCCGAACTGGAGCGGGAAGCCGCCGGATCGCCGGCGACGCCCGGCCCCGGCAACCGCTGAACGGCCGCAGCGTCAGCCGCAGGCCCGCGGCGGGCGTTTAACCGGTTTCATTCCTTAAATGCGCTGATCCCAGTGTCCCTGGCCGTTCTGTACAGCCGCGCCCTGTCGGGCATGGATGCCCCGCTGGTGACGGTCGAGGCTCATCTGGCCAACGGCCTGCCGTCCTTCACCATCGTCGGCCTCCCCGAAGCCGAAGTGAAGGAAGCCAAGGACCGCGTCCGCGCCGCGCTGCTCAACGCCCGATTCGAGTTTCCGGTGCGCCGCATCACCGTCAACCTGGCCCCCGCCGACCTGCCCAAGGAATCCGGCCGTTTCGACCTGCCGATCGCGCTCGGCATCCTCGCCGCTTCCGGGCAGGTTCCCGCCGGCGGCCTGAAAGATTGCGAATTCGTCGGTGAACTCGCGCTGACCGGCGAACTGCGCCCGGTGCGCGGCGCGCTGGCGATGGCGCTGGCGGTGGCCCGCGACGGTCGCGATTTCGTCGT
>JAHCLN010000211.1 GCA_026125215.1 Opitutaceae bacterium
GCTACGCGCGGCAGGACCGCAAGGACCAGCCCCGCGTGCCCATTACCGCCAAACTCGTGGCCAACCTGCTGGTGGCGGCAGGCGCGACCCGGATCCTCACGATGGATCTGCACAGCCAGCAAATTCAGGGCTTTTTCGACATTCCGGTCGATCATCTCTACGCGTCGCCGGTCTTTTTCGAGCATCTGGCGCGGCGCAAAAGCTCCAATCCGCTCGTGGTCTGCTCGCCCGATGTCGGGGGCATGAAGATGGCGGCGGCTTATGCCGACACCATGGGTGCGGCGCTCGCCTTCGTGGCCAAGAAGCGGAAGAGCGCAACCACGGTCGAGGCCATGAGCGTGGTGGGTGACATCGCCGGCTGCGATGTGCTGTTGGTGGACGATATCACCGAGACGGCCGGCACGCTGACAGCGGCCGCCAAACTGCTGCGCCAGCAGGGTGCGGTGAGCGTGAGCGCCGCGGTCAGCCATTGCATATTGAACGATGTGGCCGTCGAGCGGCTTAAGAGCGGCCTCATTGACGAGCTGATCACCACCAATTCCACCCCGGTTTCGACCCAGGGCCTGCCGATCACGGTGCTGAGCATCGCCAAGTTGCTGGGTGAGGCCATCGTTCGGATCACTAGCAACGAGAGTGTGACCGGGCTGTTCAAGATCAAGGGTTTTTGAAAAACGCCGCCCGGGGTTGCGGACGGAACAATCCTCGCCAGAACTGTCTCAACTTTCCGCCCATGAAATCCAAATCCGCCTTCAGTTTGATCCTGGTGTTCGCCGCGGCCGGCCTGCTTTTGTTCAATCTGCAGGCCAAGGATGCGGCTCCTGCCAAGCAGATGCCCGAAGTGCGGGTGGATGATTCGCCGCTGGCCAAGGGCACCGGCGGATTGGTGACCAGCTATGCTGATGTGGTTGAACCGGTCCAACGGGCCGTCGTGTCGGTCTACTCCACAAAGATCGTGGCCCAGCGCATCCCGACCAACCCCCTGCTGCGCCAGTTCTTCGGCGATGTGCCGGATCAGGTGCGTGAGCGCAAAGAGGAGGGGATGGGGTCCGGCGTGATCGTTTCGAGCGACGGTTATATCATTACCAACAACCACGTCATCGACGGCGCGGATGAGCTCAGCGTGTTGCTGCCAGATGAACGGGAGTTCAAGGCCCGGCTGATCGGCAAGGATCCGAAAACGGACGTCGCCATCATCAAGATCGACGCGGAAAACCTGCCCACCGTCACGCTGGCCAACAGCGACAACGTGCGGGTGGGGGACATTGTCTTTGCCGTCGGCAATCCCCTGGGCGTCGGCCAGACCGTCACCATGGGCATCGTCTCCGCCCGCGGCCGCAAGAATCTCGGTTTGCTCGACAGCGTGCAGGGCTATGAGGATTTCATCCAGACCGACGCCGCCATCAATATGGGCAACTCCGGCGGCGCCCTGGTTGACGCCCAAGGACGGCTGGTCGGCATCAACAGTGCGATCATTTCCACCACGCGCGGCAACATCGGCATCGGTTTTGCGATTCCCATCAATTTGGCCGCATCCATCATGCGCAGTCTCATCGAGACCGGTTCTGTGACCCGGGGTTACCTCGGCGTGATCACGGAGCCGGTCAACCGCGAGATGGCGGAAGCACTTGGCCTGCCCCGGGACACGCGGGGTTTGGCGATTGCCGACATCACGCCGGACAGCCCGGCGGAAAAGGCCGGATTGCAACGCACGGACGTGATTCTGGCCGTGAACGGCCGGGCCATCGCCTCTTTGGAGGATCTGCGGCTGGTCATCGCCCAGACCATGCCCGGCTCAAAGGTTGTCCTCAAGGTTGTCCGGGATGGCAAAGAGCAGAACGTGGAAGTCGTGTTGGGGACATTGGCCGAACGTCCGAATGAACTGCTGCCGGGGGTCGAAGCGATCGCCCTCACCGATGAACTGCGGCGTCTCCTCAACATCGACTCGCGTGTCACCGGGCTGATTATTTCCAATGTCGACGAGAAATCCCCCTACGCCGACCGGCTGGCGCCGAATGTCGTGATCATCGAGATCAACCGGTCGCCGGTTACCGATGTCGCGGGAGCCAAAGATCTGCTCCGGGACGGGCGCAATCTGCTGCTGGTTTATTTCCGCGGCGGCTTCCGCTACGTTACCTTGACCGTGCGGTGACACCCAGGGCGCGCCCCGGGTTGCTTGCGCCCGGGGCAAGGCCGGCTCAACTGCCCGGCTTCTGCACGGGGATCGCGGCCAGCTCGGCCGGCAGGTCCTTTTCCTCATAGGTTGGGAAACTCAGTTCCAACAGTGAGACGGCCGGCACATCAAATCGGGTCGTCCCGGCGCTGCGATCGACCAGCATGCCGACACCCACGGCGGTGCCGCCGGCTTGGCGGATAAGGTTGAGGCATTCGATGACCCGCCCGCCGCGGGTGACGACGTCTTCGACAACCAGCACCCGTTCGCCCGGGGACAGTTTGAAGCCGCGACGCAGCACCAGGACGTTGTTTTCCTTCTCCGCGAAGATGTAGCGCACCCGGGCCTGCCGGGCGACTTCCTGGCCGATGACCAGCCCCCCCATGGCCGGAGCCAGCACCGTGTCGTAGCCGATGCCCTGCAGCT
>JAHCLN010000212.1 GCA_026125215.1 Opitutaceae bacterium
CCCACTTGCCCGGGCCGAAAAGGCGTGCAAACCCGGCGTGAAAGGCCAGCATGACGCTGCGTTACCCCGGCAACTTTCAGCCATGAAAGCCCTGCGCCCCACCCTCGCCATCATCGCAGCCTTCACGGCCCTGACCGCGACCGCCCAAGTCGTGCTGACCGGCACCGCTTACACGCAGGATTTCAATGCCATCGGCTCGGGACTGCCGGATGGGTGGGATGTGAGGACAGGAGCAACAAGTGCTTCCCTCGGCACGACTGCAAGCTTCACCAGCTCGGCAACTTCCTGGGGCACCAGCACAGGCTCTTTCCGCAACGCAGCCTCAACCTCGGGCTTGAACTCAAGCTCATCCGCAACCGATCAATCCAACTCTGGCGATCGTGCACTGGCGGTGCGGCAGACCGCTGCCTTTGGTGATCCCGGCGCCGCTTTTGTTTTTAACTTCAACTCAACCGGCTTCAACCTGACTTCACTCTCGCTTGATGCGCTTATGCTGAGCGTCCAAGGCTATTCGACGACTTGGACCTTGGACTACGGTATCGGCGCTTCTCCCACCGCATTCACCAGCCTGACAACATATACGGACCCAAGCGCATGGGGCGCCACGCCTCTCTCGATCACGGGCAGCGCCTTGGCCTCCATGTCGAATCAAGCCAGTGTCTGGATTCGCGTTGTTGCCCTCTCAAGCGCCACCGGCAGCAGCAGTCGCGACACTTTCGGCATCGACAACTTCAGCCTGACCTACACCGCTGTGCCCGAGCCCTCGACTTACGCGCTGCTGGCCGGGCTGGTCGCACTGGCGGGCGCGATGCTCCGCCGCCGGTTTCGCCCGGGCGTGAACGCCTCGTAGCCAGAATCATCCGGCCCAAACAAAAGCCCGGCTGGATCCGGCCGGGCTTGGTTTTGGAAATCGGAAGAGACCGTTCAGTTACCGCCGGGGAGGTTGAGCTTGATGACGGTGTCGGCGGCCGGTTCGTCGACCGCTGCAGCCGGAGCCGAAGGCAAGCTTTGGCCGGCGCCGAGCAGCAGGGCGCGCTGCGCCCACGGGCTCGAAGGGTCCATCTGCATGATCTGGTCGGAAAGTTTGCGGACCTGCTCCGTGCGTCCGGCCGTTTGGGCGCGGGTCGCCAGATGATAGGCGGCTTCGGCGCGGAAGGCGACCGATGCCGTGGCGAGGTCGGCAAGTTCCTGCAACGCGGTTTCGGCCTCGGCGGCGCGGCCGGCTTGCAGCAGGGCCATCGCGCGGCCGAGCTTCACGCGGCCGGCCAGCGGCGTGTCGGCCAGGAGCTTGGCGACGCTTTCGTAGAGGCCGACGGCCTCGGCGCCCCGACCGGCAGCATACGCTTCATCGGCAAGCTGCAACGAGGCCACGCCGGCCAGCAAGTGGCCGGACTGGGCCGCGGCAAAGGCCTTGAGCTTCTCCGGCGTATTGGCGGCAGCGTAGGCGCGGCGGACCTCCGCCTCCTTCTGGGCGGCCATGTAGTCGAGCACCCCGTTGCCGAGGATGGCGAGCAGGACGACCACGCAGCCGGCCACCACGAGACGGCCATATTGCTTCCAGAAATTGTGCAGGGTCTCCTCGAAGGAGGGACCGGCCGCCTCCGCCGGGACGAGGTTGGGGGCATCGGCGGCTTTGCTTTGGACAGGGTTTTCGGGCGTGCTCATGCGGGTTTCAAATAATGGAAGGGGCACCAAAACACATCCCCTCCCGGGCGTAAAGACGGGATTTGCCGGACCCGCCGCGCCGTTCCGGATGGCAAACGGCGGGCCGGAGCCTGCTCAGACGGTGGTGACGTTGCCCTTGTAGCGCTGGATGGGTTTGACGCCGATGCGCTCGCGCTTGAGCGCCTTGATGCCGCTCAGGCCGGCGTAGGCGCCGGTGATGGTGGTCATGATGCAGACATTGTGCGCATAGGCGGCCGCCCGGATCTGGTTCTCATCGCGCCGCGGGATCATGCCGCCGGGGGTGTTGATGACCATCTGGATCTGGCCGTTTTTGATCATGTCCACGGCGGTCGGCCGGCCTTCGTCGATCTTGGCGAGCCGGGTGACCTCCACACCGTTTTCGGCAAGGGTCTTCGCGGTGCCGCTGGTCGAGTAGATGGCAAAACCCAGCGCCGCGAGCTGCCGGGCCAGATCCACGGCCCGCGCCTTGTCGGCATCCTTGACGGAAAGGAAGACGTTGCCGGCTACCGGCAGGCCGGGCTTCGCGGCGGCCTGGGCCTTGGCGAAGGCCACGCCAAGGTCCTCGTCGAGGCCCATGACTTCGCCGGTGGAGCGCATCTCGGGTGAAAGCGTGATGGTGGCACCGGGGAAGCGCACGAAGGGGAACACCGCCTCTTTCACACACCAGTGTTTGGGCGTCTGCTCGCGCGTGAAACCGAGGTCCTTGAGCTTGGCGCCGGTCATCACCTTGGCGGCGAGCTTGGCCAGCGGCACGCCGATGGCCTTGGCGACGAAGGGCACGGTGCGCGAGGCGCGCGGGTTTACTTCAAGGACATAGATTTTGCCGTCCTTGATCGCATATTGCACGTTCATCAGCCCGCCGACTTTCAGCGCC
>JAHCLN010000213.1 GCA_026125215.1 Opitutaceae bacterium
CGCCTACAAGGACAACGCCGCCGTGCTGGTGGGCAGCAAAGGCGGACGTTTCTTCGCCGACCCGCGCACCAACGAATACACCACCAGCGCCGAGGACATCCACATCCTCTGCAAGGTCGAAACCCACAACCACCCGACCGCCATCTCCCCCTACCCCGGCGCCGCCACCGGCTCTGGCGGCGAGATCCGCGACGAGGGCGCCACCGGCCGCGGCGGCAAGCCCAAGGCCGGCCTCGTGGGGTTCTCCGTTTCCAATCTCCGCATCCCCGGCGCCATCCAGCCGTGGGAAAAGGACAACGGCAAACCCGGCCGCATCGTCTCCGCCCTCGACATCATGATCGAGGGACCGCTCGGCGGCGCGGCGTTCAACAACGAGTTCGGCCGCCCCGCCATCAACGGCTATTTCCGCACCTTCGAAGCCGAGGTTCCCTCGGCAGTTGAAGTCAAAAGTTCAAGTTTAGGCAAAGGCACCTCTGTCCCTTCATCTTCAACTTCACACTTAAACTCCCCCGCGACGGAGTTGCGGGGATATCACAAACCCATCATGCTCGCGGGCGGCCTCGGCAACATCCGCGGCGAGCACGTGCAGAAGGGGAAAATCAACCCCGGCGACAAGCTTGTCGTCCTCGGCGGACCCGCCATGCTCATCGGCCTCGGCGGCGGCGCAGCCAGCTCCATGGCCAGCGGCCACGGCAGCGAGGACCTCGATTTCGCCAGCGTGCAGCGCGACAACGCCGAGATGGAGCGCCGCTGCCAGGAAGTCATCGACCGCTGCTGGGCGCTCGGCGCCGACAATCCCATCGCTTTCATCCACGATGTCGGCGCCGGCGGCGTCTCCAACGCACTCCCCGAACTTGTCAACGACGGCGGACGCGGCGGCAAATTCGACCTGCGCAAGCTGCCCAACGACGAGCCCGGCATGTCGCCGCTCGAACTCTGGTGCAACGAATCGCAGGAGCGCTACGTCCTCGCGATCCCGGCCGACCGCATCGCGACGTTCCAACAGCTTTGCGAACGCGAACGCGCGCCCTATGCCATCGTTGGCGAGGCCACCGACGAGAAGCGGCTCGTCGTCGAGGATCCTCATTTCAAAAACACGCCCATCGACATGCCGCTCGAGGTCCTGCTCGGCAAACCACCGCGCATGCACCGCAAGGAGCAGTCGCTCCAGCGCCCGCTCCGACCGCTCGACCTGAAGGGCGTCACCCTCAAGGACGCCGTCCGCCGCGTGCTCTCGCATCCGGCTGTCGCCGACAAGACCTTCCTCATCTCCATCGGCGACCGCACGCTCGGCGGCCTCATCGCCCGCGACCAGATGGTCGGCCCCTGGCAGGTGCCCGTCGCCGACTGCGCGGTCACGGCCGCGACCTTCGATGTCTATACCGGCGAGGCCATGGCCATGGGCGAGCGCACGCCCGTCGCCGTCAACAATGCAGCCGCCTCGGCGCGTCTCGCCGTCGGCGAGGCGCTGACCAACCTCGCCGCCGCCCAGATCGGCGACCTCGGCAAGGTCAACCTCTCCGCCAACTGGATGGCCGCGCCCGCCGTGCCCGGCGACGCCGCCGACCTCTACGCCGCCGTGCAGGCCGTGGGCATGGAACTCTGCCCCGCCCTCGGCATCACCATTCCCGTCGGCAAGGACTCGATGAGCATGAGCACGGTTTGGCAGGAAAAAGGAAAGGACGGCGACAGGCAGAAACGCATCACCGCCCCCATCTCGCTCATCGTCTCGGCGTTCTCGCCCGTCACCGACGTCCGCCTCACGCTCACGCCGCAGCTTCAGCAACTTGATGACACCGTCCTGCTCCTCGTTGACCTTGGCCGGAGCAAAAACCGCCTCGGCGGCTCGATCCTCGCTCAGGTTGTCTCGCAGATGGGCGAGGCCACCCCCGACGTGGACAGCGCCGCCGACCTCAAGAATTTCTGGAACGCCATCCAGCAACTCGGTCGCGACGGTAAACTCCTTGCCTACCACGACCGCTCCGACGGCGGCCTGCTCGCCACCGCGGTCGAAATGGCCTTCGCCGGCCACACCGGTGTGGATCTCGAGATCCCGCACCTGCACGATCCCTTTGCCGCCCTCTTCAACGAGGAACTCGGCGCGGTCATCCAAATCCGCGAGTCCGACCTCGATGACGTGCTGCTCGCCTTCCGATCCCACGGCCTGAAGGCGTGCGTATCACGCCTCGGCACGATCAACACGACCCACACCTTCCGCGTCGCCCAAAGCGGCAAGGTGCTCATCGAGGAAAATCTCTTCGCTCTGCGAGATATCTGGTCCGACGTCACCCGCCGCATCGCCGCCCTGCGCGACAACCCGGTCCACGCCGAACAGGAACACCAGGTCCGCCTCGACCCCAAAAATCCGGGCATCCGCCCGGTCGTCACTTTTGATATCAAGACTGCCGCCTCTCAGGTTTCAGGCCTCAAGTCTCAAGTTTCTCCGCCCAAGGTCGCGATCCTCCGCGAGCAGGGCGTCAACG
>JAHCLN010000214.1 GCA_026125215.1 Opitutaceae bacterium
TGTCGCCGCTCTACCGCCGGCTGCTGCGTGGACTCGACACGGCGCTGGATGCCTTCGACACCGGCGGCGTCGGCGCGCTGCGCCGCGAACTCGCGAAGCTCTACCGCGAGATGCGCGAGGCGGCGCCGCTCAGCCGCGCCGCGCTCACCGGCCACTCGCATCTCGATCTCGTGTGGCTGTGGACCGAGCAGGTGGGCGAGGGCAAGGCCGTGCATACTTTTGCCAACGCCAACCGGCTGATGGCGCGCTACCCGGAGTTCCGCTTCGCCTACTCGCAGCCGGCGAGCTACGAGGCCGTGGCCCGGCGGTCGCCGGAGCTCATGCGGGCCGTCCGCGCCCGGCTGCGCTCCGGCCAGTGGGAAGCCACGGGCGGCATGTATGTGGAGAGCGATTCGCACGTCGCCTGCGGCGAAGGGCTCGCGCGCAGCTTCATCCTCGGGCAGGAATCGTTTCAAAAGCTCACCGGCCGGCGCTCGCGCATCCTCTGGCTGCCGGACCTTTTCGGCTTCAGCGCCTGCCTGCCGCAGCTCATGCGGCTGAGCGGCGTGGATTATTTTTTCACGACCAAGACCACCTGGAACACCGTCAACCGTTTCCCGCATTCGAGCTTCGTCTGGCGTGGCCCGGGCGGCCACGCGGTGGTGAGCCATGTGACGCAGGGCGTGCAGTTCAACAACGCGCTCACCGTCGAGCAGGTGCGCGCCGCCTCGCACCAGCACCAGCAGGGCGATGTGCACGACGAATTCCTGATGCCCAACGGCTGGGGCGACGGCGGCGGCGGCCCGAGCGAGGAAATGTGTGAGCGCGCCCGCCGGCTGTCGGCGCTGCGCGGTCTGCCGGCGCTTAAGTGGGACCAGCCCGAAGCGTTCTTCGACCGCTTGGCGACGAAGCGCCCGCGGCTGCCCGCGCTCGATGGCGAGATCTATCTCGAATATCACCGCGGCACCTTCACCACGCAGAGCCGGGTGAAGGCGCACTTCCGCGAACTGGAACGCGCGCTGCAGCTCCGTGAGGCGGTGCTGGTCGCCACCGGCGGCAGGCCGGGTGCGGATCTGGCGCACGCCTGGCGGCGGATGGTGTTTGCGCAGTTTCACGATTACATTCCCGGCAGCTCGATTCCCGAGGTTTACGCCGAGGGTCTGCCGGAGCTGGCGAAACTTACCCGCGAACTCACGGCGACAGCGGCCAAATCGCTCGGCGCGGCCGGCGAAGCCTGTCTTTTCAACCCGTTGCCGCTGCCGTGGCGCGGCCGGATCGGCGGCCGCACGGTCGAGCTGCCGCCGCTGGCGGGCGCACGGGCAGCCGATGCGGTTGTGCGCGGTCTGCCACCTGTAAGCGTGCGTGGCCGCGTCCTCACCAACGGCCGCGTCACCGCCCGGCTCGATGCCCGCGGCGGTCTTGCCGCCCTGCAGGTGGACGGCCGCGAAGTGGCGCTGACGCCCGGGGCCGGCACGTTGGTGCTGTATCCCGAGCAGCCGGCTAACTTCGGTCCGTGGGATATCGACCGACATTCGCTTTCACTCGGTCAACCGGCCCGCGGTGCCGTCAAAATCTCCGCGATGCAGGACGGCCTGGCGGTCACACGCCGCGTCGGCGCCGCGAGCACCGCGACCATCCGCTATACGCTGCAACCCGGCGAATCCGTGCTCCGCGTCACGGTCGAACTCGACTGGCGCGAACCGGACGCCCTGTTGAAACTGCATTTCCCCACGCGGTATCGCGGCCGCGAGGTCCGTTGCGGCACGCCCTTTGGCAGCGTGCTGCGGCCGCAGTTGGCCACGTCGCGTGAGGCCGAGGCGATGTGGGAGTGGCCGATGAGCCGCTGGGCCACCGTGAGCGACGAGGGCGAGCGCACCGGCCTGTTCGTGGTGACGGAGGCGAAATACGGCCTGAGCTGCCGCGACGGCAACCTGGGCGTCACCCTGCTGCGCACGCCGCCGCATGTCGGCTATGAGGAGCACGCGAAGGCTTATCCCGCGCATCTCAGCCGGCTGCCGAAACCCGCCGCGATCCACACCGATCTCGGCCGCCATGTGATCGAGCTGGCGCTTGGTCATTACGATCTCACCGCACCGCGGGCGGAGCAGCCCGCGGTGCTCGCGGAGGCGCTCTTCACGACGCCGGTCGCCTACCGCGGCCGGCCGGTCGCGCCGGCCTTCGCCGGTTTGGAGGGCGGAGAAACTCTCATCCCGCACTGGGCACAGCCGGTGGACCGCACCACTTGGGTGCTGCGCCTGCACGAGGTCGGCGGCCAGCGCGGTGCCGCCCGGCTCAAGCTCGCTTCCGGCTGGCGGGCGCAAAAAATCAACCTCCTCGGCGAGCCGCTGGGTGCGCCCCTGCGTGGGGCCGGCCTGGCTTTCGCCCCTTACGACATCATCAGCCTGCGGCTGACCCGTGCCTGAGCGCAGCCGCCGGCGAAAATTTCACATCTTTTCAC
>JAHCLN010000215.1 GCA_026125215.1 Opitutaceae bacterium
GCCGGATCCGGTTTCGGGGCCAAGGGCACAAAGAACACCGGCGCCGGCGAGGCCGGCTCGGAGGCGACCGCGGGCGCGGACGCGGGCTGGGCCGGCGCCGGCTGTGGAACCGGGGCGGCGACCGTGACGGGGGCAGGCTCGGCGGGATCGCGCAGGAGATAGACCGTGGCGACCACGGACAGGACGATCAGCACGGCACCGCCGGCCAGGGCGAGCAGCACGGCCTGCGAGGCCATCGGTTTGCCGCGGCGCGGGATGCGCCCGCCGCTTTCCCCGGGCATGGGCGGGGTCACGCCTGCGGCATCCGCCGTGCGCTGGCGTTGGGCTTTTTTCAGGGCGTCGTTGATGAGGCTCATCGCGTCATTCGGTCAGATTTTTCATGTCCTTTACCGCGCGGCGGGCGTCCCAGTAGGTGACCTCGTCGGATTCGCGGATGTAGGCGGAGAGCATGGCCTTGTCGCAGAGGTTGTTCACGACGCGAGGAATGCCTTTGCTCGCACGGTGGATGGCCTTGAGCGCCCAGGTGGTGAAAAGCGGCCGGCCGACGCTGCCCGCGAGGGTCAGGCGGTGCTGGATGTAGTGCTGCATGTCGTGCAGGGTGAGCGGATTCAGCTCGTAGTGGACCAGGATGCGCTGGCGGAGCTGGCGCAGCTCTTCCTGGGCGAGCACATCCTTGAGCTCGGGCTGTCCCATGAGCACGATTTGCAGCAGCTTCTGCTTGTCGGTTTCGAGATTGGAAAGCAGCCGCACCTGTTCGAGGACCTCGAAGGAGAGGTTCTGCGCCTCGTCAATGATGAGCACGATGTCGCGGCCGCGCTCGATGCGCTCGAGCAGCACGCGGTTCATCTGGGCCACAAGGTCCACCTGGCTGCGCGCGAGTTTGGTCTCGCCGAGTTCGGTGAGGATGGCCTTGAGCATCTGGGTTTCGGTCACCCGCGGATTGAGAATCAGGGCGGTGTCGAAGTGACCGGGGTCGAGTTCGTTGAGGAAGCGCCGGCAGAGCGTGGTCTTGCCGCACCCGACCTCGCCGACCAGCACGATGAACCCCTTTTTTTCCACCACGCCGTATTTCAGGTGCTGCAAAGCCTCCTGATGGGTCGGGCTGAGGTAGAGGAATTTGGGGTCCGGGGTGATGTTGAAGGGCATCTCCTTGAACCCGTAGAAGCTCTGATACATGCGGAAGGGCAGGTTGCCTCCTCCGGGCGAAAACGCACGCCAAAACCACCGTCGGCCGGCCGGCGGGGCGGTTTTGAAAAATCGCTTACAAGCCGGCCGGGTTCGGAAACGGGGGAAAATGGGTTGCGCGCAAAATCCGTCCGCCGTTTATCGTCGTTCTGAAAACCAAATCCACCGTCCATGCGCCGCTTTTTCGTCACCCTCTACGTCGTGCTCTTTGCGGGCGCGGTGGTGACGTCGGGCGTTTTCCTCTGGCAGGCGTATCAGGAATTCACCCGGCTGAAACAGCTTGAGGAGGCAAGCCGGCGTCGCCTGGTGGAGGCGCAGCAACGGCTGAAGGAGCACGAGACCATCCTTGAGCGGCTGCGCACCGACCCGGCCTTCGTCGAGACCGTGATCCGCCGCCGGCTTGGTTATGTGAAACCGGACGAGGTGGTTTTCCGCTTTGAGGACTGAGCTCCCGCCCAAAAATTTCATGTCCACGCATCCGCTGATCCAGAAATTCACCGAAGCCGGCCAGGGCCAGGTCTTCGCCTTTTTCGACGAACTGCCGGCCGAGGCGCGCCGGCAACTGCTGGCCGAGGCCGCGGAAATCGACCTGGCGGAAATCGCGGCTTTGACGCGCACGCTGCTCGGCGGCGCGGCGGCGGGCGTGGACCTGGGCGATCTTGCCCCCGCCCCCTACGAGCGGTTGCCGCAGAACGGCGGCGATGCCGCCGCGTGGGCCGCCGCCAAGGCCGCGGGCGAGGCGGCCCTGCGGGCGGGCCGGGTGGCGGCCTTCACGGTGGCCGGCGGACAAGGCACGCGGCTCGGCTACGACGGCCCCAAAGGGACTTTCCCCGTCACGCCGGTGAAGCAAAAGCCGCTGTTTCAGGTTTTCGCCGAGAAAATCCTGGCCGCGGGCCGGCGTTATGGCCGGCCGCTGCACTGGTTCATCATGACCAGTCACGCCAACCATGAGGCCACGGAGGCCTTTTTCCGGGAGCACCGGCATTTCGGAATCGAACCCGCGCGGGTGCATTTCTTCCGGCAGGGCCGCATGCCGGCCGTGGATTTCAAGGGCAAGATCCTGTTGGAGACGAAGGGAACGATTGCGCTCAGCCCGGACGGG
>JAHCLN010000216.1 GCA_026125215.1 Opitutaceae bacterium
AACGTCACCCAGCACGCGCAGGCGAAGTGCGTAACGATCCGGCTGCGAATTGTGACCTCTCGACGCGTACTGGCGGTGCGAGACGACGGGCGCGGCTTTGATCCGTCGGCACTCCAGAATTCCCCCAATCGCGCGGCCGGCGACGACACGTGTCGGCCGACGGCCGGCGGCAACGGCCTGCGCAACTTCCACACGCGGAGCGAGAGTCTGGGAGGAAGATGCGAGATCACCTCGAAGCCTGGCCGGGGAACGGAAGTGGAGATCGTCGTTCCACTGGTTCATGGGAACTGAACCGCGAGCCTCGCGATTGCTTGTCTTTGATTCGCCGGTTTGATTGGATCCTGCCCTAACCCGGCGTAGCCGGAACCAAGAGATTCTGGTAAATCGGGTGGCATGAGTGAACCGACACCTGCTCCCGCCGACACGCCGCAAGACGAACTGCTGACGCAACGCTACGCCGGCCAAATCGTTGGCACGCTGGGCTGCTGGGATCGCGTCATTATCACGGGCACGCTCACCGATGTGTGTCATGCCGGGGCGGTGGAAGGCTGGTTGCGGCGGGACAACATCCGTTGCTTCGATCTGAAGGTGTTCGCCGAACCCTTGCGCGATGCGGTTCGGGATCCCGCGATCCTCACGGCGCGGGCCGCCGCGCTTGAGCAGCGAATACCTTGAGCGTAAAAATTTCCGCAAGGAAGATCGTGTGGCCGAGGTGCTGCAAAAACGCGGTGCCGCGCCGGGTTTGGTGCATGTGTTCTCGGCCATAGAAGCCTGTCAGGCGTTCAAACCCTGGCACGACAAGACGACCGGCAAGACGGGCTTGCGCCCGACCGCCGGCAAATGCCTGCACTACTACTTTTATTTCCTGCATCCGCGGCTGGGGCTGGTTTACGTGCGGGTGCCGACCTGGCTGCCCTTCCGGCTGCAAATTTATTTCAACGGTCACAACTGGCTGGCCAGCCGGTTGCGCCGCGCCGGACTGAAGTTTCACATGGAAGACAACGCGCTGGTCGCGTGCGCCGACTGGAAAAAGGCCCAGGCGCTGGCCGATGATTTTTCCCTCGATCAACTCAAGCGCGACCTGGACGGGCTGGCCCGCCAGTGCGTGCCGGCGTTGCTGGAACGCTTCCGGAGCGGCTACCACTGGAGTCTGATGCAGGTGGAGTATTCGTTGGACTTGGTGTGGCGCTCGGCGGAGAAACTCACGCCGGTCTATGAAGAATTGAGCCGGCAAGCCATCTTCACGGTCAAAGCGCCCGAGGTCGCCAAGTTCCTGGGCAAACGGTTTCCAGCGAACACCGACACCGCGCTGGGCAGCGACTTTCACACGCGCGTGGAAGGCACGCGCATCAAACACTTTCTGGGACCGGCCTCGCTCAAGCTTTACGACAAGCGCGGGCGGGTGCTGCGCCTGGAAGGCACGGTCAACGACGTGACCTTTTTTCGCACCACCGCAAGGTGGAACCTCGGAACGGGCCCGCCACCTATGAAGTGGCGCCGCTCAAGAAAAGCCTTTTCAGCCTGCGCGACCTGCGCGGGCTGATGCACGCGGCCTGCGCGCGGTATCTGGCGTGGTTGCGCCGGCTGGAAGACCGCTCGCCGGGAAAGGTGGATCTGGACAAACTGAGCCGCCCGGCCAAGGACGCGGCGGCGCGGAGTTGGCGCGGGTTCAATCTGTTTCTGAGCGCGGACCTGCAAGGCATCCTGGCGGTGCTGGCGGGCGAACATCACATCAGCGGACTGACCAGCCGGCGATTGCAACGACTCCTGCCGCAATGGACGCGCAGCCAGATCGGGCGCTTGCTGCGGCGACTGCGTTTGCATGGACTGATCAAGAAAGTGGGGAAGACCTACAAATGCTACGCGACGAGTTTCGGGCAACGCCTCCTGCTGGCGGGCATGAAACTCAAAGAACACCTGCTGCTGCCGACGTTGGCTGCCGCCTGAAAATGTTGCGCCCTTTGCACGACATTTTTTCATATAGGGACTAAATGGTTGTCAGAATCAATTTCTGAAAAGGTAGGGGCTACTTGCCGTTTGGCCGCCACGCAGCGGAAGCCAATGGCGGAGCACCGGTCCAGCCCGGGCCACATCAGCAGAAACTTGACGGCGAAGCGGCCGGCTTGCGGGCCGCCGTCGGCATACCACGCCGATCCCTCCGAGTGGAATGAGCTCCCCTCTTGAGAATACAGAATCGCGTCCGGCCGTCGGATCGCTCGCTCTCCGTCCAGTGTCAGACATTGCCGGAGTGTAAGCTGACTCACGCCCGTGC
>JAHCLN010000217.1 GCA_026125215.1 Opitutaceae bacterium
ATTTTGGCTAACAAGAGTGAGGACAGCGCAATTCGAGCTATCACGTTCAAAAGCTTGCGGCGGCTGGAACGGCGGGTCACAAATCGAACTCTTCTCGCTGGATAGACAAGCCAACAGGAGATCAATTTTTATCGCCCATAATCCTCATGCTCAGGTGGCGACCGTAGAAAGCGGAGCAAGTTCGTAAATATAGCCATAGGGGCACCTCGAAAAACCGTAAGCGTCCGGTTTGACCGTCTTGACAGACGCAAACGGTCCAATCGGACGATGACCACGGTGAGAGGTGATCGACCGTTGATCGACTGAAAGCCCAGGTAGGGATGGCGACTTACTTTTTGGTGGGGAGGCGGTCGATGGTGGGGGTGAGGTCGCGCGGTTCCAGCGGACGAAGCCAGTGCGGCGAGACGTTCCACCGGTGCCCCGCAGTCAGCACGCTGACCGTTTTCCGGTGGTAACGCACCAACGTGCCGACCACGATCCAGCCCTCGTCCGTGGCGAACGTCACGCGGTCGCCGATGGAAAACGTCAGCAGGGTGGCGTGCGCTCGCAGCGGGTGAAGGACCCGCAGGCGCTCGACGATGCGTCGGTTCAGGTCGATCCATTCGGCTTCGGTCAGGCGATCGAGATCGATGGCCAGGGTCGGCGCCGGTTCGGTGCTGCTTCGAAGCGCTGGCCGCACCGACGAGCGGGCGTGGGTGCGCGTCCGCGCACACTGTGCGCGGACACCTGCGAGCGTGGCAGCGCACGCATCACGCCGCCAAGGCAGGGAGTTCGGGCGCGGGTGGCGCGGCCAGCTTCCACGGTAGCAGCTCGTCGACCCGGTTGACCGGATGCTCGGCGATTTGGCTCAGCACCGTCCGCAGATAGGCTTCGGGGTCGAGGCCGTTCAGTTTGGCGGTGCCGATCAGGGTGTACATCGCGGCGGCCCGTTCGCCGCCGGCATCGGAGCCGGCGAAGAGAAAATTCTTCCTTCCAAGGGCCACCGGTCGCAACGAACGCTCCGCGGCATTGTTGTCGATCTCCAGCCGCCCGTCGTCGCGGTAGCGGGTCAAGGCCGTCCAGCGGGTCAGGGCGTAGCGGATCGCCTCGGCCAAGGCCGACTTTTGCGAGACCTGGGACAGGGTGGTTTGCAGCCACGCCCGGAACGTCTCCAGTTGCGGGCCGGCGCGGGCTTGCCGGCCTTTCGCTCGAACCTCGGCCGGCTGGCCTCGCAACTCGGCTTCGACGGCGTAGAGCGCCCCGATCCGCCGGAGCGCTTCCGCTGCCAGCGGACTGGCGTGGGCGTGATGGAGGTCATAGAACCGGCGCCGGACGTGCGCCCAGCAGGCGACCTCGACGATGGAACCGGTTTCGTAGAGGCCGTTGAAGCCGGCGTAGCCGTCGGCGTGCAGTGCGCCTCGAAAACCGCGCAGGTGCTCGCGAGGGTGCCGGCCTTGCCGGTCCGGCGAGTAGGCGAACCAAACCGCCGGTGGGGTCGGATCGCCGCACGGGCGGCCGTCGCGGACGTAGGCCCACAGCCGGCCCTGCCGGGTCGAGCCCTTGCCCGGCGCGAGCACCGGCACCGGGGTGTCGTCGGCGTGGATCTGATCCGCGCGCAGGACGTGCCGGCGCACGGCCTCGACCAGCGGCCGCAGCAGGGCGGCGGCCTCACCCACCCAGCCGGCCAGGGTCGAACGCGGCAGATCGACCCCGGCGCGGGCGTAGATTTCGGATTGGCGGTACAGCGGCAGGTGATCCGCATATTTCGAGACCAACACGTGCGCCAACAGGCCGGGACCGGCCAATCCGCGCGCGATCGGCCGACTGGGCGCCGGGGCTTGGACGATCCGGTCGCAGCGGCCGCACGCCCGTTTGGGCCGGACGTGGCGGATGACGCGAAAGTGCGAGGGAACGTACTCCAGCCGCTCTGAAACGTCCTCGCCCAGCGGCTTGAGCGGGCCGCCGCAGCCGGGGCAAACGGCGGTGTCGGGCTGATGGGTATGGACCTCGCGCGGCAGGTGGGCCGGCAGCGCGCGGGAGGTCGGTTCGGCCGGTCGCGGCCGGGCCGGCTCCAGCCGCACCGCCCGTTCGGCCGCGCCGACCTCCAGCTCCTCCAGGTGCAGTTCGAGTTGGCCAAGGAGGTTGTCCGCGCGCTCCGAGCGCCGGCCAAACTGTTGGCGGCGCAGCTTGGCGATCCACAGCTGGAGATGGGCGATTTCCGCCTGTTGGCGGGCGATCATCGCTTTCAGCGTCGGCACATCATC
>JAHCLN010000218.1 GCA_026125215.1 Opitutaceae bacterium
CGACCTTCCGGCAGGCGCCGCCGGGCAAGGTCACGCCCGCGCTGACCGAGACGTTGAAGGCCGACATTGCGCGGCTCGAGGCTTTGAACCGCCGGCTGGGCCTGATGCAGACGCTCGACGAGGCCGAACCGAAGTCCGTGGACCTGCGCGAACTGGTCCGCGCGCTGGGGGCGGCCGTGAAACTGGAGGTCGAGACCGGACCCGATCCGGTGCGCCTGCACGCGGCGGCGCCCCTGCTGGAGTTTGCCCTCGGTTCGCTGGTGGAGACGCTGGCGGAAAACCGGCCCGAGCAGGGCTTGCAGGACATGACCCTGGAGCTCCGCGCCGCGGGCGAGGGCCGCGAACTCACGGCCTTGCTTTCCATCAAGGGAAAACACCTCGAACTGGAGGGCATCCTGCCCGAGCCCGTGGAAGGCGCGGTGCCCAACCAGGGCCGCCTGGCGGTGTTTCTCGCCAAGGAAATCATCCGCCTGCACCACGGCGAAATCCACGCCGGTCCGGGCATGCAGGGCACCGAGATCCTCGTCTCGCTGCGCAGCCTCTGAGCCATGGCAGACCCGGCCGGAAGTCTGGCGGATTGGGCGGCGCGGCAGGCCGGGGTGAAGGCGGTCGTGCTCATCGGCTCGCGCACCCGCGCCGCCGGCGCCTCCGACCGGGCCGATGCCAATTCCGACTGGGATTTTCATCTCATCACCTCGCAGCCCGCGCTGTTTGCCCATGCCGGCTGGACGGTTCCCGCCGGGTGGGGGCCGCCGTTGGCTTACGTGGACCGGCCCGGGGTGCTGGGCAGCGCGCGCAAAATCTCGGCGGTGTTTCCGGCCGGTGAGCTCGACCTTGTCCTGCTTCCCGCCTGGCGGCTGCAGCTGGCGCAGGTGGCGATGTCGCTCGGCCTGCACCGGCAGTCGGCGGGTTTGCGCCGCGCGTTGGGCGAACTGGCGGTGGTCATCCGGCCGGGTTACCGGTTTCTGCACGGCGCCGCCTCGTGGGAGCCGTTTTATCGCAAGGTCGTCGCGGAGGTGACCGATCCGCGGCTGGGTGACGCGGAGATCGTGCGCTTGGCGAACGGCTTCGTGTGCGACTATGTGTGGGTGCAGCGCAAGGTGGCCCGCGGCGAACTGGCGGCCGCGCGCCGGATGCTGCACCGCGCTTTGGACGAGGTGAATCTGCGGCTCGCCCATGAACTGCGGCTCCGCCGTGGCCTGCAGAGTTTTGCGGATGCCCGCCGTCTCGAGCAGACCGCCGGCCCGGAGGAAGCGGCCCGGCTCGTTTCGCCGGGCGCGTCCGGCGCGGAGGAGATCCTGGCGGTCGCCGGGCGGTCCGGCGCAACGCTGCGGGAACTCATGCACGGGCTTGTGGGCCCCGCGTGGCACTGGCCGGAGCCGATCGAGTGATCAGCCGCGCGTGCTGAAAAGCTCGGCGATCACGTCCTCCAGCGGAACTTCCTCGATGCTGATGTCGGCGACGGGACCGGCGGTGAGGATTTCCTGGGAGACGGCCACGACCTTCTCGCCGGGCACGCGGAGGGTGAACTTGCCGTCATCGGTGCGCGTGGTCACGCCGTGGGCGGACTGCCAGCCGGCCGGGAACGCTTCCGCGGTGCCCGGCAGAAAGGTGATGATTTTTTTGCGCGCCCCGCCGGCATGTTCCAGCCGGTCGAGCGCCCCATCATAGATTTTCTCGCCCTTGTGGATGACGATGACGCGTTCGCACAATTCCTGGATGTCGGCCATGTAGTGGCTGGTGAGCAGGATGGTGACGCGGTGGCGCCGGTTGTAGTCGCGGAGAAATTGGCGGACGGATTTTTGCGAGATGACGTCCAGCCCGATGGTGGGCTCGTCGAGGAAGAGCACCCGCGGGCGGTGGAGCAGGGCGGCGATGAGCTCCATCTTCATGCGCTCGCCGAGCGAGAGCTCGCGCACCATGACGTTGAGTTTCTCCCGGACGGTGAGCAAATCCACGAGCTCGTCGAGCGTGGCCTGCCACTCCTGCTTGGGCCGGCCGTAGATGGCGCGCAGGAGGTTGAAGGACTCGATGGCGGGCAGGTCCCACCACAGCTGGTTTTTCTGGCCGAGCACGAGGGCGAAGATGCGCCGGTAGGCGTTTTCGCGCCGGGTGGGGTCGAATCCTGCCACCCGCGCCGTGCCGCTGGTGGGATAGATCAGGCCCGACAACATCTTGA
>JAHCLN010000219.1 GCA_026125215.1 Opitutaceae bacterium
GCGCCCCCGGCCAACGCGCCAAGGTCCTCCTGCACTGCCGCCGCTTCGCCGATGTCTCCTACGCCAGCCTGCTCGCCCCGGAATACCAGTTCGGCCCGCATCTCACCACGGAAGCGGATCTGGCCACCTGGCTGAAGACTTGAGCACACGATCCGGCTTGGACCGGGGTATTTCGACCGCTGCCGGATTTCCGCTTTACGGTGTCCTGCCGCATCGTCACAACCAAGCTTCGTGGCCACGCCCAAGACCATCGGCTCAAAGGAAATCCAGGCTGCCATTGCCCGGATCGCAGAGGCCGTTTCCGCCCGCCACGGCCAGCCCGGGCGGCTCATTCTCCTCGGCATTGCCAACGGCGGCATCACCCTCGCCCGCCGCTTGGCCCGCCACCTCGGCTGCAAGCAGGCCGGCACCCTCGACATCTCCTTCCATCGCGACGACATCGGCCGCCACCCCATCCCGAAGGAGTTCTCCCCGACCGTGCTGCCCGCCGATGTCACCGGCGCCACGGTCATCCTCGTGGACGACGTCCTTTTCACCGGCCGCACCGTGAAGGCCGCCCTCGACGAACTCTTCGACCACGGCCGGCCCGCCAAGGTCGAACTCGCCGTCCTCGTGGACCGCGGCGGCCGCCTGATGCCCGTCGCCGCCGACTACACGGGCCTGACCCTCGGCCCCGCCGCGGGGGAAAAAGTGATCGTGACCCTCGACGAAAAGCATCCGGACCGCGACCGCATCGAAATCGCGGTCGCCAGATCGAAAATCGAGAATCGAAAATCAAAAATCTCCTGATGCCCTGGAACCGCCGCCACCTGCTCACCCTCGAGGAACTCTCCCTCGCCGAGATCGACCAGATCCATGCGACCGCCGCCGCTTTCAAAAAAATCCTCGGCCGCAGCGTGAAAAAAGTCCCCGCCCTCCGCGGCAAGACCATCGTCAACCTCTTCCTCGAGCCCAGCACCCGCACCCGCATCTCCTTCGAGATGGCGGCCAAGCGCCTGAGCGCGGATGTCATCGCCTTCGACGCCGCCAGTTCCAGCACGACCAAGGGCGAAACCCTCCGCGACACCGCGCAGAACATCCAGGCACTCAACGCCGACCTGATCGTGCTGCGGCACTCCGCCAGCGGCTCGCCGCTCTACCTCAGCCGCGTGCTCGACATCCCGGTCGTCAACGCCGGCGACGGCGCGCATGAGCATCCCACCCAGGGACTGCTCGACACGTTCACGATGCGCGAGCACCTCGGGTCCCTCAAAGGCCGCAAGGTTGTCATCCTTGGCGACATCCTTTTCAGCCGCGTCGCGCGTTCCAACATCCACGCCCTCGTCAAGCTCGGCGCCGCCGTAACCCTGGTCGGCCCGTCCACCCTCGTGCCGGACTGGTTCACCGCCCTCGGCGCGCAGGTTTCGCACGACCTGAAGTCCGCCCTCGCCGACGCCGAGGTCGTGATGCTGCTGCGCATCCAGCACGAGCGCCAGTCGAGCAGCCACTTCCCCTCGCTCGGCGAATACACCGGCATGTTCGGGCTCAACCAAACCCGCGCCGGCTGGCTCAACCCCAAGGCCATCATCATGCACCCGGGCCCCATCAACCGCGGCGTCGAGATCGACAGCGACCTCGCCGACGGCCCCCGCAGCGTCATCCTCGAACAGGTGACCAACGGCATCGCCGTCCGCATGGCCGTGCTCTACCTTTGCTCCGGCGGCCAGCCGGAAGCAGTGCTCGGCACCGATTGAAACCCGTTTAAACGCCATGCCCAGCCTCTGGATCCAAAACGCCCGCATCATTGATCCCGCCGCCAGGCGCGACGCACTGGGCGACGTGTTCATCAAGGACGGCAAATTCGTCGCCTCGCTTTCCGCGGCCGATAAAAAGCGCGCGAAGAAAATCGCCGGCGCCGGCCTCGTCGCCTGCCCCGGCCTCGTGGACATCCACGTGCATTTCCGCGAACCAGGCCAGACCCACAAGGAAACCATCGCCACCGGCTCGCACTGCGCCGCCGCCGGCGGGTTCACCACCGTGGTGTGCATGCCCAACACCTCGCCCGTCGCGGACAATGCC
>JAHCLN010000022.1 GCA_026125215.1 Opitutaceae bacterium
CGCCCCGCCAACTCGACTACAGCCTCACCGGCGTGAACGCCGCCGCCGCGGTCGAGCGCGGCCTCGCCGAGGCCGACTGGTATCAGTGCCCCGTCCCGCGCGCCGAGATGCGCCGGCTGCTGGAGCGCCGCGACGGCCCCGCCATCCGGGACACCGTGCTGTGGTTTGCACTCATTTTCGGCAGCGGCTACGCCACCTGGGCACTCTGGGGTTCCTGGTGGGCGGCCGTTCCCTACTTTATTTACGCCACGCTCTACGCCTCCACCTCTGACTCGCGCTGGCATGAGTCCGAGCATGGCACCGCGTTCAAGACCGACTGGATGAACCGCGCCCTCTACGAGATCGCCTCGTTCATGATCATGCGCGAGTCCGTCCTCTGGCGCTGGAGCCACACGCGGCATCACAGCGATACCATCATCGTCGGCCGCGATCCCGAAATCGCCGTTCCGCGGCCGCCCAACCTGTGGAAAATGTTCCTCGGCACCTTCAACCTGCCGGTTTACCGGCACTACTTCACCCAGATCCTGAACCACGCCTGCGGACGGATGTTGCCGGATGAGAAAACCTACATCCCGGAGAGCGAGTTTCCCAAAATCTATTTCCGCGCCCGCATCTACCTGCTGATCTACGCCGCCTCGATCGGCCTCTCGCTTTACACGCGCAGCATCCTGCCGCTCCTGTTCGTCGGTTTGCCCAATATTTTCGGCACCTGGCTCATGCTCATCTACGGCTACACCCAGCACGCGGGTCTCGCCGAAAACGTCCTCGACCACCGGCTCAACTGCCGGACGGTCTACATGAATCCGATCCACCGGTATCTCTACTGGAACATGAACTACCATGTGGAGCACCACATGTTCCCGCTCGTGCCCTATCACAACCTCCCGCGTCTCCACGCGCTGGTTAAGCACGACATGCCCAAACCCTACGGCAGCATCGCCGAGGCTTTCCGCGAGATCATCCCCACCGTGCTCCGTCAGGTGAAAGATCCGGGCCACTATGTGCGGCGCGAACTCCCGCCGCCTTCCGCGCCCACAGCCGTGGACACACAAAGCGCTTCCGACGCCCAACCCGATGCCGAGGGCTGGATCGAGGTCTGCGCCGCCGCCGATCTCGGGCGCGCGGATGTCATCCGCTTCGATCACGGTCACCGGACTTATGCGCTCTACCGTGATGAGGAGAGCAAGCTCTACGCCACCGACGGTGTCTGCACGCACGGCAACACCCACCTCGCCGACGGCCTCGTGAAGGGCAAAATCATCGAGTGCCCCAAGCACAACGGCCGCTTCAATCTCGCCGACGGTTCGCCCGCGCGTCCGCCGGTCTGCCGCGGCCTCGTCACTTATCCGCTCGAGGAGCGGCACGGCCGGCTCCGGCTCAACGTCCGCCGTCCCGGCGGCGCCGGCGCCCGCGCCCAAAAGACCTTCACCTTTCGCGTCCTGTCCAACCGCAGCGTCGCCACCTTCATCAAGGAGCTGGTGCTGGAGCCGGCGGATGCCGCTGAAAAAGTCCCGTTCACCCCCGGCGATTACCTGCAGTTCGATATCCCTGCCTACGCCGAGATCAGGTTCGACACGTTCGATATTCCCGAGCCTTTCGCCTCGGTCTGGCGCGCCCAGCACGTTTTCGAACTCGTCGCGGCCAATCCGAATGGCGCCGGCCGGCGCAACAATTACTCGCTCGCCAGCAACGCCGCGACCGAGCGCACCCTGCGCTTCAACATCCGCATCGCCACGCCGCCGCCCGGCCAGGCCTGCCCGCCCGGCCGCGGCTCCGCCTACATGTTCAGCCTCAAGCCCGGCGACACCGTCACCGCCATCGGTCCCTTCGGCGACTTCCACCTCAAGCCCACCCAGAAGGAAGCGGTTTACATCGGCGGCGGCGCCGGCATGGCCCCGCTGCGCGCGCATCTTTCCCATCTTTTCGAAACCGAAAACACCCGTCGAAAGGTCAGCTACTGGTATGGCGCCCGCTCACGGCAGGAGATTTTCTACGCCGACTACTTCGAATCGCTCGCCGCCCGGCATCCGAACTTCCGCTTCCACCTCGCGCTTTCCTCGCCGCTGCCGGAAGACAAATGGACCGGCCCCACCGGCTTCATCCACGAGGTCGTGCTCCAGCAATACCTGCGCGACCATCCCAACCCCAAGGCCGTCGAGTTCTACCTCTGCGGTCCCCCGCAGATGATCAAAGCCTGCACCCGGATGCTGGCCGGCCTCGGCGTCTCCCCGCAGCAGATCGCCTTCGACGAGTTTTGAGCCGTTTCACCGCCGCTCTTCCATCAGCGCCAGCAAGCTTCCGTCCGGATCGCGGAAAAATGTCATCCACAGTTCGTGGTCCGGCAGCTTCGCGATCAGGTGCGGTTCGTCGTCGAACTGCACGCCGCGGGCCTGCATCGCCGTGCGGGTGGCCACGATGTCATCAACTTTGAAGTAGAGCGTCGAATTGGCCCCGGCGTGGGATGGTCCTTCCGGTTGGGTGACCATCAGCCGCACGTCCCCGCAGGCGAAGAACGCGAGTCCGGGCGGAGCCCGAAAAAGCAGCGGCAGCCCAATTTCATCGCGGAAAAAAGTCACGGCCCGCTCCACGTTCTTCACCGCATGTGATATCTGGCCGAGACGTCCAAGGGGCGGGGCGGGGGACATGCCTTTGGTATGTGCCTCCGGCCGGCAGAGTCGAGTCCATGCATTTGCGGTTTGCCGCTTGTGGGGCGGCCCGCTTTGCTTGGCCGATGTTATCCCGTATCACGCTCGGGTTGCTGCTCGCGGCCGGCACCGCCCTGCAGGCCCAGGAAAACCCCGTCGCCTTCACCGGCGCAACGATCATCCCCATCACCGGCGAGCCGATTGAAAACGGGCTCCTGCTGGTCCAACACGGCAAAATCACCGCGGTCGGCGATGCCCGCAGCATCCGGCTGGCCGCCGACGTGCAAATCGTCGATGTCACCGGCAAGGTCATCATGCCCGGCCTCGTGGACTCCCACAGCCATGTGGGCGGCGTGCAGGGCGCCGACGGCTCCAACCCGATCCAGCCCGACACCCGGGCGCTGGACTCGCTCGACGCCCGCGATCCGCGGCTCCAGAAAGCGCGCGCCGGCGGCATCACCGCCGTCAACGTGATGCCCGGCTCGGGCCATCTCATCAGCGGCCAGACCCTTTATCTGAAACTGCGCGCTTCGCGCGTGGTGGACGATTTGCTGATCAAACTGCCCGACGGTTCGCCCGCCGGTGGGCTCAAAATGGCCAACGGCACCAACCCCATGCGGCCGACGCCCAATTTTCCCGGCACCCGCGCCAAGTCCGCCGCCCTCGTGCGCGACCAGTTCATCAAGGCGCAGGAATACCGGGCCAAGCGCGAGCGCGCCCAGGGCGATCCCGACAAACTGCCCGCCCGCGACCTCGGGCTTGAGCAGCTCGTCGAGGTGCTGGAGGGCAAGCGCGTCGTGCAGCACCACACGCACCGGCAGGACGACATCCTCACCGTCCTCCGGCTCGCCCGGGAGTTCGGCTTCAAGGTCGTCCTGCACCACGTGAGCGACGCCTGGCAGGTCGCGGATGAAATCGCGGCCGCCGATGCCGCCTGTTCCATCATCATCGTGGATTCGCCGGGCGGCAAACTGGAGACCCGCGACATCAGTTTCGCGAACGGGGCCGTGCTGGAAAAAGCCGGTGTCACCGTCGGCTTCCACACCGACGACGGCGTCACCGATTCGCGCCACTTCCTGCGTTCCGCCGGCCTCGGCGTGCGCGCCGGCATGAGCCGGGCCGGCGCGCTCAAGGCGCTGACCCTCGCCAATGCCGAGATGCTCGGCCTCGCCGACCGCATCGGCTCGCTGGAGGCGGGCAAGGATGCCGACTTCATCATTCTCTCGGGCGACCCGCTGAGCGTTTATACCAAGGTCGAGCAGACCTGGGTCGAGGGGCAAAAGGTCTTCGACTTCGCCGATCCGCAGGACCGGCTCTACGCCCTCGGCGGTCCCGGCGCCGGCGACGCGCAACGGGTGCAGCTGTGCTGCTACGGCAGCGCCTGGGATCTCATCATCGCCGCCAACCAGGGAGGTGCCCAATGAACCGTTCTCCTTCTCGTAATCTTTATCGTTTTCTCCTTTGCACCACCGCGTTCGTCATTGCGCCTTTCGTGCAGGCCGATGAAGCCGCCATGCCCGTCGCCATCCATGGCGAAATGGTTTATCCCGTCTCGGGGCCGCCGATTCCCGGCGGGCTCGTCCTCGTCCGCGACGGCAAGATCACCTACGTCGGTCCGGCCGAGGACATGGTTTACACCATGGATCACCGCGTCGTTCGCGCCAAGGTCGTGGTCCCCGGCCTGATTGATGCCCGCGCCACGGTCGGACTCAGCGGTCTGCTCAACCAGCCGCACGATCAGGACATGCTGGAAAAATCCGCGCCCATGCAGCCGGAGCTGCGCGCCATCGACGCCTACAATCCCCGCGACCCGCTGGTCGCCTACGTGCGCTCCTACGGCATCACCACCGTGCACACCGGTCATGCGCCCGGCATGCTCGTTTCCGGCCAGACCATGGTCGTGAAGACCCTCGGCGGCACGGCCGACGGCGACACGCTGAAGCCCGCCGCCATGACGGCCGTCTCGCTCGGCAGTGCCGGCACCACCGATCAGGCCGGCAAGTCCCCCGGCACCCGCAGCAAGGCGATGGCCATGCTGCGCGCCGAGCTGCTCAAGGCGCAGGAGTATGCGCGCAAGCTCGCCCTGCCCGACGAGACCAAGCGCCCCGCCCGCGACCTGCGTATGGAAACGATGCTCCGCGCGCTCGACGGCACACAGCCGCTGTTGATCACCGCCCACCGCCAGCAGGATATCATGTCGGCCCTCCGGCTCGCCGCGGAATTCAATCTCTCCATCGTGCTCGACGGCTGCTCCGACGCACCGCTCGTGCTCGACGAGATCAAGGCCGCCGGTTTCCCGGTGGTGCTGCATCCCACCATGGCCCGCTCGTTCGGCGATCTGGAAAACCTCAGCATGGAGACCGCAGCCAAACTACGCGGCGCCGGGGTGCCCTTCGCCATCCAGAGCGGCTACGAATCCTACGTGCCCAAGACCCGCGTCGTGCTCTTCGAGGCCGGCGTCGCCGCCGGCAAGGGCCTCGGCTTCGAGTCCGCGCTGGCAGCCATCACGCTCAACGCCGCCCGGATTCTCGGCGTGGCCGACCGCGTCGGCTCGCTGGAAGTGGGCAAAGACGCCGACCTCGCGCTCTACGACGGTGACCCCTTCGAATACACCACCCGCTGCCTCGCCGTCTTCATCAACGGCCGCGAATTCCCCGGCGAGCGCCACGAGCCCTGACCATCGTCAGAAACCGAGCCACTGGCGCAGGACAGTCACGCCCTGCGCCGCGGCCCCGCCGAGAAAGATGAAGTAGAAGACCCCGGCGACAAAAACCACATAACCCAGCAGGACGGCCACGCCGTCGCGCTCCAGCAGCCCGCCCGCCAGCAGCAGGATCGCCCAAGCAGGGAAGGAGTTGGTGAACGGGATGGGCAGCGGCAGCAGCAGGGTGAGCGCGGCGAGCAGCATCATGAGCGCATGCAACTGCAGCAGCAGGCCGGAGCCCGTGAGCGGCGCCAGCCGCGGCCGGAGCAGTTTTTCCAGCCGGAGAATGACCCAGGCCGCCACGCTGATGACTTTGCCAAAAAATCCCGGCGGCAGTTCCTTGCGCTGCAGTTTCATCGGCAGCCATGGCCGCTGTCCGAGCGCCAGCCGCAGCGCAATGAAGGCGATGGCCAGCCCGAACGGCGTGGAGAGGCCGGGCAGGGGAATCGGGGTGATGAAGGGCAACGCCAGCAGGATCAACAGCAGGTGATAGGCCCGGCCGCGCAGGGTGTAGATTACCTCGCGCAAGGTCACCGGGCGCAGGGCAAACCGGTCGCGCAGCTCCGCCAGCTCCTCGGACAGTTTCCGCGGCGGGGGCAGCAGCCGGTTCCTAGGTGCCGCGTTGGTTGCCATACAGGTCGAGGTGCAGCCGGTGGGCGTAGCGGTAGCCGCGCGCCTTGCACAGCTCGCCCAGCCAGCCGGCTTTTGCCCGGACGGCCTCGGGCGTCAGGCCTTCGGGCATCAACAGCACCTTGTGCCGCGGAATGTCGCGCTTCAGCGAGACCAGCATGCCTTCCAGCTCGTCCACGTCGCCCGGCTGCGTGACCACAAATTTGAACTGATACGGATAAGCGTCCACCCAGGCGCGCACGACCTCCGGTTGCCACCGCAACGCCTCGTGCTTGCGCCGCCAGGTCACGCTGAGCCGCTGGTCCGGGGCGGAGTTGAGCAGCTTCGGGGAGAGTGAGGCGAGGTCGCACGCAATGCCGTCGGGCGCGACCGTTGCGGCGGTTTCAATGGTGAGATGATAACCCAGTCGCTTCAGCTCCGCTGCCAGCTCGCGAAGGCCCTTGGCGATCATCGGTTCGCCGCCGGTCAGGACGACATGCCGCGCCAGCGGATGCGATTGCACGGCGGCCACGATCTGCTCGGGCGTATGCGGTTTGCCCTCGGGGTTCCAGGAGGCGTAGGGCGTGTCGCACCAGTTGCAGCGCAGGTTGCATCCGCTGGTGCGCACGAAGACCGAGGGCACGCCCGTCAGCTCGCCCTCGCCCTGCAGCGAATAAAATATCTCGGCAATCAGCATGGGTCAGGTGGACTGCATCGTGGGATTAAAGTTCGCTGCCAGGCCCTCGAGGCCCAGGCCGCTGATGACCATGCGCTCCTTGCCATCGCTGAGCAGCCGGCTCGCCCAGGGCACGGCCCCGCCGTCGGCAATCTGCCGTTCGCTGCCATCGGGGAATTTCAGCAACAGATGGAAACAGCAGCCGCTGTAGTAGCCGCGGCCGCTCGCGCGATCCGGGGCGGTTTCGCAGATCAAACCGGGAAAGCGGTCGCGTCTGGCCTGCAGCCAGCCCGCCACCATTTCCGTCGGCCGCGGCGGTTCGCCGAAGTCGGACAACGCCAGGCGCAGGCCGGTGCCGGCCGGCAGGTGTTGCTGCAATGCCGTCACCAGAAATTCAACCTGCAGGGCCAGTGCCGTCAGCTCGAAGTCACCGCCCCGGCCGGCGCTGCAAAGCCCGAGCAGCATAAAATGCGGCGAGAAATGCGCCGCCGCATACTGCTGCGCGCGCAGCAGCCGGTGGCAGGTCGCCAAGTGCACGGTTTCACCCCCGGCCGCGCGGGCCTGCTTGCGCCGGCTGGCGGCTTCCAAAGCGAGGACATTCGTAGCATCGGACACCACTTCCGTCTGTCGCTCGGTCGCCACCGCCCAGTTCTGCGCCACCCCGGCCACGGCGGAATTTGTGCCCAGCGGACAAACCGGCGACAGCTCCAAAACCGTGAACTCCGCCGGCAGGTGCGCCAGCATGGCATCCGTCCAGTCACGCAGGCGTTTGCTGTCCGTTACCGCCGGCCGGACAAAGCGGTTGCTCTCATACGCCGCGAGCACCTCCGTCGGCTTGAGCCGGGCGGCCTGCATGCGGCTTACCTCCAGCCAAAGCGACTGCAGGTCGGACGGCTTGAGTTGGTCGGCCAGCGTGGCGGCCAGGCCCGGCAGCCCAAGCTCGCGCTCGATGCGTTCGCTGATGCGGCTCATGGGGTGGGGCCGGCCGGCAGCGGCGGGGTTGCCTCGTAAACTGTGGGATCCTTGAGGCCCGCCACGGCAAACGCCTCGCGGCGCTCCACGCAGGTGCCGCACTTGCCGCAGTGGATTTCGCCGCCTTTGTAACATGACCAGGTCTGCGCAAAATCCACGCCCAACCGCACGCCTTCCGCGGCGATCTGCGCTTTGTTAAGCGCGATGAACGGCCGCAGCAGCCGCACCCCGGCGTAGGTGCCGAGCCGCATCGCCTCGCCCATCGCCTGCATGAAATCCTCGCGGCAGTCCGGGTAGATCGCGTGGTCGCCACCGTGCGCGGCAATGACCAGCCCCTCCGCCCCGGCGCTTTCCGCAAAACCGCAGGCGATGGAAAGCATGATGGCGTTCCGGAAGGGCACCACCGTCTGCTTCATGTTCTCGGCCGCATAGTGTCCTTCGGGGATTTCGCCCCCGCTCTTCAGCAGGTCGGAGGCAAAGAGCCGGTTGACGAAATCCAACACGACAACCTCGTGCCGCAGGCCAAGGTTTTTGGCCTGCGCCGCGGCCCACGGGATTTCCCGATGGTTATGCTTCGCGCCGTAGTCGAAGCTCAGCACCGCCGTCACGTCGTGCTCCCGCCGCGCCCAGTGGAGCGCGGTCACGGAATCCATCCCGCCGGAACAGAGCACAACGACTTTCATGGCCGCAGCTTGGTCCGGATTGGCACCCCAGGCAAAATCGTTCTCGTTCTCGCAATCATTCTCGTTCTCCTGTTTTGTCGGAAACAAGGAGAACTATTAAGCGAACAAAGAACGAGAACGATCCTCCATGCTCATCATTCACGATCCCCGGTGTGCCGACTACGGCTCCTCGATGCGCCCCGAGCAGCCGGCGCGCGTCACCCGCAGCGCCGCCCACCTGCGGGCCGCGCATCCGGGTTGGGAATGGCGGGTGCCGGCTGCAGCGCCGGATGACACCCTGCTCCTGGGTCACACGCCGGCGCACCTCAAACGGCTGGTCCGCCCGGTCGATTTCGACGAAGACACGCCATTTTTCCCTGACATCGGCAACCACGCCCGCCGGGCGGTCGACGCCGCCTGCGAAGCCGCCGCCGCCGCGCTGGCCGGTCAAAAGGCCTTCAGCCTGATGCGCCCGCCGGGGCACCACGCCACCGCCAATCAGGCCATGGGGTTTTGCTACCTCAACCAGATTGCCCTCGCCGCCCTCGATGCCCAGCGGCGCGGTGCCGCCCGCGTGGCGGTGTGGGATTTCGACGCCCACCACGGCAACGGCACCGAGGCCATCCTGCACGGCCGGCCCGACATCCTGTTCGCCTCGGTTCACCAATATCCCGGCTATCCGGGCACCGGCACGGCTTCGTTCGATAACTGCCGCAACTGGCCGGTCGCCCCGCACACGCCGCGCGACCGGCACATGGCGGACTTGGCCGCCTCTTGGCGCACGGTGCTCGATTTCCGGCCCGACCTGATCCTCGTTTCCGCCGGTTTCGATGCCTATGCCCGCGATCCTATCACCCAGATGACCCTGGAGGCGGAGGATTTTGCCGCCTTGGGCCGCTGGCTGCATGTAGCCGGCATCCCCGCAGCCGCCATCCTGGAAGGCGGTTACAGCGACGACCTGCCGCAGTTGATCGACGCCTTCCTTACGGCCTGGGCCGGGCCTGAAACTTGAACGTTGAACGCCGCGGCCGGAATGCTGAACGTCAGACCGGTCGCGCCCGGCGCGTCCATCTGATGATTTCCCGCTTCCTTCCCGTGCGTCTGCGCCGTTTGCTCGGCGTCAAAGTGAGTTCCCGCCCGCCCGCCTACCTTCTGATCGACCAACCCGGCCAGCTGACCCCGTTGCTGGAGGCGCTCGACCGCGTGGACGAGGTCGCCCTCGATACCGAGGCGGACAACATGTATCACTTCCGCACCCGGCTCTGCCTGCTGCAGTTCCTCGTGCGCGGCGAGGTGTTCCTCGTTGATGCCCAGGCCGGGCTCAAGCTCGACGCCCTCTGGAGCCGGCTGGCCTCGAAGCACCTCGTGATGCACGGCAGCGATTTTGACCTGCGCCTGCTGCACGATTACTGTCGGTTCCGCCCGAAGAGCATCTTCGACACGATGCTGGCCGCCCAGCTCCTCAACCGGCCGCGGGTCGGGCTTGCGTCGCTGCTGGAGGACCACTTTTCCGTCAAGCTCTCCAAAGACTCGCAGAAGGCCAACTGGTCCAAGCGTCCGCTCACCCAGAAGATGCTCGACTACGCTTCGCTCGATGTCTGGCACCTGCCGGCCCTGCGCGATATCCTCACCCGCGAGCTGGCCAAGCTCAACCGCCTCGACTGGCTGCGCCAGCAATGCGAGGCGCAGATCGAGGCGGGACTCACCGGCTTCGCCCCGCCCGACGAGAACGACTGGCGCATCGGCGGCAGCGAACGCCTGCGTGGCCGCGGCCTCGGCGTGCTGCACGCGGTGTGGCATTGGCGCCAGGCGCAGGCCGAACGGCTGGATACCCCGCCCTTCAAGGTCTGCGGCAACAAGCTGCTCGTGGCCATCGCCGAGGCCGCCGAGGCGGGCGACGCCGAGGCCGCGATCCTCGCCAAGGTCAATCTGGGCAAACGCCACCCCCGCCTGATCGGCTCGCTCGCCGCCGCCGTGCGCAGCGGACTGGAGCGCGACCCGTCCACCCTGCCACGCCGCCGCGGCCGCGATCCCAACCACGCGCCCCTCACCATGGCCGAGGTCGCCCTGCAGGACCGTATCAAGGCCGACCGTGACAAGCTCGCCGCCCGGCTGTCGCTCGAACCCACGCTCATCGCCAACCGGGCGCAGCTCGCGCAGATCGCCCGCCGGCCACAACAGTTGGATGAAATCCTCCTGCCCTGGCAGGCCGATCTGTTGCGCGATCTTCCCGCGTTCAAGCAGGGCTGATCCTGTGCGGCTCCGCCGATGCCCGAGTCCGCCAACATCGCGCGCCACCTGCCGCTCATGGCGGCCCGCCAGCCCGACCGGCCGGCGCTGAAAATTCCGCGCGGCCGCACGGCCGATGGCCGCATTGACTACCTCTCGCTTTCCTTTGCCGAACTCGATGCCGAGGTGAACGCCTGGTGCGTGCGTTTGACCGCCGCCGGGCTGCGCCGGGGTGACCGCACGCTCGTGATGGTCAGGCAGGGCCTGCCGCTCATCGCCTCGGTCTTCGCTCTCTTCAAGCTCGGCGCCGTGCCCGTCGTCATCGATCCCGGCATGGGCCTGAAAAGTTTTCTCGCCTGCGTGCGCCGCTCGCAGCCGCGCGCCCTGCTTGGCATTCCGCTGGCGCAATTCATCGGTTGGATCTTCCGCCCCACCTTCCGCAGCGTGCAGGTCCGCGTCACCGCCAGTTCCTCGCTCACCGCCCGCGAAAGTAACCCAATAAGTTACTCTCGATCAGCGTTCCCCTCTTCGGAGAATTCAAAAAGTAACCTATTAGGTTACTTTCCCGTAGCGGAGGTTGGGGCGGACGAACTGGCGGCCATCCTGTTCACCAGCGGTTCCACCGGCGCTCCCAAAGGCGTATGCTACGAGCACGGCATGTTCGAGGCGCAGGTGCGGCTCATCCGCGAACACTACGGCATCCAGCCCGGCGAGGTGGACCTGCCGATGCTGCCCATCTTCGCGCTGTTTAACCCCGCCCTTGGCATGACGACCATCGTGCCGGAAATCGACCCGCGCCGGCCGGCCGCGGTGGACCCGGCGAAAATCGTCCAGGCCATCCGGCAGGAAAATGTCACCAACTCCTTTGGTTCGCCGACGCTTTGGCGGAAAATCCAGCAGCACTGCCTCGAGACCGGTGCCACGTTGCCCACGCTTCGCCGCGTCCTTTGCGCCGGCGCACCGGTGCCGGCCGCCCTGTGGGAAGACCCCGCGCGCTGGCTGCCGCAAGGCACGCTGCACAGTCCCTACGGGGCCACCGAAGCATTGCCGGTCAGCTCGGTGCGGGCAGATGAGATCGATCCCACCTCGGTCCGCGGCGCCTGTGTCGGCCGGCCGCTGTCCGGCATGACGGTCCGGGTGATCCGGCTCGATACCCCGAAAGGCGAACTCATCGAGACGGCGCCGGGCGAAATCGGCGAGATCATCGTCAACGGTCCCGTCGTGACCAAAATCTATGACGCCATGCCCGAGGCCACGGCGGTGGCCAAGATCACCGACGGCGACCGGCTGTGGCACCGGATGGGGGATTGCGGCTGGTTGGACGAAACCGGCCGGCTCTGGTTCTGCGGCCGCAAGGTCGAAAGCGTGGTCACGGCGGCCGGCCGGCTTTTCACCGAACCCTGTGAGCAGGTCTTTCGCGTGCATCCCCGCGCGCAGCGCTGCGCGCTGATCGGTATGGGCACGGGGACCGTGCGCCAGCCGGCGCTGGTGGTGGAAACCGCGGTGAAGGATTCCCGGGAAGCACGGGCCCTGGCCCGCGAATTGCGCCAGCTCGCGTTGGCCCATCCGCATACGGCGGCCATCAAGGTTTTCTACTTCCGCGCGCGGCTGCCCGTGGACGTGCGGCACAACGCCAAGATCCACCGCCTCGCCCTCGCCGCCTGGGCGGCCACGGCCAAGGGCTACGAAAGCGACCCCAAGCGATGAGCACGCTCGTCACCGGTGGCACGGGGTTTTTGGGCCGGCGCCTCGTCGAACGCCTGCTGGGGCAGGGCCGCGAAATCACGGTGCTGGCACGCCGCCCCGCGCCCGACCTGGAAAACCGCGGCGTGCGCTTCATCCGCGCTTCACTGGACGATGCCGCCGCGGTCGAGGCCGCCTGCGCCGGCATGACCACGGTTTTCCACACCGCCGCGCGGGTCGGCGTCTGGGGCCGCCACGATGATTTCTTCCGCACCAACGTCCTCGGCACGCGCGCCATCCTCGCCGGCTGCCGCCGGCACGGCGTGGCCAACCTCGTTTACACCAGCACGCCGAGCGTCGTTTACAACGGCCGCGATCTCGCCGGGGCCGACGAGTCGCTGCCGCTCACGACGAACTGTCCCAGCCCGTATCCGCTCACCAAGGCCATCGCCGAGCGCGAGGTGCTCGCGGCCAATTCGCCGGAGCTGCGCACCGTCGCCCTCCGGCCGCACCTCATCTGGGGCGTCGGTGATCCGCACCTTGTCCCGCGCGTGCTCGCCCGGGCCCGGGCCGGTCGCCTGCGCATCGTCGGCTCCGGCCGCAACCGCGTGGACATGGTCCACGTCGAAAACGCCGTGGACGCCCACCTCCTCGCCGAACAAACCCTTCAAAAGTGTAACCCATTGGGTTACACTTTCGGGCCCGCGGGGCGTGCCTATTTCATCACCAACGACGAACCGGTCATGCTCTGGGATTGGATCAACGGCCTGCTGACCGCGCTCGGCGAGCCGCCCGTCACCAAGACCGTTTCACTCCGCACCGCATCAGCCATCGGGGCCGTGTGCGAAACGCTCTGGCGCGCTCTGCCGCTCAAGGGCGAACCCCCGATGACCCGCTTCATCGCCGCCGAACTTGCGAAGGACCACTGGTTCGACCTCACCGCCGCCAAGCGCGATCTGGGCTACGCCCCGCGCGTAACGATGGCCGCTGGCACCGCGGAACTGGTGGAACACTATCGGGCAATCGGCCGCAGCTGAGGCTGCGGCATTACCCGCTCCGCTGCCGCACGGCCTCGAAGAGCGTGATGATCGTCGCCATCGCAACGTTGAGGGAGTCGGCTTGGCCAGCCATGGGAATGCGGACGAGGACGCCGGCGCCTTTCATCCAGAACCCGCTCAGGCCGTATTGTTCGCTGCCCATGATGATGGCGAGGGGGCCGCGCAGGTCGGTCTGCGTGTAGAGGTTGGTGGTGTGCGGCGTGGTGGCGGCGGTGCGAATGCCCTTTTCTTTCAGCCACGCGTGCACCGTGGGGCTGTCGCTCACGACCACGGGCACGGAAAACAGCACGCCGGTCGAGGCGCGGACGACGTTGGGGTTGAAAATATCCGTCACCGGGTCGCACACGATCACGGCATGGCAGCCGGCGGCGTCGGCGCTGCGCAAAATGGTGCCGAGGTTGCCGGGTTTCTCGATGGACTCGACGACGAGAAGGAAGGGCTCCGCGGGAAGCGCCAGGTCTTCCAGCCGGCGGCGCCACTGCGGGGCGACGGCGAGCAGCCCGTCGGGTCGCTCGCGGTAGGCGACCTTGGCGAAGGCTTCCTTGGAAAGCTCGAAGAGCTGCGCGCCGGCGGCCTGCGCCTGCGCGATGAGGGCGGGTTCGTTTTCGCCGAGAAACCAGTCCGGGCAGAAATAGAACTCGCCGGGGCGGATACCCTTTTCCAGGGCGCGGCGGATCTCCCGGTAGCCCTCGATCAAAAAGACCCCGGCCTCGTCGCGCGGCCGCCGGTCGCGCAGCTTCACGAGCTGCTTGATGCGCGGATTCTGGAGACTGGTGATTTTTTCAGGCGTCACGGAATGGATTGGGCCACGGGGACACAGAGAGCACGGAGAGTTCTGACTAGGCAAATCCCTAAAACCCCTGTGTCCTTTGGTTCGCAGTGGCCAAAAAGAAATTCAACGACCGCCCTTTTCCGTATCACGCCGAGATCGAGCTGGAGATCGCCACGCTCACCAACCTCGGCGTCGGGCTCGGGCGGGTGAGGCTGCCCGAGGGGCAGAAAGTCGAGGACCGCGGACTGTCCCAAGCTTCAAAACCAATCGAAAATCGGGAATCGGGAATCGAAAATTCCTCCGGCTGGGTCGTGATGGTGCCCTTCACCCTGCCGGGCGAGCGGGTGCGGGTCCGGGTGTTTCGCAACCACAAGAATTACTCCGAGGCCGACCTCATCGAGGTCCTGACGTCCTCGCCGCACCGGATTACGCCGCGCTGCGAACTCTTCGGCCGGTGCGGCGGCTGCCAATACCAGCATCTCACCTACGCAGAGCAGCTCGCTTGGAAACGCCGGCAGGTCGAGGAACTCCTCCGGCACATGGCCGGCATCAGCTTTCCGGTGGCGCCCACCGTGCCGTCGCCGCGGGAATTTGGCTACCGCTCAAAAATCACGCCGCATTTCAATCCGCCGCGACCGGATGGTTCGATGCCGATAGGGTTTCTCCGTCAGGGCACCCGGTTTGACATCGTCGATGTGCCGCATTGCCCCATCGCAACGGACGCCATCAACGACCGGCTCACCACCGCCCGGTCGCGGGTGCTCGGCCAGCGTGAAACCTACACCCGCGGCGCCACCCTCCTGCTGCGCCATGCCGAGGAAGGTGTGATCACGGATTACGATGCCGTGATTCATGAGGTGATCGAGGTAGGGCCCGACTTCCAGGCGGGCCGTTGGGAAAAGCACGCCGGGCCGCCCGGAGGTCGGCCCCTACCTGTGGCAGCGAAACCGCTCCGCCTGCGCTTCCTCGCGCGGGACTTTTTCCAGAACAACCCGTTCATCCTGCCCAATTTCACGGCGTATGTGCGCACCCAGGCGGCTGCCGGCGGCGCGCGCTTTCTCGTGGACGCCTACTGCGGCAGCGGGCTGTTCGCGCTGAGCTGCGCGCCGGCCTTCGAGCGCGTGACCGGCATCGAGCTTAGCGAATCCTCCGTCCGTTTTGCCCGCGAAAACGCCGCCGCGAACGGCATCGCCAACGCGACTTTTTCCGCCGGCGACGCCGCGACCATCTTCGCCGGCCTGGACCCCGCTTTTGTCGCGAGCGACACCGCGGTCATCATCGACCCGCCGCGCAAGGGCTGCGATGCCTCCTTTCTCGGCCAGCTCTTTGCCTACGGCCCGCGCACCGTGGTCTATGTGTCTTGCGATCCTGCCACCCAAATGCGCGATCTGAAGGAGTTTCTTGCCGCCGGCTACGCGGTCACCGCCGTGCAGCCCTTCGATCTTTTCCCCCAGACCCGCCACCTCGAGTGCGTGGTCACGCTGGTGCGTAATTGAGGCCTAAGGCCCCCGAGGCTGTTTTTGCAATTCATGGGATTTAGGGTTGTGCCACTTTCGTCGGCTTCTCAGCATCGCAGCATGAAAACCCGCCTCATTTGCCTGGTATTGTGTTCCTGTAGTCTGGCATCGGCACAGATCACCTTCTCCACCGCCGGGTCGAGCTGGGGAGGGGGAGGGAGTTCCTTTCATGGCGATGGCACGGTCCCGAATCCGTTTCGCACTGACCTGACCCCGGACGGCAGCACGGCTTACGGCGCGATTTCCACCAGCGGCAGTCAGTTTATTTTTGGTTTCGCCAAGGAAGCGCCCAGCGGCACAGCCAGCTATGACCTGTCTCCCACGGATCTCTCCGCCGCCACCCCGCTGACCCTTGTCTTCACCGGCCTGAGCGCGCTGCCCCGTTACGTTGCCTACACGGGCGGGTCGTTGTCTGGCTATACCTTCAACAGCGGCACGGGCACGCTCACGATCCAGGCCAGCACCATCAACCCGGTGGCCTCAACTTCAGATGCCGCCGGCACTCTGCTTGGCTCCGCATTTGGCCTGATCATTGAAACGGGCGGCGACTATGATTTTCAGGGCGCGGTTTTCCGGACCGACGGCTTCTGGGGCGATCTCGCCCCGCTGAACAATTCGTATGCCGGTGATCTGCCTCTCGCAGGCATAAACTTCGACGGGGTGGATGGCGAAAATGTAACGTTCGAGGCCTACCTGACCATCGGATTTCTGAACAGCATCGGCATTTTCACACCGGCTGATTGCGTGGCTTATCTCCAAAAGATCGGCGCGAACAATCCCCTGGCCATCACCCGCCAACTGTTTGGCTATGGTGGCAGCGACCCCATGGTTGGGGGGGACTATACCTTTGGCGGCGACAGCACTTTTGATTTCAACGGCAGCGGCGCCGACGATTATCTGGTGGCAACCTACGAAAACGCCAGCTGGTCCCAGGCCAATATCGGCATCACCGCTGTGCCAGAACCGGCAACCTATGCGCTGTTCGCAGGGCTGGGAACACTGGCGTTGGCCATCTGGCGGCGCCGCCGTTGAGCGCTGTCTGACGAGTGATTTCAGCCGCCGAAGTTCGGCTCGGCCAGCACCGGCGTGCCGCCGATGTGGCGGCTCAGCCAGCTCTGCACCTCCCAGTTCCAGTAGATCGAGTTCTGCGGCGTGAGGATCCAGTGGTTCTCGTCGGGGAAGATCACGAGCCGGGCGGACAGGCCCATTGCCTGGTAGATGCCGTAGAGGGCGGTGCCGTTCACGTAAGGCACGCGGTAGTCCTTCTCGCCATGGATGATGAGCATGGGCGTCTTGAAGTTCTTGGCGTAGGTCGTGGGGTTGTTGCGCTGCATGCCCTCGGGATTGTCCCACGGATTGCCGCCCAGCACATGGCTGAAGCCGTAGGTGGTCGTGTCCGCGCCGTATTGGGTGATGAAATCGTTCACGCCGGCGTGGTTGATGATGCACGCGAAGCGGTCGGTGTGGCCCGCCACCCACGCCGCCATGTAGCCGCCGTAGCTGGCGCCGGCCGCGGCGAGTTTGGTCGGATCGATGTTGGGGAAACGCGCGAGCAGATGGTCGGTGCTGCGCAGGATGTCCTCCAGCGGTTTCACGCCCCACTCGCCGATGATGCTCTGGCTGTAAGCCTGGCCGAAGCCGGTCGAGCCGTGGCGGTTGACCCAGGTCACGACATAGCCCGGCGCGGCAAACACATGGCCGTTCCAGCGGTAGCTCCAGGCATCGGCGACCATGGTGTGCGGTCCGCCGTGCATGAGTTGCACGAGCGGGTAGGTCTTCTGCGCATCGAAGCCCGGCGGCAGGTAGAGCCAGCCCTGCACGCGGTCGCCCGCCGCGCCCTCGAACCAGTATTCCTCGACCCGGCCGAAATCGAGCTGCGCGAGCAGGTCGGCGTTGAATTGCGTGATCTGGCGCGCCTCGCCCGTGGCGGGGTCGAGCACAAAGAGCTCGTCGGGCCGGCGGTTGTTATTGTTGAGGAAAGCCACCGTCGAACCGGCGACGCGCAGGCTGCCGGTGGAGCCGGCGCGATGCACGGCGGTGAACTCGCGGCCGTCGGCCGGCAGGCGGAAGAGCGCGACCACGCCCTTGTCCTCGGCGGTCACCCACAGGGTGGCTCCGTCCGGGGCGAAGGCGACGTTGCCGATGCTGTAGTCAAGATGGTCGGTGACCGGCGTGTTCTTCCCGGTGGCGAGGTCGTGGCGCCAGAGTTTGCTGAACTCGCCGTTGTAGTAGGAATCCTTGAGCCGTTTGAACACGAGGGTCTTTCCGTCGGGGGCGAAGACCGGCGAGCCGTCCGCGCCGGGGTTCTCCGGCGTGAGGTTGCGCAGGGTGCCCGAGCCGTCGGTCGGCACGAGGTAAACGTCGTTGTTGAGATGGCCGCGGTAGGGCGGGGGCGTGGAGTTGATCGTCACGGCCACGAAGTCCCCGGCCGGGGAAACATCAAAACTCTGCTCGTTGCCCAACGTGAACAGGTGGCCAAACCCCGGCGTCAGGTCGCGAAACTCCTTGGTCGCCGTGTCCACGCGGATGAGCCGGTGGGCGAGCTTGTCGGTCAGCCATTGGTCCCAGAAGCGGAAGGCGCGGGCTTCGCTCACCTTGGCGGTCATCTTGGAATCCTTGCGGCGCTTGATCTCCTTGCGCATGGTGGCGAGGTCGCCGGCGGCCAGCGTGCCGGCCAGTTCGGGAATCACGCGGGTGAGGACCACGAGGCCCCGGCTGTCGGGCAGCCACTGGGGCGAACTCACGGCATAGGGCAGCTCGAGGATCTTCTCCGGCTCTCCGCCGTCGAGGCGCAGCACGTAGAGCGCGTTGGTCTCATCCTCGGCCCGCTTTGAGGTGAAGGCGATGCGGGCGCCGTCAGGGCTCCACGCCGGCGCACCGTCGGCCACCGGGGCGGTGGTCAGCCGGCGCACGGCCCCGGTGGCGAGATCGGCGAGCCACAGGTTCGTGGTGCTCTTGTTTTTTTCCACCGACCATTCCTGCACGGTGAAGACCGCGCGCCCGCCATCCGGCGCGAGGGCGGGGGAGCCCAGGCGTTTCATCGCCCAGAGGTCCTGCGGGGTGATGGGGCGGAGGTCGGCGGCATTGGCCGCGAGGCCGCCGGCCAAGAGGCACAGAAGAAAGCAGCGGAGTAATTTCATGGGGTGAGCAAGGCCCGGATGACCGCCCGAGTCAAAGCCGGCCCGCGCACCCTTTATTCTGTTGCCAAGGGCCAAGGGCGGGAGGAATTTCGGCCCAGCTTCACCACCACCATGACCTCCCCGGTTTCACCCCACATCTGGAAGTTTTTCCGCACCGGCGGCATCGACCAGGTCTCGCTCGAATCCGCCGCCGATCTCCTCAATCTGCACCAACTTGACCAGAAGCTGTGGGTCGCCCTCAGCTGTCCGGTCAAGGGCACCGAAATTGATGAAAAAACCCTCGCGCTGATCGACACCGACGGTGACGGCCGCATCCGCGTGCCCGAGCTGCTGGCGGCCGTGAAATGGGCGGCCGCACTCCTCAAGGATCCGGCCGACCTGCTCAAGGGCAGCGACCAGCTGCCGCTCGCGGCGATCAACGAGGCCGCCCCCGGTGGCAAAGTGCTCATTTCCTCCGCGCGGCAGATCCTGCGCAGCCTCGGCAAAGGGAAGGACGCCGCCCTCACCACGGCCGACGCCGCCAACACCGCGGCGATCTTCGCGGCCAGCGTGCTCAACGGTTCCGGCGTCATTCCGCCCGAGGCGACGGAGGATCCGGCCACGCAAACGCTGATCAAGGAAATCATCGCCTGTCTCGGCGGGACCACCAGCCGCTCGGGCGCCACTGGCGTGACCGCCGCCCAGATTGACACCTTCTTCGCCGACCTTGCGGCCTACACCGCGTGGGTCGAGCAGAGCGGCACCAAGGACATCGCCGTGCTCGGCGACGCCACGGCCGCGGCGTGCAGCGCCATCCGGGCCGTCCGCCCCAAGGTGGAGGACTACTTCGCCCGCTGCCGGCTCGCCGCCTTCGACGCGCGGGCCATCGCCGCGCTCAACCGCAGCGAAACCGAATACCTCGATATCGCCGCGAAGGACCTGAAACTCTCCGCCGAGGAGGTCGCCGCCTTCCCGCTCGCCCGCATCGAGTCGAGCCAGCTGCTCCCGCTGCTGGAGGGCATCAACCCCGCCTGGGCCGCCGCGCTGGCCACGCTCCACCGCACCGCTGTCACGCCGATCTTCGGCGCCGGCAAGGTAGCCCTCAGCGCCGCCGACTGGGCCGAACTCACCGCCAAGTTCGCCGCCTACGAAACGTGGCTCGGCGGCAAGGCCGGCTCCGCCGTGGAAAAACTCGGCCTGCCGCGCGCCAAGGAAATCCTCGCCGGCAACGGCAAGGCCGCCCTCGCCGAGCTCGTGGCGAAGGACAAGGCGCTCGAGCCCGAGTTCAAGGCCATCAGCGACGTCGAACGCCTCGCCCGTTACCACCGCGACCTGCGGGCGCTGCTGCACAACTACGTCAACTTCGCCGACTTCTTCTCACGCGACCGTCTGGCCGTCTTTCAGGCGGGCACGCTCTACCTCGACAGCCGCGCCACCGAGCTCTGCGTGCGCGTGGACAACCCCGCCGCCCACGCGACCCTGGCGGCGATGAGCAAGGCCTACATCGCCTACGTCGAATGCAAACGCCCGGGCGGCGAGGTCATGCAGGTCGCCGCCTGTTTCACGCAGGGCGACAGCGATTACCTCTTCGTCGGCCGCCACGGCATCTTCTACGACCGCAAGGGCCGCGACTGGGATGCCACCATCACCAAGCTCATCGACAACCCCATCAGCGTGCGGCAGGCCTTCTGGTCGCCCTACAAGAAATTTGTGCGCTTCATCGAGGAGCAGGTGGCCAAGCGCGCCGCCGCCGCGGACAGCGCCGCCACCAGCCGCCTCGAATCGGCCGCCGCCAGCACCGTGGACACCGCGGCCGCCGGCAAGCCGGCCGCGACCCCGGCCAAGCCCAAGTTCGAGGTCGGCACCGTCGCCGCCCTCGGCGTCGGTATCGGCGCCATCGGCACGCTGCTCGGCGGCTTTGTGGCCGGCTTCATGGGCCTCGGCATCTTCATGCCGCTGGGCATCCTCGGCATCATGCTCGCCATCTCCGGCCCCTCGATGCTCATCGCGTGGCTGAAGCTGCGGCAGCGCAACCTCGGCCCCATCCTCGACGCCAACGGCTGGGCCATCAACGGCCGCGTGAAGATCAACATGCCGCTCGGCGCCGCGCTCACCGAACAGGCCCGGCTGCCGAAGAACTCCACGCGCACGCTGGATGATCCCTACGCCGGCAAGGCCAGTCCGTGGCGGTTCTGGATCCTGCTCGGCCTGCTGCTGGTGCTCGCCGCCGGCTACATCCGGTTCGATCACAACCGCCGGGGCCACTACTTCTGGCAGGAACCGCCGCCGCCCGCAGCGCCCGCCCCTGAAACCGGTGGTTGAGCAAAAGTCATCCTCGCCGAGACCCCGGCGGACTTTCTAGCCTGCCGGGCTCATGTCTCCCGTCTTGCGTCTCAGCCTGCTCGGCCTGCTCGCGGTCGCCCTCCTGATCGCGGGCATCCAGCTTGCCCTGCCCAAGGCCCGGTTGCCGGCCCAGGCCTTCGCCATGTTGGACGACGCCTCCCTGGTCGTGGTCGCCGAACCGGGCGATGGTTTCTACGGACTTGAGACCAGCGCCAAAAGCCGCTGGTCGTGGTCGGGCGGCGAGGCCGTGATGGTGCTGCGCCGCGCCGGCCGGGATGCCGCTCCCCGCACGCTGCGGTTGCAGATGCTGATCCACAGCATCGCGCCGCGGGTCGTCACCATCCGCCACGGAGATTTCATCCTCTGGCGCGGACCGGTGGAGGCGCGCCGCACGCCGGTGGAGATTCCGCTCTTCACGTTCACCGGACCGAAGGTCGAGCTGGTTTTCAGCAGCGACCGGCCCGGCGAGCTGCGCGCCGACGGCGGTGATCCCCGGCCGCTGGCCTTCGCGCTCTACGATCTGGAAATTACCCGGGCGGACTGAGGTCCGGCGGGGGTTTTACCGCGCTTCGATCCACTCCGGCGAAGCGTATTGCTCCGTCAGCCCCTCGAACTCGTGCTCGGCCCATTCCGGCCAGGGTTGCGGCGCGGCCTCGGCCTTCAGCGCGGCCGCCAGCGTCTCCGCCAAATCATCCTGAAACCGCGCCCAGTCCACGGCGGCCCGCACCGCCGGCCGCCAAAGCGAACCCTGGAAGAGAAGGCCGCGCTTGTTGCGCTTCTGTGCCGCGCCCGCGATTTTGGCCCCGGTCTCGCGGTGAATCACATCGTGCGGCTCGGCCCGCTGGAAACACACCCCGGATGCCGCCGTATCCTCCGTCTCCGCGGGCTGCAACGCCGCCGCCACGCCCTGCCGGCGCAAGGCCGCCGCGAGCGCCTCGTGCACCAGCCGGTAGCTTTCGGTCGCCCGCAGCTCCTCGGCGGGATGGCCACGCGGAATCACCAGCGCATAGGTCCAGTCCTCGCGATGATCCACCAGGCCGCCGCCGGTGGGCCGGCGACAGAGTTCGACCGGTTCGCCCGGCGGCAGCCGGTCGCGGACGAACGCGATTTTCTGGCTGTAGCCGAAGGTGAACGCCGGGCGGTGCCAGCCGTAGTGCCGGAAACGCACGGCCGGGAGGGGATAGCGCTGCAGCAGGAGAAAATCGGCGGCCATGTTGGCCGCGGCAGAATCGGTGCGGTCGGGCAACAGGTGCAGTTTCATGGGCAGGCAACCTTTCCCGTCATCCGGGCTCAGGCGTCGAGCAGCTTGCGCGCAGTGCGGAGGAGTTCGCTCAGCGCAAAGGGTTTGGGCAGCGAGGCCTGATGTTCGGGCGCCAGCCAGGCCAGGGTCTGCGGATCGTTCTGGTTGCAAAGGTTGAGCAGGCGCAGGGCGGGCTGGTGCATGTAGATCGAACGGGCCAGTTTTTCGCCGTCGCCGGCGAGGTTGACGATGAGCAGTTCAACCTGGCGCGTCTGGCCGCGCAGACCGGCGGCGGCTTCCGCGGGCTGCCGCGCCTCGATCACGCGGTAGCCCTCGGCAGCCAGCATGCCGGCGATCATCTTGCCCAGCACCGCGTCCTCCTCGACGAGGAGAATGGTTTCGTGCCGGCGCCGGACCGGTGGAGGCACGGGGACAAACGGCGAGGCGGAGTTGCGGCGGTCCACAGGCTCGCGCACGGCGGGCAGCAGGATCTCGAACGTGGTGCCGGCGCCGGGCTCGCTGCGCACGGTGATGAAGCCGCCGCTCTGCTGCACCACGCCGTGGACCATGGCGAGCCCCAGACCGGTGCCCTGGCCTTCGGGTTTGGTGGTGAAAAACGGCTCGAACAGGTGCTTCCGCACCTCTTCGTCCATGCCGGTGCCATTGTCGCTGACCGTGACCACGACGTAGCGGCCGGGCGGGGTGTCGGTGAGCCGGCGGTTCTGCGCCAGCTTGATCTCCCGGTTGGCGGTGCCGATGACCACGCGGCCGCTCGCACGCAGCGCGTCCCGGGCGTTGATGGTGAGGTTGACCAGCACCTGCTGAAACTGGGCAGGGTCCGTGCGCACGTTGCCGAGGTCCGGCGCCAGCTCCAGCACCAGCTGGCCGGTGCCGCCCAACAGGCGGCCGAGAATGCCGGCGTTGTCGCGGATCACCTGGTTGAGGTCCGTCACGCGGGCGTCCATGGGCTGGCGCCGGCCGAAGGCGAGGAGCTGGCGGGTGAGGGCGGCGGCCTTGCGGCCGGCCTTGTGGATCTCGTTCACCTCGTGCAGGGCCCGCGGCATCTCGGCGACCTGCGCCGCCAGCATCTCGCAGTAGCCGTTGATGACGGAGATGAGGTTGTTGAAATCGTGCGCCACGCCGCCGGCCAGCCGGCCCACGGCGTCGAGCCGCTGCGCGTGCATCAGCGCCTCCTGCAGGTTACGCTTTTCGGTCATGTCGCGGTAGCTCGCGACGATATGCCGCCGCCCGCCCGTCGCAGGCATGCGGCTGAAGCTCCACGCGGCGTAGAGGGTCGTGCCGTCCTTGCGCACCAGGTAGCCCTCGCCGGTCAGGATGCCGGCCGGGCGTTTCGCGCGCAGCCAGCGATGCAGGCGTTCGCGGTCCGGTTTCTCGCCGTGCAACTGCTCCAAAGTCCGGCCTGCCAGTTCGGCCGGCGTGCAGCCGGTCATCGCGCAAAACCGCGGGTTGGTGCAGACGAGGCTTAGTCCGCCCCGTGGCCGCGGCTCCGCGATGAATACTCCTTCGCCCAGCGCCTGCAAGGCGGCCGCCTGCAGGCTGGCGTCGGGCAGCGCCCGCGCCGGGCGGCGGGATCGGGCCGGGCGTTTCACGGGGCCAGCCGTTCCACGCTCCAGCCGCCGTCCGCCTCGCGGCGGTAGCGCAACCGGTCGTGCAGCCGGCTCCGCCGGCCCTGCCAGAACTCCACGGTCTCGGGGTTGAGCCGGTAGCCGCCCCAATGCGGGGGTAGCGGCACCACCTGCCCCGCATATTTTCTTTCCACCGCCTTCAGTCCGTCCTCCAGCGCCGCGCGGCCGGAGACGATCGAGCTTTGCTGCGACACCCACGCGCCGAGCTGGCTCGCATGCGGCCGGCTGTGAAAATAAGCCTCGGACTCCTCGCGCGTGACCTTGGTGAGCGGCCCTTCGATGATCACCTGCCGCTCGATCGCCACCCACGGAAAAACCAGCGCCGCGCGCGGGTTGGCCTCCAGCTCGCGGCCCTTGCGGCTTTCGTAGTTGGTGTAAAAAACGAAGCCGCGGCCGTCCATGCCCTTGAGCAGCACCGTGCGCGCCGAAGGCCGGCCGTCGCGCGTGGCGGTGGCCAGCGTCATCGCATTGGGCTCGGGAATCTTGGCCGCCTGAGCCTCCTGAAACCACTTGTCGAACTGCCGGAAAGGATCCTTCGCGAGGTCCTTCTCCTTCAATCCGGCGAGACTGTAGTCTTTTCTGAGTTCGGCCAGGGACATGATGGCCGACGCTGACCCGGGCGGGCGGCACTGTCAAAAATCATCTCGTCAACGCCCGGATGATCTCCGCCGCGGTCGGAAACGCCGCGGTCAAGGTCTCCCTTGGTCCAGCCTCCCAGTCGCGTTCATCCCAAGCCGGCGCAAGGGTGCAGCCCAACAGCGCCCACCCCTGCCGATGGCCGGCAGCCAGCCGCGCGCCCTGCCAGACGCCGCCCGGGACGACCAACTGGGGGGTTTCTTCGCCGTCCACCGCCGGCCCCAGCCGGGTGCGGCGGATGCCGCCGTCCTTGGGATCGAGCTGCACGTGCTCCACGGCATCGCCGGCAAGAAAGTGCCAGACTTCGTCCGTCCGCAGCCGATGCAGGGCCGAAAAATCCTCCGGCGTCATCAGGTAAAGGATCGCCGAGCCCAGCGGTCGGCCCGCGGCATCGCGCTCCGGGCTCAGCCAGGTTTGCCGGAAAAAGCCGCCCTCGCCGGGCAGCCGTTGCAACCCGAAGCGGGCGATCAGGCGGGCGGCGGAGTCGTTCATGCCCGCATTGGAGCCCGGCGCCGGCTGCAAGGCCACCCGGTTTTTATCCGCGCTTCCGTTCCCGAGGGGGATGCCCGATGCTGTCCCGATGGACTGGCCCCTCTGGGTTTACCCGCTGCTTTTTCTGACCGGCCTGATCGCCGGCCTGGTGGATGCCGTTGCCGGTGGCGGCGGACTCATCACCGTGCCCGTCCTGCTCAACCTTGGCCTGCCGGCGCCGCTCGCGCTCGGCACCAACAAGCTGCAGGCCTCCTTCGGCAGCGTGATGGCGGCCGCCACGTTTGTGCGCCGCGGTGTCGTCAACCTGAGCGAGTGCCGGACCGGCATCCTCAGCACGCTGGTAGGCGCGGTTGCCGGTGCCGCTGTCGTGCAGTGGCTGGATGCGGATCTGCTCGGCCGGCTCATTCCCTGGCTGCTGGGCGCCATCCTGCTCTACATGATCTTCCGGCCGCAGGTCGGCGCGCAGGATCATCCGCCTCGGCTGCGCTGGGGTTGGTTCTTCACGGCCTTCGGGCTGGGGCTGGGGTTTTACGACGGTTTCTTCGGACCCGGGGTCGGCTCGTTCTGGACCATCGCGTTTGTGCTCGTGCAGGGCTGCAACTTCACCCGCGCCACCGGTCTCACGAAAATGATGAACGCCACCAGCAACGTCTCCTCGCTCGTGCTGTTCGGCCTGTTCGGCAGCCTGCACCTCGGCGCGGGGCTCACCATGGGGGCGGGGCAGGTCATCGGCGCGCGGCTCGGCGCCGGCCTCGTGGTGAAAAAAGGCGCTCGCTTCGTCCGCCCCATCTTTCTGACCATGGTCGCACTCACGCTGCTGCGTCTGCTTTACGTGACCTTCGTGGCACCGGCCTGAAATCATCCTCCGCCTCCCGTGACTCCCTCCGCCTACATTGACGCCCACGCGGCCGACCTGCTCGGCCGGTTGCAGCAGCTCGTCGGTTTCGCCACCGTCAACCCCCCGGGCCAGCACTACAACAGCGCCACCGCCTGGCTCACGCACGAGCTGGCCGGGCTCGGCCTCGCCACCAAGCGCTACGCCATCCCGCGGAAACTGCTCAAAAAACACCTCCCGGCCGCGCAACAGGCGTATCCGCGCTTCAACGTCCTCGGCAAACTGGCGGCGCGCGGCGCGAAGAAGACCGTCCATTTCAACGCCCACTACGATGTCGTCCCCGTCTCCGGGAAATGGCGCCACGGCAGTCCCTTCAGCGGCACCGTGCAGGGCGGCTGGATCTACGGCCGCGGCACGGCCGACATGAAAGGCTCCATCGCCAGCCTCCTGCTCGCGCTCCAGGCCCTCCGCGTCACTCGCACTGCCCCCCGGCTCAACGTCGAGGTTTCCTTCACCGCCGACGAAGAGACCGACTCCACCCTTGGCACCGGCTGGCTCGTGGAAAATGCCCCCATCCGGCCGGATTACGCCGTCGTCATGGAAGGCGGCGAGGGCAACGCCATCTGCTGCGGCCACAACGGCGTCGTGTGGCTTGAGGTCACCGTGCATGGCCGCGCGGCGCACGGCTCCAAGCCCGAAGCCGGCGTCAACGCGCTGGAAAAAATGTCCGCCCTCGTGGTCGCGCTGGAGGATTACAAACGCCGGCTGGCGCGGCGCACCTTCGTCACCCCCGAGGGCAAGACCATGCGGCCGACCATCAACGTCGGCGGTGTCTTTGCCTCCGGCGAAGGCGGCAAGATCAACACCGTGCCCGCGCTGGCCAAGTTTTCCATCGACCGCCGCGTGCTCGCCGTCGAGACCGTCGCCTCGGCGGAGAAAGAACTCCGCGCCGCCCTTGCCCTCGCCGCGAAAAAAATCCCGGGCTGCCGCATCACGGTGGAAAAGGTTTCCGACAACCACCCCTGCTACCACGCGCCGAAGCATCCCTTCTTCGCCGCCATGGCCGGTTGCGTGGCCCGCGTGCGCCGCGCGCCGACGGTCTTCAGCGTCTCGACCGGCTTCAACGACATGCACTTCTTCGCCCATCACCTGAAGATCCCGACCCTCGGCTACGGCCCCGGCGGCTTGGACTACCACGCGATCGACGAACGGGCGGCGGTGAAGGAACTCCTCGCCTCCGCCAAAATCTACGCCGAGCTGCTCACCACGTTCGGCGGGTGATTTTTAACCACGGATTGAACGGATGAACACGGATAAACTGATTCATGCGGAAATCAGTGAGGCCATCATCGGAGCGGCCATGAAGGTGCTGAACACACTCAAACCCGGACTGGATGAAAAAGCCTACGAAAACGCTTTGGTCATTGAATTGAGAAACCGGGGCCATCGGATAGATCAGCAGAAAAGGTTCGAAGTGATTTATGAAGGAGTGGTCGTGGACACATTGATTCCCGATCTGATTGTTGATGACTTGGTAATCGCTGATCCGAAAATTGCGGAGGATTTTACACCCACACACATCGCCAAAATGGCCGGCTATCTGGCGATCACCGGCCTGAAACTGGCCTTGCTATTGAATTTCAAGCACGTGGATCTCAGATGGAAACGCGTAGTTCGTTAAGCTATCCGTGTCTATCCGTTCAATCCGTGGTTAAAACCACCTCACCCCGTCCAGCCCCGGCGGATCATGTTCACGGCGATGGCGGCGAGGAGCATCGAGATGATCTTCGAGATGGCGCGCAGGCCGGTGGAACCAATTTTCCGGCCCAGCCAGTCGCTGTAAACGAAGGCGAGCACGCACAGCCCGAGATTCACCACGAGCGCGGCGAGGGTGACGAGCACGCCCTGCGTCTGCGCCAGCAGCAACAGCGTCGTGATGGAGGCGGGCCCGGCGATCAGCGGCATGCCCAGCGGCACCACGCCGAAGTCATCGGTCAGCTTCGCCGGCTCCTCGGCCGCCGAGTGGGTGAGGTCGCGGGCGGCGAGGATGAAAAGGATCAGCCCGCCCGCGATTTGGAAATCACTCACCGTGATGCCCACCGCCAAAAAAATGCTTTGCCCGAGAAACAAAAACGCCAGCGCCACCAGTCCGCCGGTCCACACCGCCTGGTTCGCGATGCGCCGGCGCGCGACCTGCGGGGTGTTGCGGCCCAGCGCCAAAAAAATGGCCACCAGCCCGATGGGGTCGATGGCCACGAACAGCGGGATAAACGCCTTGATAAACCCTTCGAGCATGGCGGCAGCATCACCGCCGGCCACCCGGCTGGCAAGCCGCTCAAACGGCCCCGGCAACGTCCCGCGCGCGGGCGAGCCGCCGGAACCACCAGCTCGCGCCCAGGCCGGCCAGCGCAAAGCCGGCGACGACCGCAAACACCTGACGGTGACCGGCTTCGCCCGGAGAACTGTCCAGCAGCGCACCCATCAGCGGGCCCATGAACACGTCCGGCGTGTAGCCGACGACCGAGACCACGCCGACCGCCGTGCCGGTAACCGCCAGCGGAATGCCGCCTTCACCCATGATCGCGTAATACAACCCGCGCAGCGCGAAGATGCCCAGGCTGGCCGTGCAGATCGTCAGTGCAAACATCGTTACCATGCCCGGGCCGATCGTGCCCGAGGCCAGCACCACGCTGCCGGCGGCGATGAAGAGAAAGCTCAGCGAAGTCAGTCTTCCCGCCCCGACGCGGTCCGCCAGCACGCCGGCCCCGATGGCCGCGATCGGCCGCATCCAGAGCGAGACGAGCCCGACCCGGGCCGCCGCAACCTCATCCAGCTCCAGCACTTCCTTTGCATACAGCGAGAAGTCGTCGGTGGCCTTGAAGCCCACGTAGGCACAGAGAACGATGAAGGCCTGCAGCCACACGGCGGGCAGCCACAGGACCCGCTTGACGCCGCCGAAGTCGAATACCGGTCCGGTCTGGCGGGTAAAACTCGTCCCGCGCGGCAACGCGCACCACAGGAAAACGGCGGAGGCGCACGTGAGGCCGGTCATGATGAGGACAACCTGCCGGAAGGCCGCCGCGCGCTCCGCCAGCCCGGCGGTCTCCACCGCCGCAGGCAGCAAAGCCGCGTAGATCGCCACCACGATGGAACCGGTGACCGCGGTCACGAGCCCGCGACCGCCGTCGAGCAAGCCGAAGGCCGCGCCCTGCAGTTTGTCGCCGCCCCATTCGCGAGTGGCGCGGATGAGCGCCGACCAAAACAGCGCAATGGTGGTGAAACCCCAGTAGGCGAACAGCCATTGCAGCGCCGTGAGCGAGGGCCGACCGGCGAGCACCAGCCCGCCGGCCGCCGTCGTGACCAACGCCACCGCCAGCAAGAGCCGCGGGGTGAAGCGGTCCGCGAGCGGTCCGCCGAAGAAATACGCCGCCATCGCGACGATCCCGTAGAGCGAAAACGCCGCGCCGAGCTGGAAGTTCGTGAGCCCGAACACCTCCAGCAGCGTGGGCCGGAAGATGCGGGCCAGCACGAAGGGCAGGAAGAAAATCGTTTCTCCCGCCACCACCAGCGCGGTCAGCGCCAGTGCCCGGCGCAGCCGGGAGGGTTCGCCGGAGGCCGGCATCACGCCACCCCGGTCTGCGCGAGGAATCCCGCCGGCACCTGTGTGGTCACGCGGCCCACCAAGGCATAGTAGTAAAGCGGCACGCCCTCCATCGACACGCGGTGGACGTAGCGCTCCAGCCGGCACACCTGCAGGTGTTTCGAGAAGATCAGCTCGCGCACGAAGCGCGAGAAGCCCGTGTCGTCGTTGTGGTCGAGGAAGGTTTCCTTGATGTTGAAGGCCACCCAGCCGCCGTCGGGGATGAGCCGCAGCGCCTCGAAGAAGGCCGCCGGCGGGATGTCGCCGAAACCCAGCGCCGCCACCGAGGTCAGGCAGTCGAAGTTCCAGTCGCGCAGTTCCTGCCGCTGCGCGGTGGTCAGTGCGGTGAAGTCCTGCACCCAGTAGTCGTCATAAGCGGCGGGCCGGTCGCGATAGGCGGCCTCGCGCGCCTCCGGGATGATGTCCACCCCGACAACCCGGGCCGCGCCGACCCGCCGGATGGCCTCGGCCATCATCCCGTTGCCGGCGCCCAGGTCCAGCACCCGGAGCTCGGTGCAGCTCTTGCGCTCGGCCGCGAGGCTCGACTGGAGGATTTCGCATACCTTCTGCGGCGAGGTGCATTTGAGCCGGTCGTAGAAAAGCTGCTCATACAAACCGGGCCGGGCAAAGATGTCGTCGTAGTCGTGAAAGCGCAGCTTGATCCGCCTGCCCTCCTCGATGACGTAAAAATAGGCTTCCGCCTGGCTCAAATCGTGCCCCTGGGCGGGCGGAAATTGGATGAGATGTCTGGCTGGCATCAGTCGGTGTTTGGGCCGGGAACGAGTCCCGTAAGACCTTTCTGTGGGTTTTGGTTAGCAGGCCCGAACCGCGGTAACGTCCGGGGGTGAAGTCTTGGTCCGCGGATATTCGCACGGCCAAGGCGGCCACGCTAGCGACCGCCGGCCGGGTCGGTCAACCCCGCAGGCCCGGCCGCGGCAAGTTTTTCAAACCCCGCGAAGCCGCGGAGCGTTTTCGCCCTTGTTTCGCCGCGGCGAAAGCCGCAAGGTGCCCTTTCTCTTTTTATGAAAATCAACGCCAAGCTGACGCCGCAGAAGCTGCAAAAGAAAACCGCCCGCGTGTTCGAGCTCGCCGGCCGGAAAATCCGCGCGATCGACGCCTCCTGGGATTCCGCCAAGGGCACGCCGGTCTTCACCGTGAAGGGCAAATACACCTCGCGCGGCTGGACCGAATGGACGCAGGGCTTCCAGTTCGGCATGGCGTTCCTGCAATACGACGCCACCGGCGACGAGAGCTTCCTCGCCCTCGGCCGCGAGAAGACCCGCAAATACATGGCCTCGCACGTCTCGCACGTCGGCGTGCACGACCACGGCTTCAACAACGTCTCCACCTACGGCAACCTCCGCCGCCTCATGCTCGAGGGGAAAATTCCCTTCAACCAACACGAGCTCGACTACACCGAGGTCGCGCTGAAGGCCTCCGGCGCCGTGCAGGCCGCCCGCCACGCCACGACCAACGTGAAGCAGGCCTGGTCCCCGGTGCCGGGCGCCCCCGGCCTCGTGCCCTCCGGCTACATCTACTCCTTCAACGGCCCGCAGTCGCTCTTCGCCGACACCATCCGCTCCATGCGCTCGCTCGTCGTGGCGCACCAGCTCGGCCACGCGCTGATGGGCGAGGGCGACAAGCCCATCAACCTCCTGCACCGCGCCATCGAGCACGCCGCCACCACCGCGCGTTTCAACGTGTTCTTCGGCCAGGGCCGCGACAGCTACGACGTGCGCGGCCGGGTGGCCCACGAGTCCATCTTCAACCGCAACGACGGCCAGTTCCGCTGCCCCAGCACCCAGCAGGGCTACTCCGCCTTCACCACCTGGACGCGCGGCGCCGCCTGGATCATCTGCGGCTACGCCGAGCAGCTCGAGTTCCTCGAGACCGTGAAAGGCGCCGACCTCGACGCCGTGGGCGGCCGCCGCGCCGTCACCAGCCTCTTCCTCGAGACCGCCCGCGCCGCCGCCGACTACTACATCGACGGCTACTCGGCGCTCGACGGCGTGCCCTACTGGGACAGCTGCGCGCTCAACACGCACAAGCTCGGCGACTTCACCAAAAAGAAGGCCGATCCCTACAACGACCATGAGCCGGTGGACAGTTCCGCCGCCGCCATCACCGCGCAGGGCCTCCTGCGTCTCGGCCAATATCTTTCGGCCAACGGCGAAAAGGCCGCCGGCCAAAAGTATTTCCAGGCCGGCCTCACCATCGCCGACACGCTCTTTGCCGAGCCCTACCTCTCGACCGACCCGAAGCACCAGGGCCTCCTGCTCCACAGCGTTTATCACCGGCCCAACGGCTGGGACCATGTGGCCAAGGGCCAGAAGGTGCCCAACGGCGAATCCTCGATGTGGGGCGACTACCACACGATGGAGCTGGCCCTCCTCATCCAGCGCCTCGGCGCCGGCCAATATCACACGTTCTTCTGAAATCGCTCCCGTTCTCTTGATCGTTCTCGGCCAAGCGCGAGAAAGATTATGATTAAGAGAATGAGGAACGATGGTTCCACCCGTGCCCGCACCGCTCCTTTACGAATCCCACTGCCACACGCCCCTCTGCAAACATGCCCACGGCGAGCCCGGGGAGTATGCGGCGGCGGCCGAGGCCCGGGGCTTGAAGGGCATCATCTTCACCTGCCATTGCCCGTTGCCCGGCCTCGGGCCCAACAACGTCCGGATGGATCCGGAGCAGTATGAGGACTACGTCGCGCTGATCGCGGCCGCGCGGGAAAAGTTTGCCGACCGCGTGGATGTGCGGCTGGGGCTCGAGAGCGACTACTACCCCGGCGTCGAACCGTGGCTTGAAAAGCTCCACGCCCGCCACCCTCTCCACCACGTGCTCGGCTCCGTGCACATGCAGGTGACGGAGTATCGCCAGCGCTTTTTTCGCGGCGACTGGTTCGAGTATCAGCAGTTGTATTTCCAGCACCTCGCCGAATCCGCCGAGACCGGACTCTACGACACACTCGCGCATCCCGACCTCGTGAAAAACGAGTCGCCGACCGACTGGCACTTTGCGCGCATCCGGCCCCACATCGAGCGTGCGCTCGACCGCATCGCGAAGACCGGTGTGGCGATGGAGCTCAACACCAGCGGGCTGCACAAGGCCATCCGCGAAATCAATCCCAGCCCGACGATGCTCGGCCTCATGCAGGCCCGCGGCATCCCCGTCGTGCTGGGCGCCGATGCCCACGTGCCGACGCGCGTCGCCGCCGACTACGCCGGCGCCCTGCGCACGCTCCAATCCGTCGGCTACACCGAGGTCAGCTACTTCCTCGACCGCAAACGCCACACCGTGCCGATCGGCGACGCGCTGGCATCGCTGAAGTAAGTTGTGGTGTAGGGCGGGGTCGCCGCACCCCGCCTGTTGTATTCCAGGGCGGGATCAGCGATCCCGCCCTGCAAGTCACCCCAGCGCCTGCTCGATGAAAGCCATGTCCGCCGCGCTCAGTTCGCGGCCGACGGCGGCGAGGTTGCAGGCGACCTGGCGTTCGTTGCGGAAACCGGGAATCACGCACGCCACATTGGGGTGGTTGAGCAGGTAGCGCTGCGCGACCGCCGCGAGATCCTCGGTTGTCGCACCGAAGCGCTCCTTCAGCCGGGCGAGCTTCGGCTTGAGCACGCGCAATTTCTCCGCCGCGAACCGGCCGCAGTCTTTCCGGTGGTCGCCCGCCTCGAAGACCGGCGGTTTTTCCGGGTCGAATTTGTCGAGCAGCAAACCCTGCTCCAGCGGGCTGAAGGCGACGTAGGACATCTTGTGCTCCGCCAACAGCCGCGGCACCACGCCGCCGGGTTTGATGAAGTCGCGCGAGAGGGCGCTGGCCCACGACTGCAGCACGGCCGGCTTCACCACGGGCACGGCCCGCTGGAAATCCGCCTCGCTGTAGGCGCTCTGGCCCTTGAGGCGGATTTTTCCCTCGCGCACGAGCGCATCGAGCGTGTCCGCCGCGCCCTGCAGCCACTCGCCCTGCGGGCCGAAATCGCCGTGATGCAGGTAGTAGAGGTCGATGTAGTCGCGCCCGAGATTTTTGAGCGATTGCTCG
>JAHCLN010000220.1 GCA_026125215.1 Opitutaceae bacterium
GAACACGCCAAGCGAAAACGCCGTGGGTCTCCCCACGGCGTTTTCCGTTCCGGAGGCCTGCCGGCCGCTCAGCAGGCGCCCTTCGTGTCGCCGTGGGCCTGGTGGGCCGGCCACGCGCTCGCGTCGACCGTGAGGGTCTTCTTCTTCGACGGGTTTCCGGGCGGGATGTGGCAGATCTCGATCTGCTCCCCGCCGGCGGTTTCCGGAGAGCCCGGGTTCTGGATGATCACCTGGTGGGCGAGCACGTCGGTGGTGCCCTCGACCCGCGCGCCCTTCACGTGGACGCGCATGCCCGCCGCCAGGTCCTGGAAGGTCTTCCTCTCCGCGCCCTTGCGGATCGCGGTGACGCCCGGGCGGACGATGACGGTGCGCCCGGCGAGCGAGAAGGTCCCGTCGCCCGCGGGGTCGAACGACAGGATGGCCTCCACCAGCCCCTCCAGCTCGATGCCCGCGTTGCCGATGCCGCGGCGGTCCTCGTCGAGGAGGACCACCTCGCCGTCGACCACCTGCACGCGGATGGTGATCTGCTGGTTGGCTGCGACTTCCGCGAACTCGAGGGTGCCGATGAGATCGCCGCCCTGCCGGAACTCCAGCGTGAAGCGGCCCTCGGGCAGGCCGCGCAGCGTGAAGGTGCCGTCCGCGCCCACCGTGGCCGTGATGGCGGGCTGGCCCGCCAGCGTGACGATGATCGGGTCGCCCGCCGCGGCGAGCGAAACACCCGCTTTCACCGCCTTGGGCGCCGCATCCACAGTGCCCTGCACCATCGCGGTCGCCTTCGGTCCCGCGATCTCCGCGGAAATGCCGCCGCCGCCGCCACCGCCGCAACCCGCGAGGAATGCGATGCTCGCCGCGAGGGAAAGGGCCGCGAGCCTGCCCATGAGCCAGTCGCGCATCATGCCGTGCCTCCTTACAAATGAAACATCCGGGGCGCAATCGGACCACGACCCCTCGCGCGATTCTGTGAACTGGCGCACTTGTCGTGGCGGGGCGACAGGTGGCGCCGCGAAAATCGGATAGGATTCCCGCTGCCCCGTTCGGGGCACGCGGCTGCCGCGCCCCGCGGCGCCGATGCAGGAAAAGGAGCCCCCGATGCCGTTGACGGTCCAGGAAATCCTCGATGACAAGGCCGTGAAGGGCGGCCGCACCCACGGCGTGGCGCCGGGCGCGCCCGTGCGCGAGGCGGTGGCCACCATGGTCCGGGAGGACATCGGCTCGGTGGTGGTGCTCGACGGCGGGCGGCTCGCGGGCATCGTCACCCTGCGCGAGCTGCTGCGCGGCCTCGACCGGCAGGGCCCCCGGCTGCTGGAGGCGGAGGTCCGCGAGGTCATGAACCCGGATCCGGCCGTCGTCCACCCCGAGGATTCGGCCGATGGCCTGCGCGCGATGATGACCGAGCGGCACGTGAGCCACGCGCCGGTCCTGAAGGACGGCGCGCTCGTGGGCATCGTCTCGTTCCACGACATCGCCCGCAGCGCGGTGAAGGACGTCGCGTTCGAGAACAAGCTCCTCAAGCAGTACATCAAGAACTGGCCGCAATCCTAGCGGCCGCCAATCGCCCCGCCCCCCTACTTCAGGAACAGCCGGTAGGCCGGGTTGCGCGTCTCGTCCGCGTAGTCGTAGCCCAGCTCCTTCAGGAACCGCCGGAACGCCGCCTTGTCCCGGTCCGGGACCTGCAGCCCCACCAGCACGCGACCCACGTCCGCGCCGTGGTTGCGGTAGTGGAAGAGCGAGATGTTCCAGCCCGAGCCCATGCGCTTGAGGAAGTTCATGAGCGCGCCCGGCCGCTCCGGGAACTCGAACCGGTAGACCATCTCTCCCGCCCGGTCCGGCGCG
>JAHCLN010000221.1 GCA_026125215.1 Opitutaceae bacterium
GCGCGGAAGGCCTACACGGCCTGGCCCGAGTACCGGGTCTCGCAGGGCGAGGTCCGCACGTTCCAGTGGCGCCTCGAGGACTGCTTCCGCCAGCAGCGGTTCCCGCACCTGGACTTCACCTCGGACGCGTCCATCGCGCTCACCATGTTCCTCGCGCGTAACGCCAACGGCGCCCCGTTCAACGCGCCGTCCATCAAGCGCTGACAGGGAGAAACGCAGACATGAAGACCAAGCTCATCGCCCTCTCGGCCACCGCGCTCCTCGCCGCGGGATGCGCCACGACCCCTTCCGACGACGAGTACTACACCAAGGCGGTCGCCCTCATGAAGGCGGGGTTCAAGGACCGCGGCCAGGCCAAGGTCGACCGCATCGACCAGGACAGCCTGCAGAAGCTCTGCTCCAGCTATGGCGCGAACCCGGTCCCCCCGGACGTGGCCGAGCGGCTGCAGAAGGAGCAGCTGGCCACCATCAAGTACCCGGCGGACGGCACGTACCTCGGCGACTGGAAGTCGGGCGAGAAGATCGCCCAGTCCGGCCGCGGCGGGCAGTACAACGACGACCCGAAGCAGCCCGCGGGCGCCAATTGCTATGCCTGCCACCAGCTCACGAAGGAGGAGGTCTCCTACGGCACCATCGGGCCCAGCCTCTACCACTTCGCCAAGCTGCGCGGTTACGGCCCGGACATCCAGAAGTACGCGTGGAACAAGGTCTACAACTCCCACGCCTTCGCGGCCTGCTCGAGCATGCCGCGCTTCGGCTACCGCGGGATCCTCACGGAGCAGCAGATCAAGGATGTCGTCGCACTCTTGATGGACCCCAATTCCCCGGTGAACAAATAGGGATAGGTTGGGATTTCCACCCACCCCGGGGCGGGTGCCAACCCGCCCTTTTTTCATCGAGGAACATTAGCCATGTCTAATGCACTTTCCCGCATCGCCCTCCTCGTCGCCCTTGCATCGGGAACCGCGCTGGCAGCCGAGCCGGCCACGATCAGCCTCAAGGCGCTCACCCCGGAAACGGCCCTCAAGGCCGCGCAGGCGGCCCTCGCCAAGTGCCGGGCGGACGGCTTCCAGGTGGCGGTGGCGGTCGTCGACCGGTCCGGACTGGCGCAGGTGATGTTGCGCGACCGCTACGCCGGCGCCCACACGCCGGAGACTGCCGTTAACAAGGCCTGGACGGCCGTCTCGTTCCGGACCAACACCACCGACCTCCTGAAGATCACGCAGCCAGGGCAACCCTCGTCGGGGATCCGCAACCTCCCGCGCGTCGTCGCGGTGGGCGGCGGCGTCATGATCGAGGCCGGCGGCAGCATCGTGGCCGGCATCGGCGTTTCGGGCGCTCCCGGCGGGGATGCCGACGATGTCTGCGCCCGCGCCGGCATAAAGGCCGTCGCCGATTCCCTCGAGTTCTGAATCCTGAAAGGCCCCCATGGACCGCCGCGAATTCCTGAACGTCCTCGCCATCGCCGCCGCCGCCGGGCTCCCGATCTCGTCGCGCGACGCGCTGGCCGCGGCGGATGGCGGCAGGCTCTACGACGTGCCGCGGTTCGGCAACGTGAGCCTGCTGCACATGACCGACTGCCACGCGCAGCTCATGCCGATCCACTTCCGCGAGCCCAACGTCAACCTGGGCGTGGCCGCGGCGGCCGGCAAGGCGCCGCATCTCGTGGGCGAGCACCTGCTGAAGGCCTACGGGGTGAAGCCCGGCAGCGCGCAGGCGCACGCCTTCACCTACCTCGACTTCGCCAGCGCTGCCCGGACCTACGGCAAGGTGGGCGGCTTCGCCCACCT
>JAHCLN010000222.1 GCA_026125215.1 Opitutaceae bacterium
CCTCTGCGCCGAGGTCGGCGCCCATTACGTGGTGTTGCCGAAGACGCCGCCCGAATTTCCGCCGATCTCGACGACGGAGATCGTGCGCTACATCCGGGCCCCGCAGGAGGCCCCGCTGCGGGTGGATTTTGCCGGCGGCTGGCTGGATGTGCCGCGCTTTGCCCGTCCCGGCGCGTGGATCGTCAACTGCGCAATCACGCCGACCGTCTCGTTGCGCGAATGGCCCTATGAGCGCAACGCCGGCCTGGGTGGCAGCGGGGCCTGGGCGCTGCTGATGGGCAAGGACGGTATCGGCTCCGAACTGGATCTGGGCGTGGGCTGGCAGGATCCTGCGGTGATTTCCGAGACGGGGCTCTGCGTCTGGCGCAGCGGCCAGCGGCCGGAATTGGAGCTCAAGCACGACGGCGGGTTTCTCCGCGGGTGCATGGCCTTGTATTGGAGCGGAGCTCCACATGACACGCCGGGCGTGGTCGGACTGCGGCGGGATTTCGACGCCATTGAACGGGCCGGCAAACAGGCCCGGGATGCGGTATGGACACAAAGCCTCGGCGCACTCGCCGAGGCGGTCCGGCAATCGTATGCCGTGCAACTGGCCGAAGGCATGGCCGCGCTGCCCGAAGCCGCCGGTGGCGTTGCGCCGCTCGCGCGCAAGTATTGCGGCGGCGGTCATGGCGGCTACGCGTTGTATCTTTGCGCGAACCGCGCCGACCGCGACCGTCTGTGTCGGGAACCGCAGTTCCGCCCCATCGAGCCCTACGTGCTTTCCGGACGCTGAGCAGCGGCGGTCGCCGCTGCTCGCATCGTTGTGGGGTCAGCGGGCACCGCGGCCGAGGAGGGCCACCGGCAGGGTGGCGAGGAGGATTTTTACGTCGAGCCAGAGCGACCACTGGTCGATGTATTCGAGGTCCAGCCGCACCCATTCCTCAAAGCTGGTGATGTCGTTGCGGCCGCGCACCTGCCAGAGGCAGGTGAGGCCGGGCTTGACGCTCAAGCGGCGGCGATGCGCGAGATTTTCAAAACGGTGCACTTCCTCCAGCGGCAGGGGCCGCGGTCCGACCAGACTCATCTCGCCGCGCAGCACGTTCCACAGCTGGGGGAGTTCGTCGAGGCTGTGGCGTCGCAGGAAACGGCCGACGGGCGTGACCCGCGGATCCCGTTTCATCTTGAAGACCGGGCCTTCCATTTCGTTGCGGTCGGCCAGATCTGCCTGCAACTGCTCGGCGCCCGCCCGCATGGAGCGAAACTTATACATCGTGAACGGCCGGCCGTTGAGTCCCGCCCGCTGCTGCCGGTAAATAACCGGTCCGCGCGAGGAGGTCGCGACCAGCAGTGCCGTGAGGAGAAACAGCGGCGCCAGCACCAGCAACAGCCCGGCGGCCCCGATGTAGTCCATCAACTGCTTGACGAGGAGTTCGCCCGCGCCGGCGCGGTGCATGCGGTAATGCAGGACGGTTTCGCCGCCGAGCCGGTCCACGTTGATCAGGAACGGCGACATCACGGGCAGGCCCGGATGCAGGATGACTTCCACGCCTTCGCGGGTGCAAGCTTCGACCGCGGTGGCGACGGCCGTGTCATCCAGCTCCTTGAGGCAAATCAGCACGGCATTCACGGCATGGGCGTGCAACTGCCGCGGCAGCGCTTCGCCGAGGTCGGAGGTTGCCGGGTCGAGCAAGGCGACGGTGGTGAACTGGGCCTGTTCCACCGGGGAGAGCGCCGTCTGCAGGCGGCGGGCGGTTTCGGGCCG
>JAHCLN010000223.1 GCA_026125215.1 Opitutaceae bacterium
TCCCAATCCGTCTCGGTGCCGCGCACCACGCCCTCGACCAAAACCACATGACAGCGGTTGGACTGGATCGCGGGGTTCGGATGCACCACGCCGAGCAACCGCGCCCGCGTCCCCGTGTAGCCGGTCTCTTCCTGCAACTCGCGCCGGCCGGCCGCGACCGGGTCCTCGCCTTGATCGATCATGCCACCGGGGATCTCGAGGGCAAAGTCATCCACGCCGAAGCGGAACTGGCGCACAAGCACGAGGCGGTGGTCCGGCGTGAGCGCGACCACGTTGACCCAGTCGGGAGCCTGCAGCACGAAGAAGTCCCGCTCTGTGCCCCGGCGCGGGTGCCGGTAGCGGCGGCTGCGCAGGTCGAAGATGCGCGTCGCCGCCAGCGAATGCTCGCCGAGTTTTTGCCAGCGGGCCGGTTGGTCGGGCGGTTGCGCCATGCGGTCAAAAAAAATGCCTCCTGACTTCACGTCGAGGAGGCAGGAAGAAAATCGGCGCCGGGGATTATTTCTTCGGCAGCTTGATCTTCTGGCCCACGGCCAGGCGGTTCCAGTTCACACCCGGATTGACGGCCTGCAGGTCGGCCAGGGAAACGCCGCGCTCGCGGGCGATCTTGGCGCCGGTGTCGCCCGACTTGATGATGTATTCATCCGGGCCGGCCACGGCGGGAGCGCCGCCGGGAGCGCGGGTGGAGACCGGCGCGGCCTTGGCGCTCTCCTCGAGCTTCGTGATGCTGGTGCGCAGGTTGCCGAGCTCGGCCGCGACCTGGTTGAAGGCATCCTGCGTCGAGCGGGAAAGCGCGTTCACATCGCGGGCGGCCTTTTCCGCACTGGCAGCGGAAGTGGCCGCTTGGGATTCAACCGCATCCACGCGGGCAAGCCTTTCCTCGTGCGCAGCCAGCGCCTTGTTGACGCTGGAAAGTTTGATGGCCGAGTAGCCGCCGAGCAGCAGGGCGATGACGCCCACGATGATGCCGCCGACCGGAAGCATACTGTTATTTTCGCGTGAGATAGTATCCATGTTGGAAATTTGCAGGGTCAGGACTAACCCAAAGCCCCCCTGACGCAAGCAGAGATTATTAACACCACCCGGCGATGGATTTAGAGAACTTTATGCCAACGCACAAAAGACCGCCGCCGGAATCATTGACAGGCTCGATTTAAGTGCGTCCCTTGGGGCCGGTTGCGGGGCGTAGCTTAGCCTGGTAGAGCGCCTGGTTTGGGACCAGGAGGTCGCAGGTTCGAATCCTGCCGCCCCGACCACGCTTCACTTTCCGGTGAGACCGAAACCGGCGGCGATGCAAGGATTGGGTTGGCCACGGCGAAGACGGAACGAGGCGAACGGACAAAATGCTCGCACGTATATTCAAGCCGGCCCGCACCGCGATGCAGTCCGGCACGGCGGCCACTGAGAAGTGGGTGATGGAGTTCGAACCGTCGCTCCGCCCCGCCGCCGACCCGCTGATGGGCTACAACTCGAGCGCCGACATGCGCCGCCAGGTACGGCTCGAGTTCGACACGCGCGACGAGGCGATCGCCTATGCCGAGCGCAACCGCCTGCCGTTCCGTGTGGTCGAAACGCACGTGCCTGAGCGGAAGAAGATGTCCTACTCGGACAATTTCCGATTCAACCGTCCG
>JAHCLN010000224.1 GCA_026125215.1 Opitutaceae bacterium
GACCGCATTTTCAACGGCGCCCGCTGGCTCTGGCCCTACGACAACCGCTGGGACCTGCACAACGCCTACGCGCTGTTCCGGCGCGACTTCACGCTCGACCGCGTGCCGCGGCGCGCCCCGCTTTTCATCACCGCCGACCAATCCTACCAGCTCTGGATCAACGGCGCCTTCGTCGGCCGCGGCCCCGCCCGCGGCTTTCAGGCGCACTGGCCCTGCGACGAGATCGATGTCGCCCGCTGGCTGGTGCCGGGCGGCAACGTGATTGCCGTCCGTGCCCACAACCCGGGGTTCAGCAATTTTCAATATCTCCACCAGGGCTACGCCGGCCTGCTTGTCGCCGCGCGCTGGGGCCGTTTCCGCCTCCAGTCCGACCGCACCTGGAAATGCCTCGCCCAGCCGGGCATCCGGCGCGACATGGTGCACGCCAGCCTGCAGCTTTTCCCGCAGGAAAGTTTCGACGCCCGCGCCTGTCCCGCCGGCTGGATGAACTCCGACTTCGACGACTCCGCGTGGGGCGTCTCTTCGCCGCACGGTCCGGTCTACGGCAACCTGCCCTGGGCCGCCCTTGAGCCGCGCGGCATTCCCCACCTCTTTGAGGTGGCGGAACGGCCGGGCCGCATCATCGGCGAAAGCGAGGGCACCTGTGCCGCCGGCTGGGAGGACAGCCGCAACCTCTATGTGCTCCGGCAAACCGAGGACCACGGCCACCGGCCGGCGCCCGGCACCTCGGCCGCCAACTTCGAGGTGCCGCCCACCGGTGCCGGCAAGTTCCGCAGTTACCTCATCGACGTGGGCCGGCCCGTGGTCGGCAATTTTTCCGTCGCCGTCGGCGGCGCCCGGGGAGGCGAGACGGTGGATTTCATCTACACCGAGACCATTGACGCCGCGACCCTGAAGCCCGACCTGCGTTTCCCGGACGGCAGCAGCGTCGCCTTCAGCGGCCGGCTGATCTGCCGCGCCGGGCGCACCGAGCACCAGTTCTACCATCCCTACGGTTTCCGGCATGTGACGGTCACCGTGCGCCACACCACGGCGCCGCTGCAGCTCTCGCTTTGTCTGCGCCGCACCGGTTATCCGGTGGAGCGCCGCGGACGTTTCCTGAGTTCCGACCCCGTGTTGGAGCGGATCTGGGAAACCTGCGCCTGGTCGCAGCAAAACTGCATGCTCGACGCCTATGTGGACACGCCCTGGCGGGAGCAGGCCCAGTGGTGGGGCGACGCCCGGGTGCAGGCATGGAACACCTTTCACCTGAGCGGGGACGCGCGGCTCTTCCGCCGCGGCATCGCGCAAATCGGCGCGCAGACCACTGCCGACGGCCTCACCTACGGCCACGCCCCGACCATGGCGCACAACTGCGTGCTGCCCGACTTCACCCTCATCTGGATGCTCACGCAGTGGGATTGCTACTGGCAGACCGGCGACCTGCAGCCCTTCCGCGACCAGCGTGCCGGCATCGAGCGCGCCCTCGCCTATTTTGAAACCCACACCGGCCGGGACGGAC
>JAHCLN010000023.1 GCA_026125215.1 Opitutaceae bacterium
CGGCGGCGCGTATTTTTGGCCGATGTAGAGGCTCGCGAAGGCGGCGAGCATGAGGAGCACGCCGATGGTGAGGTTCTTTTTGTCCATTACTTGAAAAGTTCAGCGGGTGGGCAGGGCAACCCGCACGCAGCGCGGCCGGCGCGGCGCAGGCACGGGGTCGAAGCCGCCGGGATGAAAGGGCTGGCAGCGCAGCAGCCGGCGCGCGGCCAGCCAGGTGCCGGCCACCGCACCGTGGGTGCGCAGGGCCTCGGCGGCATAATGCGAACAGGAAGGGGCAAAACGACAGCCGCAGCCCGGCCCGAAGATGGCCGGCAGCACCGGCGAAAGGGTTTTTTGATACAGCCACACCAGACCAACCAGCAGGGCGGCGGGCAGGCCGACGAGCCGGCCCAGCGGATGGGGGCGGTGCTTACGCATGGCTGGCGGCGGGCAGACGACGGCAGGCGGCGGTGAATCTTTCCTCCAGGGCGGGAAACTCCCAGCGGTTGACCGCGGCGCGGGCGATGAGCATGAGGTCGCAGCCGGCGGGCACCAGCGTCTGGTGCCGGCGGAAAAGCTCGCGGAGGCGCCGCTTGGCGCGGGCACGGGCCACGGCTTTGCCCACCTGCGCGTAGGACGCCACGACGCCGAGCCGGGCGGGCGCGGCATCACCGCGGGCATGCCACCACAGCGTAAAGGCTCCGCAGTCGATGCGGCGGCCCTGTTCGCGGACGGTGCGGAAATCCCCCGGGCGGCGCAGGTGCTGCTCTGGGCGGAAACGCATGGGGCGGCCGGCGTTCGCGGGGAAAATCAGACGACGGTCAGCCGCTTGCGACCCTTGCGACGGCGGGACGTAAGGACCTTGCGGCCACCCTTGGTGGCCTTGCGGGCGCGAAAACCGATCTTGCGGGCGCGCTTTTTGCGATGTGGGCGGAATGTAGGCTTCATGACTTTGGACGAAAAAGAGGGTCAGGAGTGCCGGACGGCCGGGGGGGTGTCAAGGGCGGTTTCCCCGGGGTAGTCCGTTGGTCATAATAGCCCGGATTTGGGCGATGGGCGGTTGTCAGGGGCGGAGGTCTGCACCACGGTGCGCGACCATGTTGTTATCCGTGATTTTCCGCCGTCTGCTTTTGCTCTCTCTCTGCCTGCCGGCGGTCCTGCCACTGGCCGCCCGCGACGCCTATGTGCTGATTTCCGGCGGGGGCACGCCGCTGAACAACAACAACTCCCAATACCTGCAGGCCCGGGCCATCGCGGCGTTTTTCGAGCAGAATTATCCGAAGGAACAGACATGGGTGTTTTTTGGCGTGGGCAACCGCCCCGGCGAGCCGGTGAAAATCGCCGACACCCGCCGCCAATATAAGGCGGACGGGCTGGTGCTCGAATCGTGGGTGCCGGGGCCGCTGGCCGACAACCGGCCGGCGACCCGCGAAAGCATCCTCACCGCGCTGCGCGAGGAAATCCTGCCGACGGTGGCGGAGGGCGGCACGCTGTATCTGTTTGTGGGCGACCACGGCGAACTCTCCCGCGGGGAGCCGCGCGAGAGCACGATCACGCTCTGGCAGTTGAAGCAGGATCCGGCGCGGCCCGGCTCCGGCTGGTTCACGGATGACAACGAGGTGCTCGGGGTGGCCGAGCTGCAGGCAGTGTTGCGCGAGGGACTGGGCAAGGGCCGCGTGGTGTTCTGCATGACGCAGTGCCACTCGGGCGGTTTTCACTTCCTCGGCGTGCCGCGCACGGTCGCGCCCAACTCCGACTGGTTTGTTACGGTGCCGGTCTGGGCGATGCCCGGCGAAGATGCGCCGTTGCCGCCGATCGCCGGCTACACGGCGACCGACGAAGCTTCGCTCGCCGCCGGCTGCGATCCTGATCCCGATCCGGACCGCTGGGCCGGCTACGAGCGCTTTCTGCCGGAAAACCTGCTGGGGCTGGATCTTTTCACGCGCGAGCCGGCCGGGGTGCGTCGCGACTCCTTTGCCGAGGCCCATGAGGAAGCCGTGCTCGTCAACCGCACCATCGACAAGCCGCGCGCGAGCTCCGAGCAATTCCTCGAGCAATGGGCCGGCGTGATCGACCGGCTGTTGACGGGCGAGGATGAGCTGACGCCGGAAGTCCGCGGACACCTTGAAACCTACCGCATGGCGGTGGACACGGGCCGGGTGACGGCCGAGGATGCGGCCTTGCAGGAACGCGCCGCGCAGTTTTCCCGGTTCATCACGCGGCTCACCGAGCAAAATACCACGGTGAAGAACCTTTTGCTCAACGGCACGCGCGCCGAACTGGAGCGCACGATGGGGCCGGCGGCCACGCGGCCGGGCCGGCCCGGCGCCAGCGGCCGGCGCAATCCGCGCGAGGATTTGGAAAAAGCCTGGAAGGAGGGCCTGCGCCCGGCCTGGAAGGCGGCGGTGCTCGCCGGCGAGGTGGCCGGTCTCACGGGCCCGGCGCTGGATTTTGAGAAACGCCTGCTCGCGCAGGAGGACCGCGGCCGGAACCTGATGATCTACCGCAGTTGGCAGAATCCGCTGCTCAACGATATTTTCTGGCAGTCCAGCTATGCCTTTCCGGACCGTTTCGACGCGGAGCGCGCGGACGCCGTGACCCGCTGGGGCGCAGAGCGGCGGCAGTTCATCCAGGCCTGGGGCGAAATGGCGGATGATACGGAGGTGCGCGCGGCCGCCGCTACACTGGCACCCATGTTCCGGCGGCGACCGGCTCCACCGCCGCCCGCGACCGAAGCACCCGGCCCGGGGGCGGTGACCACCAACGTTTCCCTGCGGCCGCTCAGTCCGCGCACCGCGGCGGAGCGCACGCTGTTCTACCGGCGCGTGCTGGCCGCGTGGGAATTCCTGCTCGCGACCGGCGAAAAGCCGGCGCTCGACGAACTGCATGCGCTGATCGCGCTGGAGCGCACACCGCTCCCGCGCGGCTGAACCGCGGCCAACCGGCAAAGTAACCTATTAGGTTACTTTGGCTTTGGAGCGGCGGGTCGATTGTCGTGCATTTGGACGGGCCGCTTGGAGATCGGCCCCTACCTCATCTCATTTCAATACCCGGCGGCGTGGCCGTCCTTGCGGGATTCGCTGGCGCCGATCCAGGTGCCGTTGGCGTGGTCGCGGGCGACGGCCTGGTAGCCGCCGAAGCCGCCGCCGCCGAGCCGCACGGCGTGGCCGCGTTGCTGCAGTTCGCGCACGCTGGCGTAGGGGATGCCGCTTTCGACCTCGACCGTGCCGCCGTCGCGCATGGTGGCGGTGTGATAATCCGTGGAGCCGAGGTGCTGCCAGCGCGCGGCGTCGCCCGCTTCCTGCAGGTTCATGCCGAAATCGATCAGGTTGACGAGGATCTGCACATGGCCCTGCGGCTGCATTGAGCCGCCCATCACGCCGAAGGCGAGCCAGGGCGCGCCGTCCTTGAGCACGAAGGCGGGGATGATGGTGTTGAAGGGCCGCTTGCCGGGCGCGTAGTCGTTGGCGTGGCCGTCCTGCAGGGTGAACATCTCGCCGCGGTCCTGCAGGCCGAAGCCGGTGCCGGGCACGACGATGCCGCTGCCCATGCCGCGGTAGTTGCTCTGGATGAGCGAGACCATGTTGCCCGCGGCATCGGCCACGCAGAGGTAGATCGTGTCGCCCTCGTGCAGCGCGGGGTTGCCGGTGTCGTAGGTGCGGGCGGCGCGCTCCATGCTGATGAGGGCGCGGCGTTCGGCGGCGTAGGTTTTCGAGAGCAGGCCCTGAAGCGGGATTTTCGAGAACTCGGGGTCGGCGTAGAATTTCGCGCGGTCCTCGAAGGCGAGCTTCTTGGCCTCGATCATCACGTGGAGCGCATCGGGCGAATTGAAGCCCATGCCGGCGAGGTCGTAGCCCTCGAGGATGTTGAGCATCTGCAGCGCGGCGATGCCCTGGCCGTTGGGCGGCATCTCGAAGACCTCGTAGCCGCGGTAGTTGACCGAGACGGGATCCACCCACGTGGAGGTGTGCTTTTCGAAATCGATTTTTCGCAGATAGCCGCCGTGCTCGCGCATGAAGGTGTCGATTTTCTCCGCGATGGGTCCGCGGTAGTAGGCCTCGCGCCCACCGGTGGCGAGCAGCTCGTAGGTGGCGGCAAGGTCGGGATTGCGGAAGATCTCGCCCTTTTGCGGGGCGCGGCCCGCCGGGGCGTAGGTGGCCAGAAACGCGCCGGGCAGCGGATCGTTCTCCGCGGCGCGCACGCCGTGGCCCCAGAGGTAGGCGATGTATTCGGTGACGGGAAAACCTTCGCGGGCATAACGGATGGCCGGCGCAAGGACGTCGGCCATTGGGAGCTTGCCGAATTTCGCGTGCAGCTCGAACCAGCCGTCCACCGCTCCGGGCACGGAGACCGGCAGCAGGCCGCGCGGCGGGATGGTGGTGCGGTTGAGCTTTTTCAGCTCGGCCAGCAGCGTCGGCCGGTCGAGCCCGAGCGGGGAGCGGCCGGAGGCGTTGAGGCCGTGGAGTTTGTTGGTCTCGGCATCCCACACGATGGCGAAGAGGTCGCCGCCGATGCCGCAGCCGGTGGGTTCCATGAGCCCGAGCGCGGCGTTGGCCGCGATGGCGGCGTCCGTGGCGGAGCCGCCGGCCTTGAGCACGTCGAGCGCGATCTGGGTGGCGAGCGGATGGCTCGTCGCAGCCATGCCGTGGCGGGCGATGACCTCGGAGCGGGTGGCAAAGGTGCGGCCGGTGACGCGATCCACCTGGCCGAGGATGGGTGCGGCGAGCGCGATGGCGAGCACGGAGGCGGTGAGGGAGCGGACGGGGTTCATGGGGAAAGCGGTTTCAGGGAGGCGGGTTGCCAACAAGGAGAACGATAAAGAGAAAGAGAACGATTGCGAGAAGAGCGGGGTTATTGCGGGTCGTCGGGCGGGAAGGGGTCGGCTGCTTCGGGGGGTGTGGGAGCGGCTTGGCGCGGTTTGATACGGCGCTTCATCCCGGCGTCGATTTCCTCGATCTCGGGCTCGGGGATGCGGGTGAAGGCGATGCGCATCGGGGCGTAGCCGGTGGCGCCGTGCGCGCCGCCAAAATAGACGGAGTTTTTGCCGAGCGCTTTGTTCAGCGTGTCCACGGCGGCGAACAGCTTGGTGCGCGACGCCTCTTGCCTGGCCTCGAACAGATCGGCCGTGTGGAGGTGGGCCGCGAGCAGCCGGTGCAGGATGATGCCGACGTGCTTCGGCGCCTTGGCGTGGTGCGCCCGCGGTCGGCGCGACCAGAGTTCGTTCAGCGCATGGGTGAAGTGGAGCGTGTCCTGCGTCTCGTTGAAGTGCAGCTCGGCGCTCCAGTCGGTATCGTCGCGGTAGCCGACCGACACCCGCAGGCCGCCGGCGTAAAAGCCCTCGTGACGCAGGCGCATGGCGGCCTTTTGCAGGAGCCGGTGCAGCACGGCGAGGGCGGCGGGGCCGTAACGTTTTTCGGGCGGAAGCACCTGGCTGTGGCCGATGGTTTCGTGGCGGGTCGGTTCGCGTTCCTGCACGCCGCCGTGCAGCCAACCGTGAAACCGCGCGCCCTCGACGCCGCCCCACACGCTGCGCAGTTTCGCGCTGCTGGCGGCGTAAAGCTGGGCGACATCGTTGATGCCGGCGGCGCGCAGGCGCTTCAGCATGTTGGCCCCGATGCCGGTGAAGTCGTCGAGCTGCACGTTGCGCTCGATCAGTTTGCCGGGCAGGTCGGCCTCGTCGAAGACGACGAGGCCGTCGGGTTTTTCGAGGTCGGAGGCGAGCTTGGCGATGAACCAGTTGGGCCCGATGCCGATGGAGCAGCGCAGGCAGCGGCCGACCTCGCGGTAGATTTTTTGGCGGATGGCCTCCGCCAGGGCGCGGACGTGCCGGGGGTCCGCGAGGTCGCCGGAGAGCGCGCATTCCAGCTCGTCGATGGACTGGACCTTTTTCACCGGCGCGAGGGTGTCCACGACCGCCTTCAGCCGCCGGTGGTAGTCGATGTAAACCTCGGGCCGGGCCTCGATGACGGCGAGACCGGGAATCCTTTGTCGGGCCTCGGCCACGCGTGCATTGCGGTCGAGGCCGAGCTTTTTGGCCTCGATGCTGACGGCGATGGCCCCGGTGGTAGCCGCGAGCACGGGCACGACGATGAGCGGCTGTCCGCGCAGTTCCGGCCGCTCCTGCTGCTCGACGGAAGCGAAGAAGGAATTGAAGTCGATGGCGAGTGCGCGGAGGGGCACGGCCGGAATTGTCGGCCGGTCAAATCCGCTGTCAACTTGGGCGCTGCCGTCCCGGCGAAGCTTAAGTCTCGTCGGGCGGGGTGAAGCCGCGCCGCATCACGTTTTCGACCACGGCCCGCGGGAAGAGGAAGTTCTGCAGGTATTCCTTGCCGCCGGCCTTGGTGCCGCCGCCGGACATCTTGAAGCCGCCGAAGGGATGTCGCTCGACGATGGCGCCGGTGATGCCGCGGTTGAGGTAGAGATTGCCGACGAGCATTTCGTGTTGCGCGCGTTCCAAGGCCTGCGGGCTGCGCGAGAACAAGCCGCCGGTCAGCGCATAGTCGGTGCCGTTGACCATGGCGAAGGCCTCGTCGAGGTCCTTGGCGCGCAGGATGGCGACGACCGGCCCAAAGATTTCCTCGCGGGCGATGGTGTGCGCGGGCTTCACGTTCACGAACACGGTCGGCGGGACGAACCAGCCCTCGGCGGGCGCTTTGCCCTGGTAGGCGAGCTTCGCCTCTTTTTTGCCCTGTTCGATGATCGAGAGGATCTTTTTCTGCGCCTCGGCATCGATCACCGGGCCGATGATGGTGCCGGGCAGCGCCGGATCGCCGACCGGATAGGAACTGCAGGCGGCGACGAAACGCTCGACGAAGTGGTCATACACCCCTTCGAGCACGATGAGGCGCGAGAGCGCGGAGCATTTCTGGCCGCTGAAACCGAAGGCGCTGTAGAGCGCGGCGGGAATGGCCTCGTCGAGGTCGGCGTCGTTGTCGATGACGAGCGCGTTTTTGCCGCCCATCTCGCAGACGACCTTCTTGAGGTTGGCTTGACCGGGCTGGGTCCGGCCGGCGGTTTCCCAGATTTTGCAACCGACGGCCCGCGAACCGGTGAAGGCGATGAAGTCCACCCGCGGATGCGCCACGAGGTGCGCGCCGATGTCCTCGCCGTAGCCGGGCAGAAAATTCAGCACGCCGGTGGGGATGCCGGCCTCGGTGAGAATGTCCATCAGCACGGCGCCGATGACGGAGGTCTGCTCAGCGGGCTTCATGATGACGCAATTGCCGGCGACCAGCGGCGCGACGACGAGGCCGGCAAGGATGGCGAGGGGGAAGTTCCACGGCGCGATGGCCACGCCGACACCGCGAGGGGTCCAGGTCTGCACGCAGCGCTCGCCGGGGACGGCCTGCGTCACAACCGGTTTCGCGAGCTTGCGCATTTCGACGGCGTAAAAGCGGCAGAAGTCGATGGCCTCGGAGATGTCGCCGTCGGCCTCGAGCCAAGGTTTGCCGGCCTCAAGGATGAGCAGGGCGTTCAGCTCCAGGCGGCGCGATTCCATCAGGTCGGCGGCCCGCTCCAGGATTTGGGCGCGGTTTTCGACCGGGGTCGCGCGCCATTTTGGGAACGCGGCGGCGGCGACGACGACGGCACTCTCGGCGTCGGCGACGGTCGCGCGGGCCCAGTGGCCGATGATCTGGGAGGGCTTGGCGGGATTGACGGAGGCGACGTATTCGCGGTCGGCGATTTTTTTGCCGTTGATGACCAGCGGCCACTTTTTCCCGAGCTGGGCGGAACAGGCGGCGAGCGCGGCGCGCTGGCGGTCGCGATTGGCGGCCTGGGCGTAGTCGGTGTTGGCGGCGTTGACGAACGTGCCGGCGGCGGGCGGCTTGCGCGCGAGGGGCGCGGGTGCGGCGGCGATGGCGTTCACCGGGTTGCCCAGGAGCTGGTCCTTGGTGGCCTCGCCCATGTTCTTGATGCGGAGAAAGCCCTCGTTCGAAGTGTTCTCGAGCAGGCGGCGAACGAGATAGGCCATGCCGGGCAGCAATTCGCCGACGGGGCAGTATTCGCGGACGCGATGACCCATCTGGATGAGCGACGCCTTCAATTCGTCGGCCATGCCGTAGAGCGCCTGAAATTCGTAGGCCCGCGGGTCAATGCCGAGGCGTTCGGCCTGCACGATCGCGTGGGCGCAGGAACGGACGTTATGGGAGGCGAAGTTGGGGGTGACGATGTCGATGTTCTCGAGGAGGAAGCGCGTGAGTTTTTCGTAGTTGGCGTCGGACTCGGGCTTCTTCTGCCAGACGGGAACCGGCCAGTCGCGCTGCTGGGCGAGGATGGTTTCGTAGTCCCAATAGGCGCCTTTCACGAGGCGGACGTTGAGCGGCCGTTGGTTTTTCCGCGCCCAAGCGACGAGGTCGCGCAGGTCGGCCTCGCAGTCGCGCAGGTAGGCCTGGATGGCGATGCCGATGGCGGGCTGCGTGCGGAATTCGGGTTCCTCGAAGATGGATTTGAAAAGCGCGAGCGTGAGGTCCTTCAGCTTGTAGCTCTCCATGTCGAAGTTGATCAGCGCGCCGACTTCGGCGGCGCGGCGCAGGATCGGGCGGAAGCGCTGCTTCAGGGCCGCGATGGAGTTCTCGGGGTCGGCGGGGTGAACGTCGGGCGTGAGGGCGGAGATTTTGACCGAGAGATTGAGCCGGGGCAGGGGGCCCTTGGGTCCGAGGTCGCTGAAACAGGGGGCGGATTCCTGCGCGTAGAACTTCGAGACCGAGTCGAGGACCTCGAGGTTGCGCTTGAGGAAAATGTCGGCTTCGGCGTCGTTGAGGACGGTTTCGCCGAGCAGGTCGATCGTGGTGGCAAGGCCGAGCTTGGCGTTCTTTTTGATCTGCCGAATCAGATCCTCGCCCGTCTGGCCGGCGACGAACTGGCCGGCCATGTCGACGATCTGCGCCTTCACCGGCGTGGCGACGAGGGCCGGGGCGAAGGACGAAGCCGCGAGGCCGGCCTTGAGGGCGGGGTTGAGCGCCACGGCCTTGTCGCCGAGATATTCCTGCAGGTGGCGGACGATCTCGGCGGAGGAGTTGAGCGAAGGGAGGACGTCAACGAAACGGAAGAGCTGGGTCTTGAAGACGGGGTCCTTCATGGACCACTCCATCAGGCGGGCGTAGGCGCCTTTTTTGGAGAACAGCGCCGGCGGCGGCTGTTGGTCCATCAGGGCGAAGAGCTGCTCGCCCTTGGTGCGGACGGCGGTTTCAATTTGCGGGTCGGGGGTCAGGAAAGCGGACATCGTGGTGGGCGAGCACGCTGCCAAAACGGCCGGCCGCATAGCAAGGGGGGAGGGGCCGTCGGCGGGGTTAATATCCGGGCTTAATGATTTTTAAGTGGCTATAATTTATATGTTTGAGAAACCAAATAGTCCTTTGGGACTAACTTGGATCATCCGGCTCCCTTCCGCGCCGCCGGCTGCCGGGCATAACGCCGTGGACAGCCCGGGCGATTTTTGCGACTTTCCGCCATGGGGCGTGTTTTGGGCATGAACGATGACACTCCAGTGCAAAACCAACCTTCGGGGATGATCCCCCCGGTCGATTTCACCACTTTCATGCGCAACTATCAGGACATGGTCTTCTCCACGGCGGTGCGCCTCGTGAACAACGAGGCGCAGGCGGAGGACATTTCCCAGGAGGTTTTCCTGAAGGCCTACCAGCACTACGATTCGTTGCAGACCAGTCCGACCGCCGGAGGCTGGCTGAAGACCGTGACCACCAACCTCTCCCTCAACCATCTCTCCCGCTACCGCAACCGCTGGCGTTTTTTTTCCGAGTTCACGCGGCAGGATGACGACGGCGGGGAAGGGGCGGAAGTGGAGTTCGCGTCCGGCGAAGATTTTCTGGCCGGAGTGGATGCGGACGAACGCCGCGCCTGGGTCGAGCGGGCGCTGGAAAAGCTGCCCGAACACCAGCGCGTGCCGCTGGTGCTCTTTCATTTCCAAGACATGCCTTACGACGAAATCGCCAAGAAACTCGGCGTTTCCCTCGCCAAGGTAAAAACCGACATTCTCCGTGCCCGCACCGCCCTCGCCCAGATCCTGACGCGCAGCGGAACCACCCACGAAATCTTCAACGCCTGATTACCATGTCCCACCAAAATCACGACAAGCTGGAGCAGACCATTCACCGCACGTTGCGGGCGCTGCCCGACCGGCGCGCGCCGCGCTCGCTGGAAGCGCGCGTGCTGGCCGCGATTGCGGCCCGGCAACACCTGCCTTGGTGGCGGCAATCGTTTGCCCACTGGCCGCTGGCGGCCCGGGCGGCTTTCCTCGTGGTCAGCGCCGTCCTCGCCGCCGCCTTTGCCGTGCTCTGTCTCCGTGCCGCCGCCGGCGCGCAACCGTCCACCGCGCTGGCCGAGCCGCTGGCGCTTTGGACGCAAATCCGCGCCATCACCGCCGCGATCGGCGATTTCTGCGGCACCGTGCTGCGCAGCATCCCGAGCGTGTGGCTCTACGGCGCCATCGCCTTTGTTGGCTGCATGTATGCCACCCTCTTCGGCTTGGGCGCCGCCGCCTACCGCGCCTTCTTTGTCCAACGTTGACCCCTGTTTCCTCATGAATCCCTCGCGCTTTCAAAAGTATCGCAGCTCCGTCCTCTGGTTGCTGGGCCTCGGCCTGGTTTCCACCCTCTGGGCGGCCGAACCGGTGGAGCCGGCCGCTCCCGCAACCGAGCCGGCGGCGCCCGAAGCGGCCGCCCCCGAGGTGGTGACGCCCGAAGCGGTTGCGCCCGAGGCCGCGGTGCCGGAGGCGGAGGAGCCTGTTCCTGCGCCGGTGCCGCCGGCCGAGGAGCCGGTCATGCGCCGGATTGATGTGGCTGCACCGGCAGCGGTTGAACCCGCCCCAGAGGAACCGGTCGCCGAAGACCCGGCCGGGCTGGATCCCGATGAACCTGCCGAGGCGCCGGAAGCGGAGAAGCGCACCCACCGGGTGCGGGTCCGCAGCCAGAATGACATTCCGTTTGGCAGCAACACCGTGGCGGCCGGCAACACCACCCGCGAGGCGGTTTCCATTATGGGTTCCACCGTTGTTGACGGCGAGGTGGAGCGCGAGGCGGTCTCGATCATGGGCAACACCCGCATCAACGGCTCCGTGGGGCGTGAGGCGGTGGCGGTCATGGGCAGCGTCCATGTCGAAGGCTCCGTGGGCCGTGAGGTCGTCGCCGTCCTGGGCAATGTCTATGTCAATGGTCCCGTGGGTAACGAAGTCGTGGCGGTCTTGGGCGATGTCGAACTCGGGCCGGAGGCTGTGGTCGAACGTGACGTAGTGGTGGTGGGTGGCCGGCTCACCCGCGATCCCGGTGCCGTGGTAAAGGGCAATGTGAAGGTGATCACCCTGCCGATCATCGGCTCGGGCTTCGCGCCGGTGAAAACCTGGATTGAGCGCTGCCTGCTGTTGGGTCGGCCGCTGGCCTTCGGTGAAAATCTGGGCTGGGCCTGGACGATCGCGATCGGGGTGTTTGCCTTCTATGTCCTGCTGGCCCTGCTTTTTCCGCGCGCCTTTGAAAAGTGTGCCGAGACGCTGGAGCAGCGCCCGGGCCACTCCCTGCTGGCGGTGGTCCTCACGGTGCTCATCACCCCCGTCCTCATCGTGCTGCTTGCCATCACCGGGGTGGGTGTGCTGCTGATTCCTTTTCTCGCTGCCGGACTTTTCTTTGCCGGCATCTTCGGCAAGGCGGTCATGCATGCCTGGCTGGGCCGGCGGCTGACCCGTTATTTCGGTCCGGGGCCGGGCTCGCATGTGGCCGTGGCCACCTTGATCGGCAGCGGACTCGTGCTGTTGCTCTACACCATTCCCTTCTTCGGTTTCTTCCTCTGGAAGGCGCTGGATGTCATCGGTCTGGGGGTGGTGGTTTACACGCTGATCCTTGTCACGCGGCGCGAGAAGCCGGCGGCTCCCGCCCCGGTGCCGACGCCCGCGACGGCGGGATTGGCCGCACCTGCCGCGTCTCCGGCCATGCCGGTCGTGGCGTCCGGCGGGGCTGAGGCATCCGCGCTGCCTCCCCCGGTGCTGGCGCCGGTGGCCACGGCGCTGCTGCCCCGTGCCGGTTTTTGGATCCGTATCGCGGCTTCGGCGATCGACATGATTCTGGTCGGGATCGTGGCGGGTTTCGTCAATCTCAGCGGTGCCTTCCCGGTGTTGTTCGCCGTCTATTGTGTGGTTTTGTGGGCCCTCAAGGGCACCACGATCGGCGGCATCGTGTGCAACCTGCGGGTGGTGCGGCTGGATGACCGCCCCGTGGACTGGACCGTGGCCATCGTCCGCGCCTTGGGCGGGTTCCTGTCGCTCTTTGTCGCCGGGCTGGGTTTCATCTGGGTGGCTTTCGATCCCGAGCGCCAGTCCTGGCACGACAAGATCGCCGGCACCACCGTGGTCCATGTGCCCAAGGGCACGTCGCTGGTGTAAGGCGAACTTTCGACCGCCATTCCCCAGCGCAAAAGGCCGGGCCGGTGCCCGGCCTTTTCCTGTGCTGGACTTGGACTCCCCGGGCTCACAGCTTCGCGGCCAAGGCTTATGGCTTCATCACCACTTGTCGGAATCATCATGGGGAGCACCTCGGACTGGGAGACCATGCAGCATGCGGCCGCCCAGCTTGAGGCCCTGGGTGTGCCGTTTGAAAAACGGGTCGTCAGCGCCCACCGCACCCCGAAGCTCATGGTCAGCTATGCGGAGTCGGCCGAGCAACGCGGGCTGAAAGTCATCATCGCCGGGGCGGGCGGCGCGGCCCACCTGCCCGGGATGACCGCCTCGCTCACCACGCTGCCGGTGCTGGGCGTGCCGGTGGAATCCAAAGCGCTCAAGGGGCTCGATTCGCTGCTCTCCATCGCGCAGATGCCGGGCGGCGTGCCGGTGGCCACCTTCGCCATCGGGAAGGCCGGCGCCATCAATGCCGCGCTGTTCGCCGCGTCGCTGCTGGCGCAGAGCGACCGGAAGACCAAAAACGCCTGGGAGAGCTTCCGCCGGGCGCAGACCAGGAAGGTGCTGGGGGCGAAACTTTGAAACGCCGGGTGCGTGAAGGGCGCAGGGCCATTTCACACTTGCCTTGGCGCTGCGGTTCTCCGCGTTCTTCGCGTTTAATCGCATGATTCTCCCCGGCAAAACCATCGGAATCCTCGGTGGCGGCCAACTGGGCCGCATGCTGGCGCAGGCGGCCACGCAGCTGGGCTACCATGTGCATGTCTTTGAGCCCGTCGGACTAAGCCCGGCCGGAGAGTTGGCCCGCAAGGAGGTCAACGCCCCTTACGAGGACCTCGCGGCGCTGACGGCTTTTGCGAGGGAATGCGACGTCGTCACCTACGAATTCGAAAACGTCCCGGCCGGCCCGCTGCGCGCCATTGAGGAGCTCACCCGGCTGCAACCGCACCGGTTGGTGCTCCAGACCTGTCAAAACCGCTCGCGGGAGAAAAACTGGCTGAAAGAGTCGGGATTTCCGCATGCCCGGTTTGTTGAGTTTCAGCCGGCGGCGGGTGGTGCCACTCCCCCGGACGGCGCCCCGGCGGACTTGGCCGCCGCCATCCGGCAGGTCGGACTGCCCTGTGTGGTAAAGACGGCGGACTTCGGCTACGACGGCAAAGGCCAGCTGAAGGTGACGGATGAAGCGGGCATTGCGGCCGCGGCCGCGCGCTTTGCCGGGCAGCCGGTGGTGATCGAGCAGTTCGTGACGTTTGAACGCGAAGTGTCCGTCGTGGTCGCCCGGACCGTCGGCGGCGAGGTGCGGGCGTTTCCCGTCACCGAAAACCTCCACGCCAACCACATTCTCGACGTCTCCATCGTGCCGGCGCGGGTGCCGTCCGCTGTCGCGGAGGCGGCCCGCCGGCTGGCCTGTGATCTTGCCGGGAAGATCGGTTTGGTCGGCGTGCTCGGGGTGGAGATGTTTGTGACATCCGGGGGCGATATCTTGGTGAACGAACTGGCCCCGCGCACCCATAACAGCGGTCACTGGACCTTGGACGCCTGTGCGACCTCGCAATTTGAGCAACAGGTCCGGGCCATCTGCGGGCTGCCGTTGGGAAGCGTGGAGGTGAAATCGCCCGTGGTGATGGTCAACCTGCTGGGCGAGGTATGGGCCCGGGGTGAACCCGACTGGGCCGGCTTGCTGGCGCAGGACGGCGTCAAACTGCACCTTTACGGCAAGGCCGAGGCGCGCCCCGGCCGCAAGATGGGCCACTTCACCGTCCGGGCTCCCGATGTGGTTGAGGCTTTGGCCCTGGCCCAAGCCTGCAAACAGCGGCTGATTGGTTCCTGAGCCTTCCCGGGTGTCGGCACCCGGAGTAAGTCGCGGCGTTGATGATCGATTCCGCCCAAGGGCTGGCGCGGGCGAAGGTTACGCGCCCGCGACAACCCAGGCGGGCGCGACACCGGGGCGTCATAAAAATTGGTTGATTCCCGGCATGGAAATTGCATTTGTCATAACCAAGAGAACATGCGGGACCGCCCGCTCTCTTGCCTAACAACACAACACACAACTGATTAACTACAATGAACAAACATTCCGAAAGGAAGTTTTGGGCACTGCTTTCGCTCGTTTTGAGCCTGGGCTTTGCCTCATTCGCAGTGGCCCAACCAGCCGCTGCTGACGACGACGACACGGTGGTGCTGGAAAAGTTCACCGTTACCGGCTCGTTGATCCCGATGGCGGCTGACACTCCGGCCATCCCGGTGTCGGTCATCTCGTCCTTGGACATCCAGAAGTCCGGCGTCTCGGGCGACCTGCTCCAGGTGCTCAAGAAGACCGAGCCGTTCTTCTACGGCGCCAACAACATTGGCTCCGACAACGGCAACATCTCCTCCGGCTCCTCCAATGGTGGCTCCTCGGTCTCGCTGCGCAATCGCGCGACCCTGGTGCTCATCAACGGTCGCCGTGCGGCGGTCTCGCCGGTCACCGCTTCGGGTGGCGCCACCTTCGTGGACGTCAGCCTGATCCCGGTTTCCGCCGTGGAGCGCATGGAAATCCTCTCCGACGGTGCCTCCGCGACCTACGGCTCCGACGCCGTCTCGGGCGTGGTGAACATCATCCTGAAGACCAACTACCGCGGCGCCGAGGTTGGCGGCCGCTACGGCTTCAGCCCCAACGACGGTGACTATTCCGAGCGCAGCTACTACGGTGTCTTCGGCGCCGGCACGGACAAGACCCAGATCACCGTTTCCACGGAGTGGAAGAAGAGCGATCCGCTCATCCAGTTCCAGCGTCCCTTCGGTGTCGGCCAGTTCCGCACCCCGACCTACGCGGGTGTGGTCAACATCGGCAACGACTGGTATTACCTGAATCCCAGCCTGAACGCGCCGCCGATGAACACCGACATGACCCCGGCCGAGCTGGTGGCGGCCGGCATCTACCAGGGTCCGCTCAACCAGACCCAGGCTTCGCAGTTCTTCGACTTGGCGTCCTATCCGACCATGCTCATCAAGGCCCAGCGCCGTGCGGTCGTGGCCGCCATCGAGCACCGTTTCACGGACACGATCACGCTCTTCGGTGACTACATCTTCGCCGAAACGCGCACGCAGTCCGTCCTCAACGCCCAGCCGGTCGCCGGCAACGTGTCCGCCGCCACCCCCAGTAATCCGTTTGATCGCACGGTGACGGCCCGCAATCGTTTCATCACCTTCCCGCGTATCTACAACACCGAGAACTTCGCCCAGCGCGGCGTGGTCGGTGTCAAGGGCGTGCTGGGTGGCACCTGGAACTACGAAGCGGCGGCCAACTTCAACCGCACGGTTTCGAAGTTCCGCAACAACAACCTGATTGACGCCGCCGCCTACACCGCGGCGGTCAACAACGGCACCTACAATCCGTTTGCCCGTCAGCAGGCTCCCGGTGTGATCGAAGGCTTCAGCGGCACCAGCTTCCGCGACTACACCAGCGAACTCATCGGCTTCGACGTTCGCTTCACCGGCGAAATCATGGACCTGCCCGGCGGCCCCATCTCGGCGGCCATCGGTGCTGACACCCGGCGCGAGTCGCTCAGCTTCATGAACGACCGCTACGACCAAAGCGGCGGTTGGCTCCAAGCCACCCCCCGCCAGCCCTATTCGGCTGACTCGAGCACGGACGGCTTCTTCGCCGAAATCCGCGTGCCGATCTTCGACAAGGGCAACTCCCGCGCCGGCTTCCACGTGATGGACCTCAACATCGCCGCCCGCAAGGAGCTGTATAACAAGACCACGGATCCGTTCGTGCCGAAATACAGCCTCCGCTGGCTGCCCTTCAACGACGAGTTTGCCATCCGCGGCACCTACTCGGAATCGTTCAGCGCGCCGACGCTGTTCAACCTCACCGGTCCGATCTCGCAGGGTTTCACGCCCAGCATCAATATCTTCCGGTATGATGCCAACGGCCAGCCGCTGAACGTCCAGACGGGTTCCCGTCAGTATCGTTCGTCCTCCGGCTCGAACCCGAACCTGCTGCCTTCCGAGTCCCGCAACTGGACCGCCGGTGTGGTCTGGTCGCCCTCGGGCAAGCTGAAGGGCCTCGAACTGTCGGTTGACTGGTTCAACATCGACGAGCGCGATCTGGCCTCGACCATCTCGTCCACGCTGATCGTCAGCGACGTCGAGCAGTTCGGCCCGGCCTCGATCTACGCCCCCTTGGTTCGCTTCGGCGTCAGCCAGGCGGGTGAGACCTACTTCGGCACGGGCACGGCGGTCACCGCCCCCGGCCAGATGTCCGACAAGCCGTCGGACACGGTCTGGATCACCAACCAGCTGACCAACATCGCCGGCGTTTGGCAGGATGGCGCCGACATCAAGGTCTCCTACACGCACGACACCAATTCTTGGGGCGTGCTCTCGGCCCGCCTCTCGGCGGTTTACCTGAACAGCTATGTCATCCAGAGCCTCCCGACCTCGGCGCCCTTCGACTACGAAGGCAGCTACTCGGGCACCAGCCTGTATGCCAAGTGGCGCGCTTACCTGAACGTGGGCTGGCGCTACAAGAACTGGACGGCCGGCATGAACGGCACCTTCATCCCCGGCGTGACCGATGTGGCCTCGCCCGGCAATCCCAAGGTGACTTCCTACCGGACGTTCGACTTCCAGGTCGGGTATGACTTCCAGGGCTCCAGCAACAAGTGGCTGGAAGGTCTGTCGCTCAACCTCGGCGTGAACAATGCGTTCAACAAGTTCCCGCCGTTCATCGCCTCGGAAGGCAACCAGAGCCACGACATCAACGCTTACGATCCCATCGGCCGCTTCTTCTTCATGGAAGCCCGTTACAAGTTCTAAGCGCGGCTGACCAAGCTCATCCGTCTTGTTTCAAGCCGGACCCCTTTGCCGGGGTCCGGCTTTTTCTTGCTCGAAAACCGCGCGGCGAAACCCAGCCTTTGCCCATGCAAAAATTCGCCCCGGCTTCGCGCACTTCCTTCCTCCTTGGCTGGCTTGCATTCATCCTGCTTGGCGTCGCCGCGACGGCGCGTGACCTGCTGCCGATCGGGATTTTCTTCGACCAGCAATCCATCCAATCCGTCGTGATCTCACCCGACGGGACCAAGGTGGCGATGATCGCGCCCAACCAGGGCCGCTACAGCATCGCGGTCATGGATCTCAAGACGGGCGCCGTGACGGTGCCGGTGCATTTCAAGGACGAGAACATCCGCGGTGTGTTCTGGAAGGGCAACGACCGGCTGCTGTTCACCTCCGCGATTGCGGGCCACGAGGTGCCGCTGCTGGCCTCCATCGATGTCAACGGCCGCGGCTTGCGCCGCATCCTGGAGCCGCGCCGCACGCCGGACGACTTTTCCATTTTCTTCGGGAATCTGGTGGACCGCTTCCCGGCCAATGAGGATCAGATTCTGATCACCGGCTACACGGACCAGCATGACGCGCGCAAAATCAATCCCAGCTCTCCGGTTGGCAGCACGCCCAGCGTCTACCGGGTCAATGTGAAGACCGGTCGGCGCCTGCCGGTGGTGGGGCTGGACCGCGGCGTGTCGGCCGGCTGGTTCGACCGCGATGGCAACCAGCGGATGACCACGCAACAAGAAGGGCTCCAGACCCTGGTCCGGGTGCGTGAGCGCAACGACCAGCCCTGGCGGACCATCAAGACCTTTGAACTGGCGGACGAGCGATGGCGTATCGCCGGGATGTCGGACAACGGTGAGACGGCCTATATCATCGATTACACCGAGGCGGACCGCGGGGCGCTCAAAGCTCTCAATGTCCGCAGCGGAGAGTTTACCGCCACCCTGTTTGAGCCGCCGGCCGGTGAGATCCAGAATATTATCCGTTCGCCCAAGCGGGATCGAATCCTGGGCGTGGTTTACGAGGGGGTTGATATCCGGTATCACTGGTTCGACCCGCAATGGGCCGCCATGATGCAGGCCGTGACGGCGCAGTTTCCCCGGCATGTTGTGCTGCTGACCTCGATCGCGGATGATGAGAAGCGGTTTGTCGTGCGCACTTTTTCCGACCGCGATCCCGGCCACTATTACCTAGTGGAGATGGGCCCGGCGGGGTTGCGTCTGCAAAGCATCACCCCGGCGCGGCCGGCGATCAAACCCGAGCAAATGGCGGCGATGCAGCCGATCCAATACACCGCGCGCGATGGGCTCGTCATCCATGGCTACCTGACCAAGCCCGTCGGCAGCGAGGGCAAGCGGGTTCCGCTGCTGATCATGCCGCACGGCGGGCCTTTCGGCCCGCGCGATTCGTGGGGCTTCAATCCCGAGGTCCAGTTTCTGGCGAACCGCGGCTATGCTGTGTTGCAGCCCAATTTCCGTGGCTCCGGCGGCTACGGCCTGTCCTTCATGCACGCGGGCTACCAGGAATGGGGCGGCAAAATGCAGGACGACCTGACCGATGCGGTGAAGTGGGCCATTGACCAGGGTCATGCCGATCCGTCGCAGGTGGGCATCATCGGCGCGAGTTACGGTGGCTACGCCGCCTTGGCCGGCTTGGTTTTCACGCCCGAACTCTATCGCGTGGGTATCAATTACGTGGGTGTTTCCGATTTGCGGCTGATCACCCGTTACGATCTCGCCGGTGGCCGGGCTGATACGGCTTGGCAGGATCGGGCCATCGGCCGGGACCCCGCCATGCTGAAGGAGCGTTCGCCGGTGGAGCATGTGGCCAATATTCGGGTGCCCTCGTTTCATGCCTACGGCCGAAACGATCCCCGGGTGCGGTTTGAGAACTGGGAGGTGTTGGAACGCGAACTCAAGCGGCACAACAAGCCCTACGAAGTCCAAATCGAGACCAAAGAAGGTCATGGTTTTGAGAAGGAGGAAGCGGCGCTCAAGTTCTACGGCGCGGTGGAGCAGTTTCTCACCAAGCACATGCCGGCCAACTGAGCCGGCGGGCTCAACGGGTCGCCGGCCAGTTGAGCGGCCACGTGTCCTGCACCTTGGTCCAGTCCAACTCGGGCAGCCCGGCCGTGGGGGCGCTTTGGCCGAGTAGTTTCGATCGCGGGCTCAATCGCCAAATCTTCCGGCCGCGGCGCAGCTCGACCCGTTCCACCCGCACCTGGCCCACGCCCCGCAGCACGAGACGCAGCTTGGGCGGCTGGGCCGGGTCGCCGGGGCACGTGATCGGGGCGGCGTGTTCACGGATGAAAGGTCCCCGCGGCCGTGCGGCCCGGGTTTGGAACTCGATGGTCAGACAACTTTGGACCGGCTGCCAGGAACCGTCGTCGGACTGCTGCTCCACGCCGACCTGTTGCAACGCCGGGGCGAAGTTGCGCACGGCGTAGCACAACTGCCAGGGGCCGCCAAAAACCGGTTCGCCCCGCTGCCAGGCGTGGAAACGTTCTGCGTCCTGCCGGAGAATACACTCGTTGGCACCGCGCACCCGATGGTCGCGGGTAAAGTGCCACATCGCGCGCACGGCCCGCTGCCCGACCCGGAGGGCTTTGACGTAGTTGCGGGCGGCGATCCGGATCGCGCTGGTGGTCTTTGGGCCGGCCGCCCGGGCGGCTTGGCGCAGGAACAGTTCACGCACCGCCAGATAGTGGCGGAATTCCACGCTTGTGCGCAGCGGGGCCGGCAACCGGCGTGAGTCGCGCAACAGTTTGGAGAAATGCCGGACTTCCTGCCGGTAGGGAGCCAAGGATTCGCGGCGGGAAACGGTGTCCCAGCGTTCATTCGCCTGCCACCGCGGATAACCGCTGAAAGGATGGCGATCGCAGGCCAGCGCCACCTGGGCGGACTTGCGGGCGGAAGTTTTGCCAAACACCCGCGCGAAACCGCGCGTCAGCATCTCCCGGGGTTCGGTCACCGCCGGCTCCAGCCACAGGGAGGCCGCGGCGGCATCCACCACGGTTGTCATTTCCATCGCCAGCCGGAACGGTTCCCACGAGGTGACCAGCAGGCCGGTGGTGCCGATGCGGGCGCCGTGCCGCCACCACGACAGGATGTTGTCGAGGCGGTCGGTGAAGTGGGGCAGCGGTTCGTAGCGGGCGGAGCCGTTCATCGGGCAGCCCCAGACTTCGAAGCCGCGGGCGCGGAGACGTTCGCCGAGATCGTTTTCGGCGAAGTTGAACAGCTCGACCCGCGGCCGGCGGCGAAAGCCGTAGTAATACCATTCGTAAATGATGAGGTCCGGCGGCAGCAGTTCGATGGCCTCCGGCAGAAAATAAAGCATGTCGCCCCACATGCCCATCCGCAGCCCGAGTTTCCGGGTGAGGTCGCGGAGCCGGTTTACGTGACCGGCAAAGTGTGCGCCGAGCCCGATGCGGGCGATTTCCTCACGGCTGAGCGGATGCCGGCCGAGATGAAACGACTCGTCGAGGCCCACATGCACCTTGCCCGTGGTGCAGAAAGGCTGCATGTCGCGCAGCAGTTTTTCCGCGATCTCCAGGGCGCGCGGATGCAGCGGGCAGATCTGGCCGGAAGGCAGCGGCGAGCCTTCGGGGCCGGTGAGTTCGTTGAGCTCGCGCAACGCGGGCACCTTGATGAGGTATTGCGTGTGGCCGAGCAGATTGACGATGGGCACGACCCCGATGCCGTGGCGTGACGCGGTTTTCACCAGCCGCTCCATCTGGCGGTAAGAATAGGCGTCGCGGCGTGCGACCCCGGGCACGCGGGGAAATTCCACCGCGTCCTCCAGGTGCAGATAGAGCTCCTGATAACCCCAGTCGGCATAGCGCGGCAACTGCGCCAACAGCCAGTCGAGGCGCTCGACCTGGCGGCCGAGATCCCACTGAAAGGCGCGGACCGGGTGATGAGGTTGCGGCATGGTGCGAGTTATCCGGGTCTTGAACCGGAGGTAAAGCCCGCGCTAGTTTTCCCGGACGTGCAGGTGCAAATCCACCAGATCTATGTCTCACCCGGGCACAACTACTTCGGGCATCACGGCCAACCGGCCGGGGAAAATCCCATTGTGCCCGTGGATCGGGTGACCTGCCGCGCCGGGCGCGGCTTGGAGGGCGACCGGTTTTTTGACTACAAGCCCGACTACAAAGGGCAGGTGACATTTTTTGCGTGGGAAGTGTATGAGGCGATCAAACGTGAGCTGAATGTGCCCGAACTTTCCGCGGGCGCCTTCCGGCGCAACGTCCTTGTGTCGGGCATGGACCTTGCCGCCTTGATCGGCCGGACCTTCCGGCTGGGCGGGGTGGATTTCGAAGGCACGGCCGAAGCCAAGCCCTGCTATTGGATGGAGCAGGCAGTGGCGCCGGGAGCAGAGGCCTGGCTGCGCGGGCAGGGCGGTCTGCGCGCGAAAATCCTCAGCGACGGCGTGCTGGTGCCGGGGCCGGTCCGCTGCGCGGTGCTGGAGCCGCGGCTCAACCCTGCTGCTGCCGGATAAGGTTCTCCAATTTCACGATATCGGCGGAGAACAGCCGGATGCCCTCGGCGGTCTTTTCCGTGGCCATGGCATCCTCGTTGAGCGCGAACCGGAAGGTCTTTTCGTCAAACGTAACCTTCGCCAGCTCGGCCGCGGCCGCCTTGCCCGGATCGAGCTTGCGGGTGATGGGCTCGGTGGCTCCCTGAAGCTCGCCGAGCAGGGCCGGCGCGATGGTGAGCAGGTCGCAGCCGGCGAGTTCGAGGATCTCGCCCTTGTTGCGGAAGCTCGCGCCCATGACCTCGGTGGCGTGGCCGAATTTCTTGTAGTAGGTGTAGATCTGCGTGACGGATTGCACGCCGGGATCATCGGCACCGGTGAATTCCTTGCCGGTGTTTTTCCGGTGCCAGTCGAGAATGCGGCCGACAAAAGGCGAGATGAGCCGCACGCCGGCCTCGGCGCAGGCCACGGCCTGGGCGAAGGAGAAAAGCAGCGTCAGGTTGCAATGGATGCCTTCCTTTTCGAGCACCTCGGCGGCCTTGATGCCCTCCCAGGTCGAGGCGATCTTGATCAGGACGCGCTCGCGCGGCGTGCCGGATTTTTCGTAGAGCGCGATGATCTCGCGGGCCTTGGCCACGGTGCCGTCGCGGTCGAAGGACAGCCGGGCGTCCACCTCCGTGGAGACGCGGCCGGGGACAATCTTCAGAATCTCCAAGCCAAACAGCACCAGCAGCCGGTCGATGGTCGTGGCCAGCGCGGCGCCCGTGCCGGCGTCCTTGCGCGCCCGCTCCACCAACCAGGCGTAGTCGGGCATGCCGGCGGCTTTCAGGATCAGGCTCGGGTTGGTGGTGGCGTCCTGCGGCGCGTAGGCCTTCATGCTGGCGAAGTCGCCGGTGTCGGCCACCACCTTGGTGAACTGCTTGAGTTGATCGAGTTGGGATGCGGGCATGGTGGGTCAGGTTAAAGCGGCGGGATGATCGCGCAAATAATTTTGCAGCCACGCGAGGCCGCCCGCCTCGTCGGCGAAGGCGCCGTCCAGCTGGGCCTCAAACGCCGCGTCGAGCACGGGCTTGAAACCGGCGCCGGGCCGGTGGCCGAGCTGGATGAGGTGCCGGCCAAAGAGCAGTGGCCTGGGCGCGGCGCTTTCGAGGGCCAGCGCGTGGGCGCGTGCCACCAGTTCATCAATCCGGGCGTGCGTTTCGGGCGATTGCAGCGGCGGCCGCCCGTTGCTGTCGGCCCGCATCACGGCGGCCAACTCGTCGATGGTGGCCGGATGCAGGCGCCGGGCGAGGCGGCGGACACTGGTGTCGGAGAAGGTGGTCTGGCCGTGATGATGCGCGAGGTGATTGACCACCAGGGCGCTCACCGGGGCGTCAAATTCCAGCGGCGCACCGATGCGGCGCAAGAAGGCGGCGGCAATCGGGCCGCCCGCGGCTTCGTGCCCCGGACTGATCCAGCGCATTACGCCGCGGCGTTCGGCGTAGGCGGTGGTGGCGGGTTTGCCGAAATCGTGCGCCAGCACCGCGAACATGAGCCGCTTGCGGGTGGGTGGTGCCGCCGCCTGCCATGCCGGCAGGGCCGTCAAGGCGTCGAGGCAACATTGCGTGTGGGCGAAGACATCGCCTTCGGGGTGCCACTCGGGATCCTGGCGGCAGCCCCGCAGCGCGGCGATTTCCGGAAAGTGCCGCAGCCAGCCGGTCTCTTCGAGGACGATGAGCCCGCGGGAGGGCCGGGTGGATTTCACGGCCCACTTTTCCCACTCGGCCCAGACCCGTTCGACCGGCAGTTCACCATAGCTGTCCGCGATCCGGCGGCAGAGAGCGGCGGTTTCCGGGGCGAGGGTAAAATCAAAACGGGCCGCCAGCTGCATCGCCCGGAGCACCCGCAGGGGATCCTCGGTGAAGGCATCACCGGTGTGTCGCAGCACCCGCGCCCGCAGGTCGGCCTGTCCGCCGTGGGGATCGATGATCTCGCCGGTGAAGGGATCGCAGGCGATCGCATTGAGGGTGAAGTCGCGCCGGGCGGCGGCTTCGGCGTCGCTCAACGCGGGATCGGGCGCCACGGCAAAGCCGCGGTGGCCGGCGCCGGTTTTTGATTCCCGCCGCGGCAGGCTGAAATCGTATTCGTGGTTTCCGCGGCGCAGCTTGATGACGCCGAAACTGCGGCCGACCACATCGGTGGCCCCGAAGGGGGCCAGCGTGTGATGCAGGGTCTCGAAATCCACGCCGGCCACCTCGATGTCGAAGTCGTGGCTGCCCAGCCCCAGCAGCCAGTCGCGCACCCCGCCGCCGACCAGCCGCGGGCGGCCCACGCGGCGCACGGCTTCCAGGACGGCTCGCAGGTCGGGTGGCAGGTGCATGGTCGGGCTACGGGCGCGCAGGCTTTGGGCCGAAAATCGCTTCCAGCAGCAAAAGCCCCCAGCCGCCGACCAGCAGCAGGCCGCCGACCGGAGTAACGGGTCCGAGCCACCGCGGCCCGCCGAGTGCGAGCACATAGATGGAACCGGAGAAAAATCCCACGCCCAGAACCAACAGGCCGGCCGCCCGGGCTGTCCGCCGGTTTTTGTCCCCGGCATTCAGCTTCCACCACAGGGCGACAAACAACAGCACCACGGCGTGGATAAGCTGATACTGCACCGCGGTTTCCCAGTTCCCGTGGGTGCCAAAGGCATCGAGCCGCTGGCGCAGCGAACCATGGGCGCCCGCGGCGCCCAGCACCACGCCGGTGAGCCCGAAAATCGCCGCGCAGAGGAAGGGAAATCGGTATGACATCAAAAAATTCATGAACTGGCCCGGGGATTGCTGAACCGGCGTTTGTTTGTCCGGTCATTCAATCCACAAGGCAGGGTCTGGCAAAGCCAGTCTTTGACAAGCCCCGCCTTGCTGAACGTCAGGCATCCCTAGCAAACCCAGAAAACTACCATACCATGAAGAAGACAGTCCTCATCATCGCAGCCTTGGCTGCGAGTCTCAGCCTCCGCGCCGAGGAAGCTCCGCAGTCCTCCTACAGCGTGACGGTTGATTTTCCCTACGTCTCAACCTACGTGTTCCGCGGCGTGCAGCTCGCCGAAGGCTCCCTCCAGCCCTCGGTGGAACTGTCGGCCGGCGATTTCACCGTCGGCTTCTGGACCTCCCAGCCGCTGACCAGCAACATTGACAACGAGCTCGGCTTCTACGGCAGCTACGGGTTCAGCCTCTCGGATACCTGGAGCGTGGATACCGGCGTCTGGGTGTATTACTACCCCGAACTCGACGGCAACCTGGGCCTGGATCGCACCACCTGGGAGCCCTACATCGGCCTGAGCGGCGAGGTGGGCGGCTTCTCGCCCGGCGTTTATCTGTATTACGATGCCACGCTCAAGGTCTTCACCTACGAAGGCCAGCTCGGCTACAGCGTGGCGCTGGCACCGGCCGGCGCCTCGCTGGACTTCAGCGCCACGCTCGGTCGCGTCGATCCGGATGCCGGCGGTGGCTACACCTACTACAGCCTCGGCGTCAGCACGCCGTTCACGCTGTCGGACAGCGCCACCCTGACCGTGGGTCTCAACTACACCCACAACAACATCCCGGGCGGCGACGCCTTCGGCGAAACCAGCCATGTCTACGGCACGATCGGCATCACCGTCGGATTCTGATCCAAGTTCCCGCTGACCAGTGAATTGACCCGCCCCGGCCACGGGGCGGGTTTTTTGCCATCAAAACGTTTGACAGTCTCTTTGCAGACCCTAGCTATTGGCCTCTTTTCCCATGAAAACGTTCCTCGCCAAAAAGGAGACGGTGCAACCCAAGTGGCATCTGATTGATGCCGATGGGCAGGTGCTCGGTCGTCTCGCCGTGAAAGCCGCCAACATCATCCGCGGCCGCCACAAAGCTTCCTACACCCCGCACGTCGACACGGGCGACTACGTCGTGATCATCAACGCCGAGAAGGTGGTCCTCACCGGCAAGAAGGAAGAGACCAACGAATACATGTTTTTCTCCGGCTTCGTCGGCGGCGAGAGCTACCGCAAGCTGTCCCTCATGCGCGAGAAGCACCCCGAGTTCATCATCGAGCACGCCGTCAAGGGCATGCTGCCCAAGAACCGGCTGGCCGCCAAGATGCTGACCAAGCTGCGCGTATTCGCCGGCCCGACGCATTCGCACGAGGCGCAGAACCCCGTCAAAGTTTCCGTCTGATCCGCCCCATGAGCACCGCCACCAACGTTTTCACCGGCACCGGCCGCCGCAAGACCTCCACCGCCCGCGTGCGCCTCACCGAAGGCAGCGGCAAGCTGACCGTCAACGGCCGCGCCTTTGACGCCTACTTCTCCCACGAGAATTTCTCCAAGCAGGCTTATGCCCCGCTCCTCACCGTGGAGCTGCGCGACAAGATTGACGTCTCCGTCAACGTCGTCGGCGGCGGTGTGGCCGGCCAGGCCGGGGCCGTGGCCCACGGCATCGCCCGGGCGCTGCAGAAGCTGAACCCCGAGCTGCGTCCCGCCCTCAAGAAGGCCGGGCACATCACCCGCGACCCGCGCGAAAAAGAGCGCAAAAAGCCCGGCCAGCCCGGCGCCCGCAAACGCTTCCAGTTCTCGAAGCGCTAAAGCGAGTCGCCTCCCAAGCTTATCGAAGCGGGCCGGATTTCCGGCCCGCTTTTTTTGTGCCCCCGTTTTTTCTAGTGACTCTCCCTCCCCGTAACCCTGAATCCTTCCCATCATGAAAGTCGGCATTGTTGGCGCGTCGGGCTATTCCGGCGAAGTTTTGGTCAAGCTCCTTCTGGCCCACCCGCAGGTGACCCTTGCGGCCGTCACCTCGCGCACGCATGCCGGCAAACCGCTGGCGGCGGTCATACCGGCCCTGCGCGGCCTGGACCGGGGGTTGAAATTTGTGGATTCGGACCCGGCGGCGCTGGCGGCCGGCGACATCGGCTTGTTCTTCCTGGCGCTGCCGCACGGCGCGGCGGCGGTCTATGCCAAGGCCCTGGTGGCGGCGGGCAAACGGGTCATTGACCTCAGCGCCGACTTCCGGATCCGGGACCTTGCGACCTACCAGAAATATTACGGCGAACACCATGCACCGGAGCTCATTTCCGCCGCCCGGTTCGTGCTGCCCGAGCTGACCGCGCCGGCGTGGAAGACCGAGGCCGGGCTGGTGGCGGCGCCGGGCTGCTATCCGACCAGCGTGCTGGTGCCGCTCGTGCCGCTGTTGCGCGCCGGCGTGATCGGCCGCGAACACATTGTGGTCAATTCCTGCAGCGGGGTGAGCGGTGCCGGGAAAAAGGCCGAGGAGATGTATCTTTTTGTCGAGCGCGCCGAGAGCATCAAGGCCTATGGGCTGACGAAGCACCGGCACCTGGCGGAGATGGAGGAGCAGTTGGCGCATTTTTCCGGGGCGCCGATCGCCATCCAGTTCAATCCCCACCTCGTCCCGATGCGGCGCGGCATTGCCACCACGATCACCGTGCCGGCGGCCAAGCCTTCCATCGAGACGCTCTACGACGCATGGCGCACGGCCTACGCCGGGTCGCCCTTTGTGCAGCTGTTGCCGGCGGGGGAAACGCCGGATACCGCGCACGTGGTCGGCACCAACCGCGTCGACATGTCCGCCGTGCTGGATGCGCGCACGGGCAATTTCGTCATCACCTCGGCCGAGGACAACCTCATGAAAGGCGCCAGCGGCCAGGCCGTGCAGATCATGAACCTCTGGTGCGGATTTCCCGAGACGGCGGGGCTGGTCTGAGGGCGCCGCGGTTCAGCTCCGGTAGTCCGCGTTTTCGCTCACATATTCGTGGGTGAGATCGCCGCCGAACACGGTGGCCGCGGCTTCGCCGGCGCCGAGATCAACGGTAATTTCCACGCAGCGTTCGTGCGGCGGATAGTCCACGGGCGGGACGAAAACGCCCGACGCATCCGGCTTGCTGGGATAAAGCTCGGCGCTCCGCAGGTGCGCCACCAGGGCCGTTTCCTTTTGCGGGTCGAGCCGGAAGATGCCGCCCGCGAAGATTTCGATCCCGCCCATTTGCAGGCGCAGGCGCGACAGATCGAGGCCGGGCGCATGCAGGCCGGTGTGCTTGCCGATGGCCTGGACCAGCCGGCCGACGTTGGGATCGTTGCCGGCCACGGCGCATTTGAAGAGCGGGGCGTTGACCACGGCGCGACCGATGGCGCGCGCCGTGTCGAAATCCGGCGCGTGTGCCACGTGCACCCGGATGACGTGCCGGATGCCCTCGCCGTTGCGCACCACGTCCTCGGCCAGTTCGGTGCAGACCCGGGCCAGGGCCTGCTCAAATTCCGCCGCGGACACCCCGGTCACCCGGCCGGAGGAGACGAGGGCGACGGTGTCCGAGGTGCTCATGTCGCTGTCCACGCTGATGCTGTTGAAGCTGGGTCCGACCACGCGTCGCAGCATGGCCCGGAGCGTGTCCCGCGGCACGGCAATGTCGGTTAGGATATAGACCAGCATCGTGGCGAGGTTGGGCTCGATCATGCCGGCGCCCTTGGCGATGCCGACGATGCGGCCGGCGCCGACCGTGGCGCAGCGCACCTTGGGGTAGAGGTCCGTGGTCACGATGCCTTCCGCGGCGGGCAAAACGGATCCGCCCGTCAGACCGGCGGTGGCGGCCGGCAGCGCGGCCAGCATGGCCTCGACCGGCAGGCTCCAGCCGATCACGCCGGTGGAGGAGGGGAGGACTTCGGTTGGCTGCAGCTGCAGGAGGCGGGCGGTCTCGGCGCAGATTTGTTCGGCCGCGGCCTCGCCGTCCGGCGCGCAGACATTGGAGATCTTGTTGTTGATGATGATGGCGCCGAGCCGCGGTTCGCCGAGACGCTTCCGGCCGACGATCACCGGGGCGCCGGGAAAAGCATTGCGGGTGAAGACGGCGGCGAAGTCCGGGGTGGGCCGGTCGAGGGCGATCAGGGTCAGCGTCATCTTCGCCGGCTTCGGGGCCTCGCGCGGCACAAAGTCGAAGCGGGTCGTGCCCACGCGGAATCCGGCGGGCAGGGCGGCCTGGGTCGCGAGCCACCGGCGGTGTTCCTCGCGGTTGGTAAAAGTCAGTTGGGTGCTCGGCACGGTTTCACAACTGGGCCCGGCGGGCCGCGGTGTGAAGCTGAATCTCCGCGCCGCCGCCCGCCGGCGGCACGTGCAATATTTTTGTGGAAATCCGGCCGCGGAGTGCGCTATGCGTTGCGGTCACAATTCCCATCGTGAGCGCCCATCATCGCCTTCCCCTCCACCACGCGGCCGCCGGCCGCGGGCTCTGACCACGGATGAATGTCGCCGAGATTACCGCCAAGGCGAAGGTGCTGCTGGAGGCCCTTCCCTACATCCAGGATTTCCGTGGCTCCACCTTCGTCGTGAAATACGGCGGGAGCTTCATGGATGATCCCGACCCCGCCGCCCGCAACCGGGTGGCCCACGACATCGCGTTCTTTGCGGCGGTCGGCATCAACGTCGTCGTCGTGCACGGCGGCGGCAAGGCCATCACCCGGGCGATGGAAGGCTCCGGCCTGAAGGCAAATTTCATCAACGGCCTCCGGGTCACCGACGAGGCGACGATCACCCTGGTGAAGAAAACCCTCGACGAGGTCGTGAACAAGGAGGTGTGCGAGGCGATCGCGCTTGCCGGCGGCCGCCCCAAGGGACTCGCGGGCGATGCGGTGCTGGTTTGCCAGAAGCTCACCACCGACGACAGCGGCAAGACCGTGGACCTCGGTTACGTCGGCGAGGTCACCGAGGTGAAAGTGAAACTCATCAAGAAGGAAATCGGCGAGGGTTTCATTCCGGTCATCTCCCCGGTGGCCGAGGGCTACGACGGCAAGCCTTACAACGTGAACGCCGACTTGGTCGCCGGCCGCGTGGCCAGCGCGCTGCGGGCGCGGCGGTTGGTTTACATGAGCGACGTGCCCGGGCTGCTGGGCAATCCCGCGGATCCGGCCTCCCTCATCTCCACGCTGAAAATCAGCCAGGTGGACGACCTCAAGAAAAAGGGCGTCATCGACAAGGGCATGCGGCCCAAGGTCCAGAGCGCGATCCGCGCGCTGGAGGAAGGCGTGCAACGCGTGCACTTCATCGACGGCCGGCTGCCCCACAGCCTCTTGCTGGAAATTTTCACCGACAAGGGCATCGGCACGGAGATCGTGCACGGCTGAGATTATTTTCGATTTTCGATTCTCGATTTTGGATTTGGTTGAGGGAAATCGAAAATCGAGAATCCAAAATCAAAAATTTCATGACCCCGCCCTCCATCATCCGCACCAGCACGGCGGAGCATTACGACGCCCACGTGCTCAAGAACTACGCCCGCGCGCCGCTCACCCTGGTGCGCGGCCGCGGGGCGCAGGTCTGGGATGACGCGGGCAACGCCTACCTCGATTTCACCTCCGGCATCGCGGTCAGCGCCCTGGGCCATTGCCATCCGCATTGGGTGGCGGCGATCCAGCGGCAGGCCGGCGAGCTCATCCACACGAGCAACCTGTTTCGCCACCCAAACCAGGGGGAACTCGCGCGCCGGCTGGTCGGCTACGCCGGCCCCGGCCGGGTCTTTTTCTGCAACAGCGGTGCCGAGGCCAACGAGGCCCTGCTCAAGCTCGCCCGGCTGCACGGCATGAAAAAGGCGGGCGAGGAGGGCAAATGCTACAAGGTGATCTGCGCGCAGCAGGCGTTCCACGGCCGCACCTTCGGCGGCATGAGCGCCACGCCGCAGGAAAAGATCCAGAAGGGCTTCCGCCCGCTGGTCCCCGGCTTCGCCTTCGGGGAACTCAACAACCTGCAAAGTTTCGCGGATCTGGTGGACGACCAGACGGCGGCGATTTTTGTCGAGACCATCCAGGGCGAAGGCGGCATTCACCCCTGCACGCCGGAGTTTTTGCTCGGCCTGCGCCAGTTGTGCGACCGGCACAACCTGCTGCTGATGCTCGACGAGGTGCAGTGCGGCATCGGCCGCACCGGCCGGTTCTTTGCCTTTGAGCACGCGGGCGTCCGGGCCGATGCGATCGGCATGGCCAAGGGCCTCGGCGGCGGTTTCCCCATCGGGGCGATGTGGGTCGGCGAGCGCGGTGCGGAGCTTTTCCAACCCGGGATGCACGGCACGACCTTCGGCGGCACCCCGCTGGCCTGTGCGGCCGGGCTGGCGGTGCTGGATGTGCTCGAGCGGGAAAAACTGCTGGCCAGGGTGCAGGCGCAAAGCCCCGGTTGGATCGACTCTCTCCGGCAGCTGGCGACCGATTTCCCCGCGCAGGTGCTGGGCGTGCGCGGGCTCGGCTACCTGGTCGGGCTGCAAATGGCCGCCGATCCCGCGCCCTTCCTTGCGGCGCTCCGGGAGCGCGGCCTGCTCGTGCCTTCCGCCGGCGGCAATGTCGTGCGCCTGCTGCCCCCGCTCACCGCCACGGCGGACGAGCTGGCGCGGTCCGTCGCCATCATCCGGGACGCGCTGGTTACGAAAGCGTAACATTCCGCCTCACTTTTCCCTCGTGGGGAGCCCGGGGAAGGTTTTAGAACACCCCCTTTCGATGCAGCATTTCCTGAAAGAAACCGACTTCACGGCGTCCGCCCTGCCTGAAATCTTCAACCTGGCGCGCACGTTGAAGCAGGGGCGCGGCCGGAGCGTTGCGTCGCCGCTCGCGGGGCAGACGTGGGCGATGATCTTTTCGAAGTCCAGCACGCGCACCCGGGTTTCCTTCGAGGTCGGCATCCGCGAGCTGGGCGGCAGTCCGCTTTTCCTGAACAAGAACGACATCCAGCTCGGTCGCGGCGAGACCATCGCCGACACGGCCCGCGTGCTGTCGCGCTTCGTGCACGGCCTGATTGTCCGCACCTACGACCACAGCGACATCACCGAACTCGCGGCGCACGGCACCATCCCGGTCATCAACGCGCTGACGGATTTTCTGCACCCCTGCCAGATCTACACCGACGCCTTCACCGCCGCGGAGCGCTGGGCCCCGCCGGGCGGCGATCTGCTGGCGTCCCTCAAGGGCCGCAAGATTGCCTACCTCGGCGATTGCAGCTTCAACATGGCCAACTCCTGGATTCTCGGTGCGAAGCTGTTTGGCATGGAGGTCGCCTTGTCCGGGCCGAAGGAATTTGCTCCCGGCGCGGAGATCCGCGCGCAGCTCAAGGCGGAAGGTTTGGCCGAGGATTTTCAGTTTACCACCGACCCGTATGAGGCCGTCAAAGGCGCCGACATCGTTTACACCGACGTCTGGGCCAGCATGGGGCAGGAGGACGAATCGCAGGCCCGCATCGCCCGGATGAGCCCCTACGCCGTCACCGCCGGGCTCTTCGCGGCCGCGAAGCCCGACGCCCTGTTCATGCATTGCCTGCCCGCGCACGCCGGCGAGGAGGTCGAGCAGGTTGTCCTCGACAATCCGCGCTCCGTGATCTTCGACGAGGCGGAGAACCGCCTCCACATGCAAAAAGCCATCATGGCGGTCCTGGCCAAGAAGCCGGGCGCCTGAACCCCTTCCCGTTTATCCATGAAAATCGTCCTCGCCTACTCCGGTGGTCTCGACACCTCCGTCATCGTCAAATGGCTCCGCGAAACCTACGACGCGGAGATCGTCACCTTCGCGGCCGACATCGGCCAGGAGGAGGAGCTGAAGGGGCTGCCTGCCAAGGCCCGCAAGACCGGCGCTTCCAAGCACTACACCCTCGATCTCGTCGAGGAGTTTGCCCGCGACTTCATCTACCCGATGATCCGCGCCAACGCGATCTACGAGGGCCAGTATTACCTCGGCACCTCCATCGCCCGCCCGCTCATCGCGAAGGCGCAGGTCGAGATCGCGAAGAAGGAGAAGGCCGACACGGTGGCACACGGCGCCACCGGCAAGGGCAACGACCAGTGCCGCTTCGAGCTCACCTACATGGCGCTCAACCCGCGCCTCACGATCCTCGCGCCGTGGAAGATCGAGAAATTCCGCGACGAGTTTCCCGGCCGCGCCGAGATGATCGCCTACTGCCAGGAGCACAAGATTCCCGTCGAGGCCTCGCTCAAGAAGCCGTATTCGATGGACCGCAACCTCCTCCACATCTCCTACGAGGCGGGCATCCTTGAGGATCCATGGTTCGACCCGACCACGAAGGCCAACAAGGCGATGTTCAAGCTCTCCGTCTCGCCCGAGGACGCGCCCAACAAGGCCGAATACGTCGAGCTCGATTTCGAAAAGGGCAACTGCGTCGCCGTGAACGGCAAGAAGCTCTCCCCCGCCGGTGTGCTGAAAACGCTGAACAAACTCGGCGGCAAACACGGCATCGGCCGCGTGGATCTCGTTGAGAACCGCTTCGTCGGCATGAAGTCGCGCGGCGTCTACGAGACCCCGGGCGGCACCATCCTCATGCACGCCCACCGCCAGGTGGAGTCGCTCACGATGGACCGCGAGGTCATGCACCTGCGCGACTCGCTCATTCCGAAATACGCCGAGCTCGTCTACTACGGGTTCTGGTTTGCCCCCGAGCGCGAGGCCCTGCAGGCCCTCGTGGACGAGTCGCAGAAGCACGTCACCGGCACCGTCCGCCTCAAGCTCTACAAGGGCAACATCATCACCTGCGGCCGGAAGTCGAAGTATTCGCTCTACGACATGAACATCGCGTCCATGGAAGGCGTGAAGTCCTGGTATAACCAGACCGACGCCACCGGCTTCATCCGGCTCAACGGTCTCCGCCTCCGCGCGCGCAACCTCGCCCAGGGCGGCCCCAAGCTCTGAAGCTGGATCCCATCCGCAAGTTGTAGGGCGGGGTCGCCGAACCCCCCCCCGCCACCGACCAAGAGAACCGGCGGGGGTCGGAGACCCCGCCCCGCC
>JAHCLN010000024.1 GCA_026125215.1 Opitutaceae bacterium
GCCCCTGATCATCTGCACCGTGCGCTCCGCCGCGCCGTAGTCCACGTGCAGCTCGGTGTTCGCGTTGAGTTCAACCACCGAGCCGTCGGGCAGCACCCCGCGTTGATAGCCGCCGGTCGTCGTCACGTAGTGAATCGGCCGGCCCGGCGATGCCGTGGGTTCGGGGCGCACCCACCAGACCGCGGCCAACATGATCAGCGCCGCGGCCGCGAGTGCGGCCCAGGCCGGACGGAACACATAGCGCCGCGGTGCCGCGTTCGCGAGCAGGTCTCGATCCGGATGCATGCGGGCGGCCGGGCGGAAATCGCGCAGCTGCTGGAGCGTGCACCAAGTGGCCTCAAGCCGGGCCACGGCCGCCTCGTGCCGCGGATCCTTGCGCCGCCAGAGTTCGAATTCGGCGGCGGCGGCGGCATCGAGGCCGTCGTCCTGCTGCGCCAGCCACGCCGCGGCGGTGGCCTCGATGGTTTCATGTTTGCTGGCGCGACGGGAGTTGGGCTCGGGCTTCACGGCGGTGGGAAAACGGGTTTAGGGAGAAACGGGGGAGGGCTCCGTCAGCGGTTCCTTCGCCGGGCTGGGCTGCCGGGTGGTCGGCACGCCCCGTTCGGAAAAATACTCGGCACAGCGGCGCATGCCCTTGGCGATCTGCGCCTTGACCGTGTGCTCGGAAATCCCGAGCTCGACGGCGATCTGTTTGTGGGAGAGCCCGTAGAGCAGGCGCAGCGTGAGCACCTGACGGCAGCGGTCGGGGAGGGCGCGGACAGCCGCCGCGAGCATGCCCAGCTCCTCCTGATGATTGATCGATTCGATGGCATCGGGCCTCTCTTCCAAGACGGGCAGATCCGTGATGTCGGCTACGGACTCGATGGTGACAATTTTGCGGCGGCGAAAAAAGTCCAAAGCCAGGTTGCGGGCGGTGGTGAACAGAAATGCCTTGGCGTAGCTTACGCGGCCGGCCTCCCGCGCATGGATCAGCCGGGCATACGATTCTTGCACCAAGTCGTCGATGTCTGGCAGCGAGGGAAACATCCCGCGCAGGTAGGAGCGGAGGGAGGCTTCATGGGGCTGAATTTCCTCGGCAAACCAGCGTGTGGGGTCGGACTCTGGCATAAACAGGGCCGGTCAGGGTGCACCGGATGGGTGTCCATGCATCGGGCGGGACGACCGGTGCTGTCGAGCCAAATGGACCGCGGCGGTCGGCAAGGGGCCTTTATTTGTTACCCGATAGCCCGAAAGGACCCGCGGTCCGTCTTAACCGCCGCCGGGCGTATCTTTGAGGGACAGGTTCGCCCGCAGCCACCGGCTCAGGGCGGCGTCGTCCAGGTCCGGCGGGCGCTCCAGCAGCCGCCAGCGGACCGTGTTTTGCATGGTTTCCCCTGGTCCGGGATTGGCCAGCCCTCCAAGTGTTTCCAGCTCGACGTAGGCGCCGTCGGAAAAAAGCTGCAGGGAAACATTTTCTGAGTAGTCTCCATCCGGATACGGGATCACCTGGTGCACGAGGATGATTTTTTCATACACGGCGGCCAGCCACGCGCCCCGGGTTCCGATCATGTAATTGCCTCCCGGGGACGGCAACCCGCGCACGCATCCCAGTTCGGGCTCATCCCGCACATGGGGCGCGGGATCCCACAGGCCGGGCCGCAGATTTACGAAACCGGGTTCGCCGGGGTTTGGCCGACGATCCAGCCACACCCAGAGCGGCGGGCGGATCTGGCTCACCGTCCAGAGCTGCAGGCGCTGCGGGTTTTCGTTGTGGCGGATGAAACGGTTGTGGATGACCACGCCGGCTTCTCCGGCCTCCAGGATAATTTCGCGTTCCGCCCGGCTGCCGGTCCAGCGGCTCACCCCGCTGCGCATCACCACGCGGGACGGCTCATGGGTCACCACTTCCCACGGCTCATCCAAGACCTCGTCGGGCGGAAAATGACGACCCTTGACATTAAGCCAGTCCACAAACGGCCCCCACCAGAGCTTGTCGCCGCCGTGATTGATCCATGGGGAGTGGCGGGCGGAAGACAAAGGGTGCGGATTCACCCAAAGGAGATTATCTCTTCCAACCTGCCCGAAGCCGAGAATCAACCCGTGTGCCGGCTGGATGCCGATTTCAACTTCGGCATTGGCCAGGGTGATCGCGGTCGGGGCGCCGCCGGCCGCGATGGACGTCCAGGCCATCGTGACGATTGCCAGCCAAGGGCGAAAGACGGTGCGTCGGTGGGTGAAACGTGTCTTTGGGCTGGGCACATGGGTTTAGACGAACGGCCCGGGCCTTTGGACTACAGCCGCGCGAGCGATTCCGCGGCTTCGACGACGAAGAGCACGGCGAAGAGCACCAGCGAGAGGAGCAGGAGGCCGTTGATGACCGGGCCGTTCTTCAGCGGGCCGATCCATGCGCGGCGGTTGTTCATCACGAGGAGCACGCCCGCGAGGAAGGGCATGAAAAACGACCCGGCGATGGCATACATCACGACGATGGCCAGCGGGCTCTGGTAGATGAGCAGCAGCAGCGGCGGAAACGCGAGGAAGGCGAGAAACCACCGGTAGGCCTGCGTGCGCGTGGCGGGACCCGCCGGCGCCGGGAGGCGCCTCATCTGCCGGAAGCTGTCGGCAAAGAGATAAGGCACGCCCTGCCAGACGCCGAGCAGCGAGGTGAAAACCGCGCACCAGAAGCCGATCAGGAAGCACAGCCGGCCGAAGGGGCCGAGGATTTCCCCGAGCCGGGCCGCCAGCGCGAGGATGAGCGCGTTGCCCGACGTGTCGGCGGGATCGGCGCCGGCCGCGATGATGATCATGGCGAGACCGAAGATCCCGCTCAACGCATAGGCCACGCCGAGGTCCAGTGTGGTGCCCCGGTGGGCCTCGGCGCCGTTCCAGCCGCGTTCGCGGATCCAGTAGCCGTAGCAGAGCAGCGTCACGCTGCCGCCGACCCCGCCCATGACGCCGAGGAGAAACTTGGCCGAGCCCTCCGGCACCGTCGGGACCAACAACCCCGCGGCAAAGCCGCCCCAGTCGTCGAGCAGCGGCACGGCGCAGCCGATCACGAGCACGAACATCGCGGCCATCAGCCAGGCCATGACGCGTTCAAACAGCCGGTAGCGGCCGAGCAGAACGAGCACAAAGCCCGCGAGCGCGTGGAGCGCCGCCCAGGCCGGGACAGGCAGCGCCGGCCAGAGCGCCCGTGCCGCCACGCCACAGGCCGAGGCCAGCGCCGCGGCGACGAGAAAGCTCCAGAGGATGAGGAAAACGAAAAAATACCAGCCCACGAAGCGCGGCAGCCGGTGGCTCCAGCCTTCGATCAGCGTGGTGCCGGTGCCGAGCTGCCAGCGGGCAATGCCGTCGTTCAGCACCCATTTGAACAGCGCGCCGAGGACGACCACCCAGAGCACCCCCAGCCCGAAGCGGTGGCCGGCCACGCTCGCGGCGATGAGGTCGCCGGCACCGACGCCGGTGGCCGCCACCAGAAAACCGGGGCCGAGGGTATTGCGCCAGGTGCGCGGGGCGGGGTGCATCGCACCCGCTTTTTGGCGGTCGCGGCACCGTGCGTCGAGCCCTCCCGGCGGCCGGCGCGATTTTTCCCTCAACGCGAACTGAACAAATGACCGCCGCGCCGGTGGGCGGCGAGCGCCTCGATGCGCAGGCCGATGCGGTAATCGCGCGCGAAGAAGGCGAGGAAGTCCGCCCGCGACATCACCAGGCAGCGGCTGTCCTCGACCGCGAACACATCGGCCGTGGTGGTGCCGTGCTCGAGCAGGCTGATCTCGCCGAAGTAGTCGCCGGGGTGGAGCCGCTGGCGGACCTTTTTGCCCTCCCGCACCTCGAAGGCCCCGTCGAAGATCAGGTAGAACCACAGGTTGCTCTCGCCGGCGCGGAGGACGTGGGCACCGGCGGCGAACTGCTGGCTGCGGCAGCGCCGCGCGTGCTCCATCAGGTCGTCAAACGGCCAGCCGCCGAGGATGGTGAGCCGGCCGAGAAAAGCCGCGTTTTGCAGGAGCTCGCGCACGGCCTCGCCGCCCATCTTGCCAACGACGAGCTGGTCGAAATCGGCCTTGCCGAGCCGCAGCAGCCGGCTGGCGCGGGTCGCGCGGATGGTGGTGGTGCGGTTGGCGTTGTCGAGCAGGGCGATCTCGCCGAAGCCGTCGCCCGGGTGCAGCCAGCCGATGGTCTTTTTGCGGCGCGACGGCGGCGGCAGGTTTTTCAAAACTTCCAGCTCGCCGGCCATGACGACGTAGAAGGCGTCGCCCGGGTCGTCCTCATGGAAGACGATCGCTTTGCGCGCGACAGCCACCGGGTTCATGGCCGCGGCGAGGGCGCGCAGGTCGTTGTCGGAGAGTTTGCGGAACAACGGCACGCTGCGGAGCGCGGCGGGATTGTCGCCGGTGTTCAGGGCCTCGGTGTTGATGCGGGTCTGGCTGATGCGCAGCGGCCGCATCAGCGCCCGGCGCATGCGCCAGTGCCGCAACATGGCCCAGCAGAGGAACAATGCACCCGCCGCCGGGATCGCGATCGCGGCCTGCAGCGCGGTTTCCAGATGAACGTGAAAGCGTCCTTCCGGGCCGAACCCGCGCCAGATGGCGCGGTAAACGCCCGGCTGGCACCATTGCAGCACGAGTGCGACCAGGGCGGTCCACACGACCGCCCAGCCCAGTTTGGCCAGGCCGAGGCGGGAGAGCTGTTCCGACCACCAAACTTTCGCGCGCGTCCAGAAATCCTGCCGGCGCGGCTCGAACAGAAAGCCCGCGCGCACTGAAAACGGCTTGGCGCCGAGCAAACCGGCCAGCAACTGCCGCGCGGCGCTTGGTCTGGTGGGCGCCAGCACATGGAGCACACCCGCCAGCAGCGGAGCCAGCCAGAGGGGCTCGAACCACGCCGCCGCGGCGGCTCCGGCCAGCACCGGGGTGAGACGCAGCAGCGCCACGGTGCGTTCGCAGGCCGCGCCGCCGAGGGCGGCCTCGGCGGTGTCCACCCGGAAGCGGGGAAACAGGCTCAACCAGTGCAGGCGCGGCGCCCGGACCTGTCCGCCGCTGCCGGCGATGACGGTCGCGGCGAGGATGTCGCCGAAGCTCAAAAGCGCGCAGGCGGAGAGCCAGCCCCACAGGAGTGCAAGGTCCCAGGCCGGCGCCAGCCACGGCCGCGGCGCTACCACCAGAGTGCCGACGGCAAGCAGCAGCACCGGGCGCACGAGAACAAGCGCGACGGAAGGCTTGAGCCGCGGCCACCAACGGCGGGCCAGCGAGGGCGGGGGCGTGGCTTCCGCTTCGAGCAGCACCCCGGCGGCACAGGCCTGCAGGACCAGTTCATAAAATTCCTGCAGGGGCGGGCACTGGTGGTCGCCCAGCAGCCGCACCAGCACCTCGGGCACGGTGGCCGGCTCTTCAAAACCCCGTTGCAGGATGGAGGCCTGGGTCGGCGTCAGCACCAGCTGTTGCATCCGGCCGTCAGCCCGCAGGACCACAAGACCCGGCCGGTAAACCCCGCGGCGCGCGGCGGGGTCGATGCGCAGGCGGACTGAAGTCAACAGGTCGGTCTGGGCCATGCCCAAAAGGTGTGGAGAAGCCGACGGGCGCACTCAATCCCGAACCCGTGCCGCCGGTGCGGTTCACAACCGATTGACTTGCGCCGACCCGCGCCGGTTCAGCCACCGGCCTCGGCCACGAGCGCGGCGATGGCGGGCGGCAGGTCGAGAGCGGAGGCGTGCCGCTGCGCCGCGGGGCTGAGCTTGCGCCAGGTCTTGCGCAGGATGTCCACGAACTTTTCCCGCGGGTAGTCGGCATGCTGCGCGGCGAAGGCCCCGATTTCGTTTTCCAAAAACACGAGCACGGCGGCGTCTTCCAGCGCCTGCGACCCCGGGTCCTTTTTCAAGTCGGTTTTGCTCACCCAGCGGGCGATCGCGTCGGCTTGCGCCTCGTCCAGGCCGGCCAGAAGGACGAGTTCGCGGGCGCGCGCCGCCTGTTTTTGGTAGAGAAATTTCCGCCATTGCAGGTAGCCGGCCTTGCCCTCGGGGTAGGTGCTGCGGGGCGTGAGAAACCGCTCGAGGTGCTGGCAACGCGCCGCGAGCAGCAGATGGGCCGGAGCCGCCGGCATCAACTTCGACACCCAGGCCTCGACGCGGTCGGCATACACCAGCTCCGCCGGCCGGCCGTCGGCCGCGCGCGCCGGATCGGCGGCGTGCGCGGCATCGATCAGTTCACGGGCACGGGTGTGGGCATTCATGCAATCGCCGAAATTCCGCGCGTCACGCCTTCGCGTTGGCTCAGCCGTGGGGGCCGGGTTCCGCGGGGTCGGTGGCCGCATCCTCCGTCTCCATGGCTTTGGGGGCGGCTTCCGGTGCGGGATCATCGGGCAGGCGCTTCAGGCGGTCGCCGAGCGGCGGATGCGTGGAGAAGAAAACCTTCGGGTCGCCGCCGCGTTGCTGCAGCCGCAGGAGCACGAAGCGCAGTCCGCCGGGGGCGTAGCCGGTGGTGATGGCCAGGTCGCGGCCGATTTTGTCGGCGGCGTATTCGGTCTGCGGGTCGAAGCCTTTCTCAAACAGCGCCGTCGTGATCTGGCCCACGCCGAGGTTGAACTGCCGCAGCTGCTGGTCGGCCTTGCGCACGTCGCTGCTCCGGGCGGCGGCGAGGCTGGTGGCGCCGGCGAGAAACTCCCCCCGCGCGACAATTTTCAGCGCGTGGCGCTCGGTGATGTGCGCGATTTCATGGGCGAGGACGGCGGCCAGGATGTCGTCGGTGTCGGCCAGCTCGTAAAGTCCGCGGGTGATGAACACGTAACCGTCGGGCGCGGAAAAGGCGTTGATCGCATCCGAGTCGAGGACCCCAAAACGCCAGTGCAGGCCGGGGCGGTCGGAGTAAATCGCGAGGGCCCGCCCGACGAGGTTGACCCGGCGGGTGATCTCCTCGTCCCGCACCAGGCCGCCGTAGCGGCCGACAATTTCCAAGGCCACGGAGTCGCCGATCACGCGCTCCTCCTCGGGGCCGATGCCGGCGACGCCTTTGAGCATTTTGCCGGCATCCTTGGCGGTATCGAGCGCCTTGCCCAGTTTGCCGAGGTCGAACTGGGCGGAGGCGGCCGGCAGGAGGAACAGTGCGGCGGAGCAGAACAAAAGGGCGGGCGTTTTCATTCCTGATATTCTCCTTTGCGGTGTTCCTGCAAAAACGCGTCGAGGTCGGCGGGAGTGAGTTGGGCGCACTGTTCCAGCAGCCAGTTGAGATCCTCGCCGGCCAGCAGCAGGTCGTGTGTCTCGGCGTAGGTGGCGGCCGCCGCGGTCAGCGGCCGGGCGGCGGCGGTGGCGGTGGTCTTGCTCGCGGCGAGACCGAGGCCGTCGGTGCCCTTGGGGTCGGCGGGTTTGGTGTCCGAGAGGTTGCCGGCGAAGACCCAGCCGCGGATGCGGCGTTCGCTGACCAACAGCCAGCTGCCGCGCACCTCCTCGACCTTGACCTTGCGGGCGTAGCCGAGGCGGCCGGATTCCTCGGCGAGGGCGCGGGGCTCGGCGCGGAGAATGGTTTCGAGACGCTTGGTGAAAGCATCGCCGCCGGCCTTGTAGGCGTAGGCGGTGAGGGCACCGGCGAGAGTCAGCAAAAGCAACAGGCCGGCGCGGAACGGGCGGGGAGGGCTCATTTGGAATCGAGGATCAGGACCGGTTCCCAGTCGGGTGGCGGCGGGGTGTGGGCAAAGCGCATGCATTCTTCATGAAGCCGGACGGTGGTCAAGTCAGCGGGCTGCAGTTGCCGGGCCCGGCCGAGGGCGGTTGCGGCGGCGGTAAAATCCCGCCGCCCGTGGGCGGCGTAGCCGGCAAGGTAGGCGGAGAGAAATTCCTGTTCGGCGGCGGTAAGCTCGCCGGGCGCGCCGTGCAGGGTGTGAACCTCGACAGCCTGCTCCTTGCCCTTGACCCGGAGCCGGGCCAGCGGGCGCGTGGCCAGGGTGCCGGCGACGCGGCGTGCGGTTTCCTCGCCGATGAGGATGCCGGTGCCGAAGGCCTTGTTGGCGCCCTCGAGCCGCGAGGCAAGGTTCACGGTGTCGCCCATCACCGTGTAGTTCTTTTTGCGCGAGGAGCCCAGGTTGCCGACGATCATCTCGCCGGTGTTGAGCCCGATGCGCACGGCGAGCCGCACGCCGACCGGTCCGGCATAACGGTCGTTGATGTCCCCGAGCAGCCGCTGTGCCGCCAAGGCGGCCCGGCAGGCGGCCAGGGCATGGTCGGGCAGCGGTTGCGGGGCGCCGAAGACCGCCATCACGGCATCGCCGATGTATTTGTCCACGTAGGCGCCGTGGTTGAGCAGGCACTCCGTGGTCGCCTCCAGGTAGGCGTTGACGATCTCGACCATCAGCTCGGGCCGGTCACGAAGTTTTTCCGACAGGTCGGTGAAACCGGCGAGGTCGGAGAAAAACACGGTCGCCTCGCGGCGCTCGCCGCCAAGCCGGATGGAACCGGGGTCGCGCACCAGCTGTGCGACCACGCCGGGATCCACATACGCGCCGAACATCGCCTGAATCTCGCGCTTCCGCCGGCGCTCGGTCCAGAAGCTTTCCGCGGCCACGCCGAGCAGGGTGAGCAGCGCGGCCACGGCGGGTGTGGCCGGCGGGAAAAACCAGCCGGCGGACATGCCGGCATAGGCGGCCGGCAGGAGCACCAGCGTGAAACCAATCGCGATGACGGCCGGCGCGGTCAGCCCGGGCCAGCGGTGGGCCGCGAACAGCAGGCCGAACATGAGCAGGGCCGACAGGCCGAGCGCATGAACACGGCCGAGCGGGGTGATGAATCCGCTGCCGGCCAGATTGGTCCATGCCGTCCAATGAAGCAGCACGCCAGGCTCAACCTGTCCGACCGGCAGGGGTTTCACGTCGAAGGTGCCGGCGGCGTTGGCGCCGACGAAGACCGTGCGACCGCGCACCAGCGCCAAGGCGTCGCCCGCCAGGGCCGGTTCCGCGGCGAGCGCAGCGGTGATCTCCTCCGGGGAAAATTCCGGCGACGCGTCGCCGACCCGGTCGAGCACGGGCAGTCCGGCGATGATAAAGTGGGCGGCAGGAATCACCGGCACCCCCTGCGCGCGGATTTGTTCCAGTCCGCCGTGCCAGCGCAGCAGCCCGCCCGGAGTGGTGGCCGGCGGGGTGAAGGCCGCGGCCGCCAGCGACCCCGGCACATCGTAAGCCCGGGCGGTGCCGTCACTGTCCGGCGAGAATTCCACATTGCCGGTGCGCGTGGTGGTGAAAAAGGAAGCGTGGGCGCGCCGGTAATCCTCATCCCAAAAAACCGGCCCCTGCGCCGGGGTGCGTCCGAGCACGACGCCGGGCACGGCTGCCGCGGTCGCCGCCAGGAGCAGGTCCTGCTCCGCCGATTCCGATTCCTCGAAAAAGGTGAAGTCCATCACGATCCGTTCCGCCCCCGCCTGCTCCAACCCGAGAATCAGGGCGGCGAAGGCCGCGCGGGGGAAGGGCCAGCGCATGGCGTAGGGCTCGCGGCCGAGCAGGGCCATCGTCGCTTCGTCCACCAGCACGAGCGCGCTGTTTTCCGGGAGAGCGGGCGTTAGCAACGGCCGCCGGCTGGCCGCGTCAAAAAACTCCCGGTCGAGCGCCGGACCGAAGGGCGAGAAGTGAAACGCCGCGATGAGAAGCGCCACCGGCGGCAGCCAGCGCCAGCGAAGCGACCGCGCGTTGAGGGAGGGGAAAGCCACGGGCGGCGATTAGAGCCGCCGCCCGGACCGGCCGCAAGCGCCGGGTCGGCCGCACGGGTGCATCTCGTAACTCATAGGCATAACAGGTGCGGATCGATTCCCGGGTATGGGCGATTGATTACGGAGTGCTCACAGCGGCTCTGTGCCTTCGCCGAGAATGCGAACATATTCTTTGTAGGCGTAGATGCGGCCGCGTGCCTGGCCGGTGAGTTCGGTGGCAATCCCCTGTTTGACCAGCAGGGCAAGGGCGGCATTGACCGTGGGTTTGGAGAGACCGAGCTCGCGGGTCAGGCGCGAAGATGCGACGACCGGTTGCTTCTGCATGAACTCGTGCACGCGCGGCGCGGAGCCGGCGGTCCGGCCGAGTTCGTAGAGGCGGGTGCGGTCGGCCTCGAACAGCTTGAGCAGGCGGGCAACGGTGTCCGTCGCCTGACGCGCGGTCTCGTCCACGCCGGCGAGGAAAAAATCCAACCAAGCCTCCCAGTCGCCGGTTTCACGGACGTGCTGGAGCAATTCGTAGTAGGTGGCGCGGTGCTTCTTCAGATAGAGACTGAGGTAGAGCAACGGCTCCGGCAGAACGCCGTCGTGGCAAAGCAGCAGCGTGATCAGCAGACGTCCCACGCGACCGTTGCCGTCGAGAAACGGGTGGATGGTTTCGAACTGCACATGCGCCAGCGCGGCTCGCACGAGCGAGGGCACGGATTCGTCATGCAGGAATTTTTCCAGTGCGCCCATGCACTCCAGCACCTGATCGGGCGGCGGCGGGACGAAGTGTGCGTTGCCAGGGCGCGTGCCGCCGATCCAGTTTTGCGAGGTGCGAAACTCGCCCGGCTGCTTGTCGCTACCCCGCCCTTTGGCAAGCAAATGACCGTGTATCTCGCGCAGCAGGCGCAAGGACAGCGGGAAGCCTTCGCGCATCCGCAAGAGGCCGTGATTCATGGCGGCGACGTAGTTCGACACCTCGAGGACATCGTCCATGGGCACACCGCTGATGGCGTCGTTTTCGAATAGGAGCAACTCGGACAGCGAAGACTGGGTGCCTTCAATTTGGGAGGACAACAAAGCCTCCTTGCGAATGTAGCTGTAGAGAAAAAGATGCGGATCGGGCAGCAGGCTGGTCACACCACCAAGCCGTCCGAGCGACACGCTTGCCCGCTGAAACAAAGCGGCATTCCAAGCAACCGACGGCTCCGGTGGCAACGGATTGGGCACGAACGCAAAGCACGGCTCACCGAACGAACCGATGGGCAATTTGTAGCCTGTCAGGCCGCGATTCATGGTAAAACAAACACATTAAAACTTTACTAAGTCCATACTTAATAAAGCTAATCAGTTTTTAATTTACTAAGCGTGGTGCTTAGTAAAGTAAAGCTTACCTGCTTGCCCGTCAGGGATTTAAAAAACCTGCTCGTCCAGGAGTTGGAACAACTCCTGTTCCGTGATCCGCCGCTGCTGCATGCTGTCGCGCTCGCGGAGGGTGAAGGTGTCGCCGGGCTTCTCGATCGTTTCGAAGTCGATGGTCACGCACCAGGGCGTGCCGATCTCGTCCTGCCGGCGGTAGCGGCGGCCGATGGCGCCGGCCTCGTCGTAAAACACGGCGTAGCGGCGCTGCAGCTTCTTGTAGAGCGCCTGGGCGCGGGCGGTGAGCTGCTCCTTGTTCTTGAGCAGCGGGAGCACCGCCACCTTCACCGGCGCGATACGCGGCGAGAGGCGCAGCACCACGCGGGTCTCGGTGTTGCCCTTCTCGTCGGTCACCGCTTCCTCCGCGTAGGCGGCGCAGAGCACGGCGAGGAAGATGCGGTCGGTGCCCACGGCCGGCTCGATGACGTGCGGCACGAATTTCTTCTTCGTGGCCTCGTCAAACAGCTCCTGCGGCTTGCCGCTGGCGTTGGCGTGCTGCGTGAGGTCGTAGCTGCCGCGCGCCGCGATGCCCCACAGCTCCTGCACGCCGAAGGGATACTTGAACATGATGTCGGTCGTGCCGCGCGAGTAGAACGCGAGCTTGGCCTTCGGATGGTCGTAAAGCGAGAGGTGCGAATCGGGCAGGCCGATGGACTTCAGCCAGTCCCAGCACCACTGGATCCAGTCCTTGTGCGCCTTGGCCCAGTCGGCGTCCTCGTGGATGAAATACTCCATCTCCATCTGCTCGAACTCGCGCGAGCGGAAGATGAAGTTGCGCGGCGTGATCTCGTTGCGGAACGACTTGCCGACCTGCGCGATGCCGAAGGGCAGCTTCACGCGGCCCGTGTCCACGACGTTCTTGAAGTCCACAAACATGCCCTGTGCGGTCTCGGGGCGGAGGTAGGCGACCGACGAGGCGTCCTTGAGCGCGCCGACGTTGGTCTCGAACATCATGTTGAACGCGCGCGGCGGCGTGAGACTGCCGGGCTCGCCGGTGGCGGGCGAGGGGATGAGGGCGATCTCGTCCGGCTGCGCCTCGGTCATGTCCTTGGCGACGATCGGGGCCAGCGCACCCTGAATGGCCTTCTTGCGCTTGAGGCTCTCGGCAGCGGCCTGCAGATCGGCGACGGTATTCTCGCTTTCGAGGGCGGACACGTAGCCGATGTTTTTGCCATCCACGACCACCGCGGCGAAAAACAACTGGTCCGCCCGATACCGCTGTTTGCTCACCTTGCAGTCCACCAGCGGGTCGGTGAAGCCGTCCACGTGGCCGGAGGCCTGCCAGACCTTGGGATGCATGATGATCGAGGTCTCGAGGCCGACGATGTCGTCGCGGCGCTGCACCATGTCGCGCCACCAGCAGTCGCGGATGTTCTTTTTCAACTCCACGCCGAGCGGACCGTAGTCGAAGAAGCCGTTGAGGCCGCCGTAGATTTCGGAGGATTGGAAGATAAACCCGCGGCGCTTGCAGAGCGCGACGAGGGTTTCCATGGAGACTTCGTTGGAGGCGGCAGGAGCGGACATAGCCCGCCAGACATGGAGCCCGTTCCGCCGGGGGTCAATTCCGCGGTTGCGCCGCCCGCGCTCGCCTTTTGCGCCCGCCTTTGCCCAGCATCGGCTTTCCGTTTCCCATGCCCACCGCCCGCATCCCCCGTCCCGAGTATCCCCGCCCGCAGTTTGTGCGCCCCGACTGGCTCTGCCTCAACGGCACCTGGCAGTTCGAGATCGACCAGGGCGACAGCGGGCTCGACCGCGGTCTGGCGGCGCGCCCGCTCAAGCAGCGGATCACCGTGCCGTTCTGCCCGGAGTCGAAGCTCTCCGGCATCGGCCATACCGATTATCTCAACGCCGTCTGGTATCGCCGCGAGGTCCTGATCCCCAGGGCGTGGCGTGGCCGGCGCATCCTGCTGCATTTCCAGGCGAGCGATTACGACACCTTTGTGTGGGCCAACGGCACCGAGGTCGGCCGCCACCGCGGCGGCATGACGCCGTTCACCTGCGATCTGACCGCGCAGGCGGTCCCGGGAAAGAAGATCACGCTCGTCGTCCGCGCGCGCGACAACGCCCGCGAATCCATGCCCTCGGGCAAGCAGGCGTGGACTCACGGCAACAGCGGCTGCCACTACACGCGCACGACCGGCATCTGGCAGACCGTGTGGCTGGAGCCGGTGCCGCTCCGCGCGCATCTGCTGCGGCCGAAGATCACGCCCGACGTGGCCAACCGCCGCTTCAGCATCGAGCAGCCCGTCGCCGGGGCCCAGACGGGGCTCGTTTACCGGGTGCGGCTGCTTTCCGGCAAAAAGCAGGTGGCCACGGCGGAATGCGTCTGCGGCGGCGGGTTTTATCCGCGGCTCGATCTCGTCGTCCCTGAAAACGCTGTGCGGCTTTGGTCGCCGGAGGATCCGCATCTTTACGAGCTTGCGCTCGAACTCGTGGATGCGGCGACGGGCGCGGTCGTGGACGCCGCGCGCAGCTATGCGGGCCTGCGCAGCGTCTTCATCGACGGCTTCGTCATCAGGCTCAACGGCCGGCCCGTTTTCCAGCGCCTCGTGCTCGACCAAGGTTATTATCCCGACGGCATCCTCACCGCGCCGACCGACGCCGCCCTTGTGCGCGACATCAAGCTGTCGCTGGAGGCCGGCTTCAACGGCGCCCGGCTGCACCAGAAGGTGTTTGAAGAGCGGTTTCTTTATCACTGCGACCGGCTGGGCTACCTTGTGTGGGGCGAGTTCAGCGACTGGGGGCTCAACGGCAATCCGCCCGTCCGGCAGTGGCATCGCGACGCGGCCGGCGCTATCGTCCGCAGCGGCAACCACAACGGCCCGGAGTTCCCCCACGGCATCGTCACGCAATGGCTGGAAGCCGTGCAGCGCGACTACAACCACCCGAGCATCGTCGGCTGGTGTCCGCTCAACGAGTCGGAAAACCGCGTGCACGAGCGCATCACGCCGCACGACGACGTGATGCGCGCGATGTGGCTGGCGACGAAGCTCGCGGACGCCACGCGCCCCGTCCTCGACGTCTCCGGCTACTGCCACCGCGTGCCGGAAAGCGACATCTACGACAGCCACGACTACGACCAGAACCCGGCCACGTTCAAGACGCGGCACGACGGGCTGCTCCGCGACCGGCCCTTCCTGAACGACGATCCCATGCGCGACAGCATCCCGTGGCGCGGCCAGCCATATTTCGTGAGCGAGTTCGGCGGCATCCGCTGGAATCCCCGCGCCAAGGATGGCCGCGAGTCCTGGGGCTACGGCGACGCGCCGCGGACGCTGGAGGAATTTTATGCGCGCTTCGAGGGCCTCTGCGCCGCGCTCTTGGACAACCCGCGGATGTTCGGCTACTGCTACACGCAGCTCACCGACGTCTTCCAGGAGCAGAACGGGATTTTCTTCTTCGACCGGAAAAAGAAATACGACCTGCGCCGCGTCCGCGCCGCGCAACAGCGCAGCGCGGCGGTGGAGCAGCCGTAAAAGAGAGTATTTACCGCGGATGACGCGAATGAACGCGGATTAATGCATCCGTGAGAATCCGTGCAATCCGTGGTGAAAAATCCGATGCCGAAACTTCAATACCTCTGGCCCGCCTTCTTGTAGATGAAGCTCAGCAGCCAGGCGGGGCCGATGAGGAGAAACTGCACGTCCTTGAAGAACGAGGGTTTCTTGCCCTCGATCTTGTGGCCGACGAACTGGCCGATCCACGCGAGGACGAACAAAGCCAGACACACCTGCCACACCGGCCACGGGGCGTAGAGGGAGATGGCCAGCACCCCGGCGTAGCAAAGGGACATGAAGGCCAGCAGTCCGAGGCTGAGGAGCGGCGACAGCCGCACGTAGAACAGCAGCGCCAGCACCATCACGGGCAGCGCCCAGTCAAACCACGGCAATCGCTCCAGCCACGCTGCCGGGGCTGGGATCGACCAGACGAGGCCGACCACGCAGAAAAAGATCACCGGCACGCAGATCCAGTGGATCAGCTCGTTGGTGTGGTTCTGGTGACTCTCGCCGTATTCGGCGAACCATTGGTCGGCGGATTTTTTCGGCATGGCGGGGCGGGGTGGGGTGGGAAATTGGTTAACCGCGGATTTCGCTGATGAAGGCCGATGAGGTCGAAATTTATCTGCGTTTATCCGTGCAATCCGCGGGGCGGTTTTAAGGGAATTTCAGGTCACAGTTTGGTGGTGGACGGGCACGTCCCAGTGCCCGTCTGGCGCGCAGAGGGACCTGCGCGCCCACCTTTCACGACGGTGTGTTGCCTGAAAATGCATGGTCGTGATCACAGTTTGGCTGCGGCGGTTTTCTCCAGCGCCTTGAGGTCGATGTCGTGGCCGAGGCCCGGGCCGGCGGGAGCGCGGACCTTGGCGTCGGGGCCGAGGCAGGGCTCGAACACCACCGGGTTGCCCATCACGAGCGTCTCGTAGTAGTGGTTGTTGCGGATCGCGAGGCAGAGGTGGATGTTCTCCACGCCCATGCCGTGCACCTCGGCGCTGAGCTGGAAGGCGTCGGCGAGGTGGGCCACGCGGAGCGCGCCGGTGATGCCGCCCTTGTAGTGGAAACTGGTGCGCACCATGTCGGCCGCGCCCTGCGCAATAAAGTCGGCGACGTTGTAGTGGCAGCCGTCGGAGGTCTCGGCGGCGAGCACGGGGATGTCGAGCTGTTCGCAGAGGCGCCGGTAGGCATTGATGCTGAACTCGCGCATCGGCTCCTCATACCAGAGATAATCCGCCTCCTCGAGCGCGCGGCCGAGGTAGAGCGATTCGTAGGGATCGAAGCCCGCGGAGCCGTCATACATCAGCGCGATGTCGGGGCCGACGTGCTGGCGCAGCGCCTGACAGAGCGCGGCGTCCTTGCGCGCGTCGCCCCAAGCGTGGAGCTTGATGGCCTTGAAACCGCGGGCGAGGCACTGGTCGGCCACGTCGAGAAACTCCGCGGTCGTCGCGTAGGTGACCGTGCTGGCGTAGGCCTCGATCTCGTGGCGGTAGCCGCCGAGCAACTGGTAGAGCGGCAGCTTCGCGGCCTTGGCGGTGATGTCCCAGAGCGCCGAATCCACCCAGCCCATGACATACATCGGAAACTCCTCGATGCGGTCGATCTCCCACAGCTCGTGCCAGAGCCGCTCCTTCATCAGCGGGTCTTGGCCGAGGAGCCACGGCTTGAGCCGGCGTTCGACGAGGTCCAGCGCCAGCGCGCCGCGCGGCGTGCGGCTCCAGCCCTCGATGCCGGCGTCGGTCACCAGCCGCAGCCAGCAGGTTTCGCCGACCGGATCGTTGCCGGGCAGGCCCTGGCGCCAGACGAAGGAAACCGCGGCCGGCTGGCGCACGACATAGGCATGAACGGCGATGATCTTCATGGGGCGGGGTGCGGGTGTTTTCGCCGCGGCGTCGGCAGTTGGCAATCCCGGAGCGGAGCCCATGACCAACCTTTTTGACCACGGATGACACGGATCAGCCCGGATGACGGTTTCGTGAGCGATCGGTGATAATCCGTGTGATCCGTGGTGGATTGCTTGCGGGGCGCATTTTTTCCACGACACGCGTGCGCCAGCCGGCCAAGCTGCGATCCATGTTCGATCTCACCGGCAAAGTGGCGTTGGTCACGGGCGCGGGTTCCGGCATCGGCCGGGCGATTGCGCAGCGCTTCGCCGCCGCCGGCGCGCAGGTGCAGGTGGCCGATGTGGATGAAGCCGGGGGCAACGAGACCGTGGCACTGGTCACCGCCAAGGGCGGTCAGGCCGAATTTGTCGAACTCGACGTCGCGGACGAGGCGGCCTGTGCGGCTCTGGCCGAAGAACTTGGCCCGCTCGACCTGCTCGTGAACAATGCCGGCATCGGCCATGTCGGCACGATTTTGCAGACGACCGCCGCCGATCTCGACCGGCTCTACCGCGTCAACGTGCGCGGCGTGTTCAACATCACCAAGGCCTTCCTGCCCGCGATGCTCGCACGCAAAAAAGGCAGCGTGATTAACATCGCCTCGATCGGCGGCGTGATCGGCGTGCGCGACCGGCTGGCCTACGTGACGACGAAGTTCGCCGTGGTCGGCCTCACCAAGCAGCTCGCGCTCGACCACTCGGCGGGAGGCGTGCGGTTCAACTGCATCTGTCCCGGCCGCGTGGAGACGCCCTTTGTGCAGGCGCGGCTCAAGGAGTATCCCGACCCGGCGCAGGCCTACCGCGAGATGAGCGCCACGCAGCTAATCGGCCGCATGGGCCGGCCCGAGGAGATCGCCGCCGCCGCGCACTACCTCGCCAGCGACGAAGCGGAACTGGTGACCGGCGCCTCGCTCATGGCCGACGGTGGCTGGAGTGTGGGCAAGTAACATGGGCATTTCGGCCAGCGCGCCGCGCCCGACGCGGCGGACGGAGTTCGGATCATCCCCACAACTCGCCGCCCGCGGACTGGGTGACAGCCGCCTCGCGCTCGGGTTGGCCGGGCTCGGTGGCACTTGGGGGCCGGTGGACGAGGGCGAATCGCTCGCGACGGTCACGCGGGCGCTGGAGAGGGGCGTGCGCGTCTTCGATGCGGCGCCGTCTTATGGCGCGGCGGAAAAACTGCTGGGGCGGGCGCTCGCGGTGTGGCGCGGCCCGCGGCCGGTCGTCAGCACCAAGGTCGGCCGGTTGCCGGCGCGCGATGCGCACGAGGGCCGCTTCGACTGCTCCACCGCGGCGCTGCGCGACAGTCTGCAGCGCAGCCTCGACACCCTCGGTCTCCCGGCGGTGGATCTGCTGTTCCTGCACGAGCCGGAATATGTGCCGCCGGCCGAGCGCGCACGCGTGGTGGCTGACCTGCGGCAGTTTCAGGCCGAGGGCCGGGCGCACCGGCTCGGCCTCGCCGGCGGCCACGGTGCCGGGTGGGATGGATTCGTGGAGTCGGGCGCCTTCGCGGTGGTGATGCTTTTTCGCCGGCTGGACCCGGTGATCTTCGCCGGGTTGACGGACGATGTGCCGCGCGTCCGGCGGGCCGGGCTGCTCACCTACGGCGCGAGTCCGCTGCACATGGGTCTGCTCGGTTCGCGGCACGACGAGTTTGTGCGCGAACGGCCGCACTGGGTGTGGGGTCCGCAAATCGACCGGGCCATCCGGCTGAAGGAGCTGGCGGACAAAAACGGGCTGACGCTCGCGAGCCTCGCGCATCGCTTTGCTTTTGGGCTCGCAGAGCTCGACCGCGTGGTGGTCGGCGCCAGCACGCCGGCCCAGCTCGATGCGGCGCTGGCGGATTTCGCCGCCGGCCCGCTGCCGGCGGAGCTGTTTGCGGCGGTCTTCGCAAACGGCGGATAGCGGCCGGGATTTCGCCGCCGGTTTCGGCGCCGGTTTCGGCGCGCCGACAGGGTAGCGCACTCCATGCTCGCTACCCGCTAGCTGCTACTCACTACTTTTGCTGTCCATGATTACGCTCCGCTCCGCCGAATTCTTCCGTCTCCAGCTCAAGGCCCGCATGCCGTTCCGCTACGGCATCGCGACGATGACCGAGGTGCCGCACGTCTTCCTGCGGCTGACCTTCGACTTTGCCGGGCGGACGCAGGCCGGGGTCGCGGCGGATCACCTGCCGCCGAAGTGGTTCACGAAAGATCCCAACCGGCCGCTGGCCGAGGAGATCGACGAGATGCTGGCGGTCATCCGCGCGGCGGTGACGCAGGCGCGCGGCATCCGCGCCGCCACGCCCTTCGCTTTTTGGCGCGCGCTCTACGACCGGCAGGCGGCGTGGGGCGGGCAGAACGGAATCCCGCCGCTGCTGGCCCAGTTTGGCGCGACGCTGGTGGAGCGGGCGCTGATTGATGCTTTCTGCCGCGCGGAGGGCGTGGCGTTCCCCCTCGCGCTGCGCGAAAACCGCCTCGGGCTCGATCTCGGTGCGATGCATTCCTCGCTGGCCGGCACGCAGCCGGCGGACTGGCTGCCCGCGCAGCCGCCTGCGCAGGTGTTTTGCCGCCACACCGTGGGGCTTTCCGATGCGCTGACGGACGGGGAAATCCCGGCGGACGAACACGTGGCCGACGGCCTGCCGCAGTCGCTGGTCGCCTGCATCCGCTTCTACGGCCTGCGGCACTTCAAACTGAAGATCAACGGCGAGACGGAGCGCGACCAACAGCGGCTCGCGCGCATGGCAGGGATTTTTGCGGCGGAGTGCGGCGGCGACTACGCCTTCTCGCTCGATGGCAACGAGAGCTTCCACGAGGTCGGCGTTTTCAAGGACTACGTGACGAAGCTGTGCGCCACCGTGGGCGACGCGGCCTTCTGGGCGAAGCTGCTCTTCATCGAGCAGCCGTGGCACCGCAAGGTGGCGCTCTCGCCGGCGATCGGCGAGCTTGCCGCCGCTTGGCCCGACCGGCCACCGATCATCATTGATGAATCCGACGGCGAACTCACCAGCCTCCCCACCGCGCTGGCGCTCGGCTACGCGGGCACGAGCCACAAGAACTGCAAGGGCGTGTTCAAGGGCGCGGCCAATGCCTGTCTGCTCGCGCAGCGGCGGGCACAGGGTCTGCCCGCGATGATGAGCGGCGAGGACCTGTCCAACGTCGCCCCGGTGGCGATGCCGCAGGACCTCGTGGCGCAGGCGAGCTTCGGCATCACGAGTGTCGAGCGCAACGGACACCACTACTTCGCGGGCCTCGCCCAGTTTCCCGCCGCGCTGCAACAGTTGATGCTCGGGCAACACCCGGATCTATTTACGAAGTCCGCCGCGGGCTGGCCCCGCCTCGATGTGCGCGCCGGCCGCCTGACGCTCGGCTCGGCCCTGACCGCTCCCTTCGGCTACGCCGGCGAGCTGGACCTTTCGGGGATCGGCGCCGAAAGGCTGTAACTCCCGTTCGATTCCGTGAGATTCCGCGGACGGGGGTGAAGTTGGGTGCGACCAGCGGCTTTCGCGGCGACGGGCCAAGAGTTGGCGTAGGGCTCGGCTACTGGGGTGCCCTTACGGAGAAGCTTCCAGCGACACGCGGCGCACGGCGATCAGGGTCTCGCAGCGGCGGGCGGCCAGCCGGGCGTGTTCTTCGTCGGCCAGGAAACTGATTTCCAACTGCGCTTCGCCTCGCACCTGATCATAGCGGAGCGAGCCAACGACGGCCTGCTGGACCAGCAGCCGCTGCAGCACGCGCAGGAGCAGACCGGATTCCGGTTCGCCAATAATCGCCAGCTTCCAGCAGTTGGGCCGGACCGGCGCGTGGCCAGCCGCAGCGTTGACGGCGGGAGAGGGAAGCGAGGCGAGGTGGCTCATGACGGAAAATAAAAAAGCCCCGGCGGCGGACCGCACAGGGCTGATGCAAAGGGAAGTGGCTTGCCGGCTAGGCCAAACGCGCATTCCCCGGCCCTGGCGGGTCGAGGCGAATAATAATCGCGCGAGCGGCAAAGTTCATCGGGCAGATTTCAGGCCGGGCGGCCCAAGCTTGCCGAGCGCAAACCGCCGGCCGGTGCGGAATAGGCCGATCAGACTAGGCGTCGGCGCAGCAACGCCCAAGCCCCGGAAAACCCATAGACGAACGAGTCTGCCCGGGCCGTAACAAAAATTGCATTTGGGCGCGCGAAGGGTCCATCGGGCTCGATTTTCGGCGGCAAAGCGGGGAGGGTGGCCGGGTTCCCACGCCATGCCCCCTGATGCCGATCCCGCGACCGCGCTCTGGTTTGCGACGGAGGTGCAACCGCACCGGCCGGCGCTCCGCGCGTGGCTGCTCGCGCGTTTCCCCACGCTGCCCGATGTGGACGATCTCGTGCAGGAGAGCTTTGCGCGGTTGATGCAGGCGCACGCGGCCGGCCCCATCCGTTCCGCCCGGGCCCTGCTTTTCACCACCGCCCGCAACCTCGCGCTCGACGCCGTGCGCCGGCAGCGGGTCGTCGCCTTCGAACCCATTACGGAAGAAACCGATCCGGCCGTCTTAATGGATACGACCGACATCGTCGCGTCGGTCTCCAAACAACAGGAACTCGAACTCTTGACCAAGGCCATCCAGTCATTGCCCGAACGCGTGCGGCAGATTTTTACGCTGCGCACGGCCTACGGGCTTACCCAGAAACAAATCGCCGAGAAGCTGGCGGTCTCCGAAAGCACCGTGGAAAAGCAGATGGCGGCCGGCATCCGGCAATGCGCGGCGTTTTTCGCGCAGGGAGGAGCCCGATGAAAACGCCGTCCGCCCACCCCCACGGCCCGATCCCGGGCGACATCCTTGAGACCGCCGCCACGTGGCTCGCCCGGCGCGACCGCGGTCTCGCTGCGGCCGAGCAGGATGAATACATGCAATGGTTGGCGGCCGACCCGCGCCACGCCGAGGCGCTGCAGCAGCACGCCGCTGCGCTTGAGCGGATGATGCAGCTCTACGAATGGACGCCCGCCCACGATACCGAGCCCAACCCCGATCTGTTTGCGCCGCCTCCGGCCCGCCGCCGCGCTTGGTGGCGTTGGGCAAGCGCCGGTCTGGCGACCGCGGCGGTGATTGCCTTTGCGTTCATCCTGGGCCGGCCGGCCGGCGAGCCATCGTCGCCCGTCGTCGCGGGCCCGTATCTTCGCGTCAACGAGCGCATGGCTTTGCCCGACGGCTCGCGGGCCGAGCTGAAGGACGGCACACGGCTGACCGTCGCCTATTCGCAGCATGAGCGGCGGGTGCTGCTGGAGGCGGGCGAAGTTCATTTCACCGTCTGGAAGGATGCGCAGCGTCCGTTCATCGTCGCGGCCGGCGGGGTGGAGGTGCGCGCGGTCGGCACGGCCTTCAACGTCCGGCTGGAGCCGGGGCAGATGCAGGTGCTCGTGACCGAAGGACGGGTTCGCTTGGATACGGCGGGCGGCGCGGACACCGGTGCAGCCATGGCCGTATTGGCCGGCGGTGAACGCGCCACCGTGCCGCTGCTCGGCGCGAACGACGCGACGGTCGAGCGTGTGACGCCGGAGGAAATTACCCGGGAGCTGGCGTGGCAGGCGCCGCGCCTCCAGTTCAGCGAGACGCCGCTCGCCGTGGCGGTGGAGGAATTCAACCGGCTCAACCGGCACCAACTCGTGCTGGCCGGCCCCGGGCTTGGCCAGTTGCGCATCGGCGGCACCTTCCGCCCCGACAACGTGGAGGGATTTGTGCGCCTGCTCGACGCCACGCTCGGCCTGCAGGCGGAGCCGGACGGGCCGGACCGCACGGTGCTGCGGCGTGCGCCGTGACACATCCGTTGAAAAAATCGTTACGGGTTGGTGACGGCGCTTCGTCTTGATTGTTGGTGCCGGATTTTCCCGCGCCAAAAACACCACACCATGCGCACCCTGTTTCACCTCCTGCGCGCCGCCCTGGCCGGCGCTTTGATTCTCACCGCGGCGCTGGCCGCGGATGACGCGAAGACGATCTACGACATCCCGGCGGGTGACGCGGCCGCCGCCCTCAAGCAGTTTTCCGCGACCTCGGGTCGCGAGACCCTCTTTGCCGCCGATGCCGTGCGCGGCGTGAAAACCGCCGCGGTGAAAGGCGAGCTGACGGCGCAGGAAGCCCTCGACCTCATGCTGGCCGACACGGCCCTGACGGCCACGCAGGACGCCAAGACCGGCGCTTTTGCGGTGCGAAGGAATGCGCTCCCAAACGGCCCAAGGGCGGTCGAGAGAGTGAGCGACCGTCCGGAAAGTAAAAGCCGGGTTGAGGATGGCATGCTGGTGCTGGAGCAGATTGAGGTCACCGGTTCGCGTATCCGGCAAGAGTCGGTCAATGCCGCGGGGGTCAATCCCGTCATCACATACACTCGAAGAGAGATCGACCGCCTTGGGGTGACAACGCTCGGTGATTTCACCCGTCGGATTACACAAAACGTGCCGACTCTGGGCAATTCACTGCAGGGGGCTGGTCTCACATCAAGCAGTCCATTCGCCACTGACGCCCGCACCACGCTCAATCTCCGCGGACTTGGCAACAACACCACCCTCGTGCTCGTCAACGGCAGGCGTGTTCCCAAAACTGGCCAGGGGTTTGGCACCGATGATTACGATCTTGGGGGCATTCCGCTGGCCGCTGTCGAACGCATTGAGGTGCTGACCGACGGAGCGTCAGCACTCTATGGCGCCGACGCGATTGGGGGCGTCGTCAATGTCATCCTCCGCCAGAGCTACTATGGGGCAGAGGTAAATTTCAGCTACGGCAATACGTTTGATTCGGATACGGCCGAGCGGAATGTTACTTTCGCTGGAGGGGCCCGGGGCGGGCGGTTAGGGGTTTTTGTAAGTGGGTCGTGGACGGACGCCAATGCCCTCGCACGTCGCGACCGGCCATTTTCGGCATCTGACGACAAACGGCCGCTCGGTGGGTCGGATTTTCGCCGGGCCGGGGCGGGTGGCACGGGACGTGTCTACCGCTCCAATGGGCAGCCGCTACCAGGCCTGACATCTTCCCAAGCCGGTATCCCTGCAAATCAGAATGGTCGGTCTCTCACGATAGCGAGTTTCGTTCCCACGGATGGCATTGTCAGTGCCGCCGATCTCGGGCCTGTCCACAATGCGATCTCACCTTACCGTCGTCGCAATCTCTCGATCGATCTGGATCTGAAGGTGAAAGATTGGCTGACGTTTTTTGCCTCGGGTCGTTACTCGGAGGCTGAAACCCACACGACTGCCGACTCCCCGTTAATCGTGGGCCTCACGATTCCTGCGAACAACCCATACAACCCCTTTGGCATCGCGGTGCAGCTTGACAGATATTTCTATGAGCTCGGACCGTCGGATGTTACCGAGCGGACTGTGACGCCTACTTTCACTGCTGGAGCCCGCGGCAACATCTTTTCCGGCTGGCGGTATGAGCTAGGTGCGTCGCAAGCCCGCACCACACGTTCTTTCGACCAAGGTGTGTCTCGAAGCTTTAATCTCTCACAGGTGGTTGCCGCTCTGAGTGACGTCACCAACCCGCTCGTCGTCCTGCACGACAGCTCCGTAGCTGGTGCGAATACCGCCGGGCGCCTGGAGTCTTTCCTATTGCCCTCTTACTATGGTGAAAAGCCGCGGACCTCTACGCTCGACTTCAAAGCTGATGGCAAGTTGTTCCAGTTGCCCGCCGGTGATGTCGCCACGGCGTTTGGAGGAGAGCGCCGGGTCGAGCAGTTAGAGTTCGCCAATCCGACGGCGACTGTCGCCACGACGACATTCCGCGATTCAGCCAGCCGTAGTGTTAACGCGGCGTTTGCCGAGGTGGCGGTGCCGGTTCTTGGCGGCGATTGGCGACTGCCGCTTGTCGATCGACTCGAACTGACTGCGGCCATCCGAACGGACGACTATTCCGATTTCGGTCGATCCACCGTCCCGAGGGTTGGCGCTCTCTGGCGTCCGAAGCCGTGGGTGTTATTCCGCGCAACCAAGAGCGAGGGATTCAAAACCCCGACGCTTGCGCAACTCTATCAGTCTGTTTCGACATTCAACCGTGTCTTCACCGCGACTCCGGGTGTGAACTATGCACTCGATCCCTTGCGAAATTATGAGCCCGTTCTCGGCAATGTGCTCTCCACTCAGGGCGGCAATCCGAATTTGAAACCTGAGCAGTCGCGCACAGAAAATCTCGGCCTCGTCATCGAATTTCCTTGGGTGAAGGGCCTCTCGCTATCGCTTGATCGTTACGATCTCGAGTTTACCGACCGCGTCGGATCCGTGAATCCGAACGATATCGTGCAATTCTTCCCAGAACGGGTGCGTCGAGGTCCGCCGCTCAACGACGGATTCCCTGTCGGTAAGGTCACGGAAGTGGACTTCCGCGCGGTCAATTTTGCCCGTATCGACACCACTGGCTATGATGCCCGCATCACTTGGCGGGTGCCGACCTCGCACGGTGAGTTCACGCTCGAGGGAGCCGGCAGCAAGGTCATCACCTATCATCAACAGTCTGCGCCGACTGCAGCCCCGGTCAACCTGGGGCCGCAACGACCCATCCGGGCAATAGGTTCTCTTTTCTGGTCGCACCGCGGCTGGGAGGCAGGTGTGACGTGGCGCTATATCGACAAATTTATGGCATCTGGTCGGCTTATTAGCTCCTCAGCCGAGTGGGATTTACAGATCAGCCGTGAGTTCAAGGGCGATACGACCCAGCGTAGCGTCTGGTCGAAGGTTAAGAGAGATCTGCGCGTATCCTTGTCTGTCTTCAATGTGCTCGATGCCGAACCGCCCTTTGCGAACACGCCGGTTGGGTTCACCGCCACCGATCCGCGCATGGCGCGCTACGTCATAGCCGTCCGTAAGAAGCTCTGATCGTCGCGACATGAAACTACTTCCGGTTTTGTTTGTTGTCGGCGGGCTGGTTCATGTGTCTGTCGTCAGTGCTTCTGCAGGCTTTCGAGTGTCCCGTGAAGCACTTGTTTCACCGGCTGATCATCCGCAGGTCGAAGTCTCACTTGCAGCGCATCCGATCGACCCGGACAATTTGCTGATGTCGGTGATTAGTTTTTCGCGTGACGATACGTCCCACCGCAATGCTCGCGCCGCCGCGACTACATTCCACTCATACGATGGCGGGGCGACATGGAAGGAGTCTCCGATTCCCGAGCAGGCGGCCCGCGGCGGCTACAATGCTCGCGTTCTTTTTACGCCCGATGGCACGGCCTGGTTCACCGCGATCACCTTCAAACCGCATCGGGGACTGCTCTATCGCTCGGACGATGGCGGACGCCTATGGGCACCACCCATCGATTACGGTGGTGGTGGCGACTACCCGACGCTTGCGTGGACTACTGGCGGGCGTGTGCTGGTTGGTGCTACAAACAACAACGGGTTTCCACCCGAGAGCAGCGTCTTGCGCACTTGGGTGGTGCCTAGCCGCCCGCATGAAGGGGCAATTTCCGTTCGCAGCGATCCGGCGACCACTGGCAGTTGGGGATTGCTCAACATGAACGCGATCACCTTTGCCGACGGAACCGTGTTCTTGCCGTTTCTCGATATGCCCGGTGGCGACGGACCTTGGTTTCAAGGGCATGCGTTACTCGCTCCCGATGGCACCGTCAAAACTGTGCCGAAGCGGACACTGCCAGTGGTCTTCGGCAAACACGAGAAAGCCGGGCCCGGCGAAGTGCTCCCGCGAAATGGATTTAATGGATTCAAGCTCGGATATGCGATTAGCCCGCGCACGGGCCGGCTCTTTGCAGTGTGGGGTGATCGCCAGCATGATCCTTCCCGCCTTTGGATCTCATCCTCCTCTGATCGCGGGGAGAGCTGGACCGCGCCTCAATTGATTGATCCTGCACCGCAGAGTGACGGGTCCCAATACCAGTGTGCCGTGGCTGTGAATCGCGATGGCGTCGTGGGGGTGGTGTGGTTCGACACCCGTGGACACCCGGGGCGCGCTGCCTATGATGTGTATTTCGCCGCTTCCATCGACGAGGGCCGGACATTTACCACGCCCTTGAAAGTGAGTTCTCAGGCCTCCCGCCCGAAGCCGTGGACTCGTGGCGGCTTTGACAGCGAGCGGCATATCACCGGCGGCGACTACATTGGACTCGTCTCCGATGCGGCGGGTCGGTTTCACGCCGCGTGGCCCGATGCGCGCGACGGCACGCAACAGGTATGGTCGGCTCAGATCGAAGCGACCAACGCCATACAAATTTTGCCCCATTCCGAGACCGAGGGCCCGATTAAAGCTCAGGTCATGCCGGCGAAAGAGGCGGCGGCTCCGGCGGGGCAGGCGGAGCTGCCGCTTGTCGTCGGCTACCTCGGCAGCGATGTAAGCGAGAAACTTGAATTAGTCGCGCCCGGCGGTGCCGCGCTCATGGCACAGTTGTTTCCACCTGCAAGGGAACTCTCTCGCCGAACCTTGGCGCTGCTGCAAGTCGCCGCAGTGGAGGCAGGCGGAGAACTGCGCAAAGATTCGGCGGTCGAGGCGTTCGGAGCTTGGCATGCCATCGTCGATCATCCGGAAAGGGCATCGATCTTGGTTACGATGACTGTCTCTGGGGAGTCGACTGCGCGACCACTGCCTGATCCCACCGCGCAGGCAGTGACTATGCAGGTGGCGGAGAATGCACTCTGGATTCTCGCCCGCACCGGTGACGAACATTTTCTGTATCGCAGCAGCGATGGCTTAAATTGGGATCAAATCTTCCGGGCGCGCGCGCCTTTCCCATGGAACCGGTTCGCCGTCCGGCAGGGATCGGTTTTCCTCGCCGGCCCGACACCCGCAGGAACCGTTCATTATGTTGCTGCAAGGCACTTCACGGTGCGGGCGGTGCTGGCGCCAACCGTCCGCTTCGTAGTTCCGGACGGTTACGGTGAGCGGGCTGGCAACTATGGCACGCTGGCTGAGATTGGGATGCCGCGGGGCACCCGGGCATTCCGCCACCAGACTGCGCTCCTCTCCGAGGCATGGCCGAAAACGGACGTGCCTGTGCTGCTCACGAATGACCTACCGTCCCAAGACCCACTCACGTGCGAAAGAACCCTACCGAATACTGTCAGCAGTTGATCTACACGTTGGCGCGCACGTCTGCTGACCTCCGCGTTTGTCTCCTCAGGTTTCTCGGCAAATCTCCGCGTGGTAGCAGCTCTGCGCTGGGTCTATCACGGTTCATAAGTTGGAGCACCGATCTGTCGGGTGGATTTGACGCAAAGGTGAACTTTCGGCAGCCGTTTCTGTTTGATCCCTCGCGCGAAGGTTTGGTGGTTGACGTGCGTGTGCCGGTTGGCGCCGAGCAACAGGTTTATTTTGACGCGGTGCGGTTTCCGACACTACCGGCCCTTCGTCTTCTGGCTGGGTTGGACAGCACGGCGTCGGAGTCAAACGACTACAGCACCCCTGTGCTAGAGTTCACCGCAGTGCTGCAACCCCAGGCCCCGCGCCGACCGCAGATCCAGTTGGCGCTATCTCAACCGGCAGAGGGAGTGACGCTTGTGGCGCTCTCAGACGAAGCAGCTTGGGTGTGGTGCCGCTGGACACGTGTGAGCGGACCGGGCGAAGTGGCAATCGCCGCGCCCACCGCCAAGGAAACGCGCCTGACGTTCACGGCACCCGGAACCTATCGCTTGCGCTGTGAAGCCAGTGACGGCCGGCAAACCGTCGCTCGTGATTTCGTCGTGACCGCGGCCCCCTGAATCCGTGCGATACCTCATCACAGCTCTGCTGCTTCTTTGCGTGCATTCTGCAATCGGCAGCGCCGCCGAGCCAACCAGCCTGCGTGCGATGGCTGATCAGGCCGTCCGCGATTACTTCGGCGGCAAACCGCACTGCACCGCCGATGTCGTGGCCGCCATTCAGGCGCGGGCGATGGAGGCGCCCGATGACCCGGCGGTGCTCGCGGGCGTTCGTTCCATGGTCTATATCGCGCAGGATCTTGTGCCTGCGGAAACAGAGAAGCTGCTGCACTTGCTGGCGGATCGCGCCACCGGACAGGTGCGCGAGTTTGCCGAAGCTCGACTACGACTCGGTGCGGCGATGCGTGAACCGATTAATGCGAGTTTCAAGTTACTCGGTGGGGGAGAAGTTTCGCTCGCCGCACTGCGTGGCCGCGTGGTGCTCGTCGATCTGTGGGCGACGTGGTGTTCGCCCTGTCTCGCCGAGTTGCCGAATTTGCGCGCCGCGGAGGCTCGTTACCGCGACCATGGCTTCGTGGTGATCGGTGTCTCGCTCGATCGGGCCGACAAGCTTGGCCAGCTGCACGCCTTCCTCGAAAAGAATCAGCTTCCGTGGCGGCAGTCCTGCGACGGCAAAGGATTCCAAGGCGATTTTGTAACATACTATGGTATCAATGCGATCCCAACGGCGCTACTGTTCGACCGTGATGGCCGGCTGGTTACAACGATGGCGCGTGGAGAGCTACTAGGAGAACAACTTCGCTATCTGTTTCCAGATGTGGACGCGCACGTCAGCACACTGTAGATAGAGTTGAGTCTATAATTTATTTGAGTGAGGCAATTTTTGATTATGCACACGGTTCCGGCCAAGCGATCTCTACCCCCTACGATGAGCTGGCGCGAATTCTGCGCACAGCAAACTTCGGACATTCAACGATTGGCAAGGCTAGCTCCTGCTGAGCAGGCTGTGGCGATGCAGGTAGCGCAGGGGCTGAGTAACCGGGAAATAGCTCGGGCGCTGGGCAAATCAGAATTTACCGTGAAGACTCAAGTCTGTTCGATCTTGCGCAAGCTCGGCGTGCCCTCCCGCGGCCGGTTGATTGTCCTGCTGCGCTAACCCGGATATTTCACCCTCAGAGGTGCGAAACACCCGCCCTGTCGGGCCGACTTCGTCGGGGCTAACCCGTCCGCCATAGCTCGAAAGACGACGGCGTGAAGCTACGCAGGACACGGTCCTCCTGCGCTGACCGTTGCCGGGCCGGCCCGAGTGGAAGGTCTGGTGACGGGAAATTGCGTGGACAGGGGGTGGTGGCGGCGGGCAGTGTGCCGGGCCATCGCCCGTGAAAGCGCCCGACATTGAGACCGCCCGCTGGTTTGCCGAGGAAGTGCAGGTGCATGAACCCGCCCTGCGGGCATGGCTGCGGGGGCGGTTTCCGTCGCAGCTGGATGTGGATGATCTGATTCAGGAAGCCTATGTGCGGGTGCTGAAGGCCCGGGCGGCGGGGACGGTGCGCACGCCGCGGGCCCTGCTCTTCACCACGGCCCGCAACCTGGCGCTGGATGTCCTGCGCCGCGAGCAGGTGATTCCGATGGAGGCTTTAACGGAAAACGCCTTCCGGTCCGTCATGGCTGATGAGACCGGCGTGCCCGAAGCCGTCGGCCAGATCCAGGAGCTCGAACTTTTGACCCAAGCCATCCAATCCCTGCCCGACCGCTGCCGCCAGGTGCTCACCTTGCGCAAGATCTACGGTCTGCCGCAAAAGGCGATCGCCGCCCGGCTCGGCATCGCGGAGCACACGGTCGAGGCGCAGGTCGCCAACGGCATGCGGCGCTGCGCCGATTTTCTCGCCCGGCACGGGCTCCCCTGAAAATTCCCCACCCCAATGTCCGACCCCAAAACCTCCGTCACCGACCCGGTTGAAGCCGCGGCCGCCCAATGGCTGGCGCGGCGCGACCGCGGGCTGACCGCCGCCGAGCAGGATGCCTATCTGCAATGGCTGCGCAGCGACGCGCGGCATGGCGCGGCGGTGGCGCGGTTGGAAAAGGCCTGGACGGCGCTGGACGCGCTGAACTGCTGGCGCCCGGGGCACAGCGTGGAGCCCAATCCCGATTTGCTGGCGGTGCCGCGCCGGCGGATTTCCGCCTGGCTGCCTGCCGGCCTGGCGGCGGCCGCGGTGCTTGCGGCCGGCTTTTTCCTGTTGTGGCCGGAGCAAGAACCGGCCGGACCGGCGGTGGCGGCTGCACCGGTCGTGCAGGACTACGAGCGCCGGCTTTTGCCGGACGGCTCGGTGATCGAGCTCAACCGCGGTGCCGCCGTGGTCGTGGATTATGCGGGTGCCGAGCGACGGGTGGAACTCATGCAGGGCGAGGCGCATTTCACCGTCGCCAAGAACGCCGACCGTCCCTTCGTGGTGCAGGCCGGCCTCGTGGCCATCCGCGCGGTGGGCACGGCTTTCAACGTCCGGCTGGAGCCGGCCACCGTCGAGGTGCTCGTGACCGAGGGGCGGGTGCGCGTGGACAAGCCGATTACGCCCGCGACCGGCCCGGTGGCCGAAATGCCGCTGCTGGAGGCCGGACAACGGGCGATCATCGCCACGGTGGATGCGGCGGTGCAGGCTGTGGTGGCGCCGGTGTCTCCGGAGGACATGCTGGCGGCCCTGGCCTGGCAGCCGAAACGGCTGGAATTCTCCGAAACTCCGCTTGACGAGGTGCTGGCGGAGTTCAACCGGCATGGCGGTCCCCAGCTCGTGATCGGCGATCCGGCGCTGGTGGCGCTGCGGGTGGGCGGCAGTTTCCGCGCCGACAATGCCGAAGCCTTTGTCCGTTTGCTCGAAAGCGGTTTTGGCGTCGAGGCGGAGCGCACGGCCGGCCGCATCATCCTGCGCCGGGCCCGTTGAGGCGCCGGCCGGCTCCGGGGGCCGCGGCCGGGAAAAATTAACCGGAAATTTTCTAGCGGAAGCGCCGGTTTTGTTCGTCAAGGGCCTTTGGAGGCTTGGAGTTTCCGGCGACGGAAGGCCAAGCCGCCCTGACCACCACCACATGACTACACCATCACTGTTCAGCCGGCAGGGGCCGGCTCGTCTCATCGCGCGGTCGCTGCTGGCGGCCGCTTTGTTCCTGGGCCTGGCCGTCTGCGCCCAGGCGGCCGCCAAAAAGGCCTATGATCTGCCGGCGGACGACGCGGCGGTCGTGCTGCGGCAGTTTGCCGAGCAGGCCGGCGTGGAAATCGTCTATTCCGCCGAGGCCGTGCGCGGCGTGCGCACCAACGCCGTGGCGGGCGAATTCACGGCGCTCGATGCCGTCAACCGCCTGATCGCCGGCACGGATCTCCTGGCCGTGCAGGACGAGAAGACCGGTGCCATTGCCGTCAACCGCACACCCGCCCCGGCGGGTCCCGGGCCCCGGCGCGGCTCCGTCCGCAGCGAAGACGGCTCCATCGTTTTGGATGAGGTCGAGATTTCCGCCTCCAAGGTCGGCGGTCTCAACAACCAGACCATTCTGCGGACCGACGAGCAGGGCGCGCTGGCCTACAGCGTGATCAGCCGCGTGGACATCGAGCGCATGGGCGTCACCAGCATCGAGGAGCTTTTCCGCCTCATCCCGCAAACGACCGACTACGGCAGCACCTCGCTGCAGGGCTCGGCCAACAATCCCGCCTTCGCGGGCGGCGCCACCTACCAGAATTCCGAGGTGAAGCTCCGCGGCTTTTCCTCGCTGCAGACCGCCATCCTCGTCAACGGCCGCCGCCTCCAGCGCGGCAACCTCAGCGCCGGCCCCGACCTCAACCGCATTCCCACCGCGGCCATCGACCGCATCGAAATTTTGCCCTCCTCGGCCTCGGCCATC
>JAHCLN010000025.1 GCA_026125215.1 Opitutaceae bacterium
GGCTCGGTGAACATCTGCGCGGTGATGCAGCGGGCGGCGAGGTCGATCAGGTCGTAGCCCTTGAGGGTGGATTCCCCGGTGGCGCGGTAGAATTCGCCGAGCGCGAAGGCGACGTGGCCGGGCTCATCGGGCCGGGCGGGCTCGCCGTGGGCCGGCAGGATGGTGCCGTCGGGCTGGATGGCGTCGAGGTTGTGGGCCAGCATCGAGCGGGCCATGTCGAGACATTGCTCGGAGAAACTATGCATTCGGTGGAGGTTTTAAGGTGCGGAACCGCCCGGGCGGGCGGCAAGGATGAAGTATGAAGTGCGGCGGGATCAGCGGGCGATGAGCTTGAGGAACTCGGCGTTGGTCTTGGTCTTGGAGAGGCGCGCGATCATGGTCTCGGTGGCCTCCTCGATCTTCTGCTGCACGAGGGCGCGGCGGAAGAAATGGATGCCCTCGAGGGTCTTCGCGTCGATGAGGAGCTCCTCCTTGCGGGTGCCCGAGGCGGCGATGTTGATCGCGGGCCAGAGGCGCATCTCGGCGCACTTGCGGTCGAGCACGAGCTCCATGTTGCCGGTGCCCTTGAACTCCTGGAAGATGACGTCGTCCATGCGGCTGCCGGTCTCGACGAGCACGGAGGCGATGATGGTGAGCGAGCCGGCCTCCTCGGTCTTGCGCGCGGTGGCGAAGAGCTGGCGGGGCTTTTCCAAGGCGCGGACGTCGAGGCCGCCGGAGCCGGTGCGGCCGGAGTTGCGGGCGGTGTTGTGCGCGCGGGAGAGACGGGTGATGGAATCGACGAAGAGCACGACGTCGCGGCCGACCTCGACGAGGCGCTTGGCGCGCTCGATGCACAGGTCGGCGATGCGGATGTGGTTTTCGATCTGCTCGTCGTTGGAGGAGGCCCAGATCTCGGCGGGCACGCTGCGGCGGAAGTCGGTGACTTCCTCGGGGCGCTCGTCCACGAGCAGGATCATGACGTGGCACTCGGGATTGTTCTCGAGGACCCCCAGCGCCATGTCGCGGAGCAGGGTGGTCTTGCCGGTGCGGGGCGGGGCGACGATGAGACCGCGGGTGCCCTTGCCGATGGGGCAGAAAAGGTCCACCGCGCGGGTGGTCATGCGGCCGTCCTTGAGCTCGAGCCGCAGGTGCTGGTCGGGCGAGACGGTGGTGAGGGTGGTGAAGTCGAATTTGCCCCGGCGATCCTCCAGCGGGATGCCGTCCACGGTCTCGATGAAGCGCATCTTGGGATTGGGGAAGCGGCCGTCGGGCGGGAAGGCGGTGCCGCCAATCATGTTGCCGGTGCGCAGCTTGAAGCGGCGGATGAGCTCCTTGGGCACAAAGGGGTCGGTTGGCCGGCGTTTGCCGCCGCGCGCGAGGTCAAGCAACTGGCCGTTGCCGCCGCGCTGCAGGTCGATGTCGAGCACACCTTCGACGCGGATGGTGTTTTCGACGGGACGCTCGGCCGTCTCGGGAGCCGGGGCGGCGGCCGGGGCGGCGGCCGGGGCTTCAGGCGTGACGGAGGGAGCGGAGTTGTCCGCCGGGGCGGACGAGGATTTCTTTTCCATACAAAAATTGGGACAGGACACGACCCGCGCTTGACGCTTAAAACTCCGGACGGGATAAGAACCGCGACTTGCGTTTCCCAACCCCTAAATCCGCCACAACGTGACAGATCAAACGATTACCTCTGTTTCCCGAGAAAGTCGGGTGTTCAGGCCCTCGGCCGAGTTCAAAGCCCAAGCAAACCTTGGGAGTGAAGCCGTTTACAAAAGGCTGTATGCGGAGTCTGTCAACACCCCAGAAAAATTCTGGGGGCGTCAGGCCAAGGAGCTCCTGCACTGGCGCAAGCCGTTCAAGCGCGTGCTGAACTGGAAGGTGCCGCATGCCAAATGGTTCACGGGCGGGCAGTTAAACGTGGCCGAGAACTGCCTAGACCGGCACCTCGGCACCCCGCGCGAAAACAAGGCGGCAATTATTTTCGAAGGCGAGCCGGGCGATGTCCGCACGCTCACCTACAAACAGCTGCACCGCGAGGTCTGCCAGTTTGCGAACGCGCTGAGCGCCCTCGGCCTGGCCAAGGGCGACCGGGCGGCGATCTATATGCCGATGGTGCCGGAAGCAGCCGTGGCCATGCTGGCGTGCGCGCGGCTCGGCGTCATCCACACGGTGATTTTCGGCGGCTTCAGCTCCGAGGCCATCAAGGACCGCGTCAACGACTGCCAGGCCAAGCTCGTCATCACCGCCGATGCCGGCTGGCGCCGGGGCAAGGCGATCGAGCTCAAGGCCAACGTGGACCGCGCGCTCGCCGGCACGCCGAGCGTGCAGCACGTGATCGTGCTGAAGCGCACCGGCACGCCGGTGACGATGGTCGAGGGCCGCGACCGCTGGTATCACGACTTCATCGCCGGGGCGGCCGGCGCGCACAAGGCGAAGGGCTTCGACAGCGAGAACCCGCTCTTCATCCTCTACACGAGCGGCTCGACCGGCAAACCGAAGGGCGTGCTGCACACCACGGCCGGCTACCTGCTGGGCACCACGATCACCACAAAATACGTCTTCGACCTGAAGGAGACCGACATCTACTTCTGCACGGCCGACATCGGCTGGATCACCGGCCACAGCTACGTGGTTTACGGACCGCTCGCGAACGGCGCCACGGTGATGATGTATGAGGGCGCGCCGAACCACCCGGAGCCCGACCGCTTCTGGGACATCATTGACCGGCACGGCGTCACCATTTTCTACACCGCGCCGACCGCCATCCGCGCCTTCATGCGCTGGGGCGACGACTACGTTAAAAAGCACAGCCTCGCCTCGCTGCGCCTGCTCGGGTCTGTCGGCGAGCCGATCAATCCGGAGGCATGGATGTGGTATCACACGCTGATCGGCAAGAAACGCTGCCCGATCGTGGACACCTGGTGGCAGACCGAGACCGGCGCCATCATGGTCACGCCGTTGCCCGGCATCACCGCGGCCAAGCCCGGCTCCTGCACGCGGCCCTTTTTCGGCGTCGTGCCGAAGATTCTCGACGAGCACGGCAAGGAAGTCCCGAAGGGCTCGGGCGGAAAACTGTTCCTCACGCAACCCTGGCCCTCGATGCTGCGCACGCTTTGGGGCGACGACGAGCGGTTCAAGAAGCAGTATTGGAGCGAGATTCCGGGCCTGTATTTCGCCGGCGACGGCGCCCGCTTCGACAAGGACGGCTACCTCTGGGTCGTCGGCCGCATCGACGATGTGCTCAATGTCTCGGGCCACCGCATCGGCACCGCAGAGGTGGAGAGCGCGTTGGTGGCGCACCCGATGGTCGCCGAGGCGGCGGTCGTGGGCCGGCCGGACGAACTCAAGGGGCAGGCGCTCGTGTGCTTTGTCTCGCTCAAGGACGGGCAGAAGCCCTCGCCGGAGCTGAAGGAAGCGCTGCGCGCCCATGTCGCCAAGGAAATCGGTTCGCTGGCGCGTCCCGATGACGTGCGCTTTGCGGCGGGCCTGCCCAAAACCAGAAGCGGCAAGATCATGCGGCGCATCCTCAAGGAGATCGCCACGGGCGGCGCCGTGAAGGGCGACGTCACCACGCTGGAGGACTTCAACGTCGTGGCCGCCCTGCAGAGCGAAGAGTGAGCCGGCGCTGCTTTTGCCATTGCGACCCCGCCCGGGCCGGAGTTGCCTCGGGCGCATGGTCCGCGGCTTCACGCTGATCGAGCTGCTCACGGTCATCGCGATCATCGCGATCCTCTCCGCCCTTGTCTTCGGATTGGGCCGGCGGATGGGCGAAAGCGGCCGCAACGGCCGGGCGGTCGCGGAGCTGGCCGCGCTCGGCGCGATCCTGGAAGATTACCGCCGGCTGCACGGCGATTACCCGCGCACGGACGACGGTGCGCGCCTGCTGCAGGCGCTCATCGGGCGGCGCGATCCGCTGCTCAACGCGATGAACGCGCGCAGCCTGCTGGATCCCGCGGCGTTCACTTTCGAAGCGGGCCGCGACCCTTTCCTGGACGAAGGCGCCCGGCTCGTGGACCCTTGGGGCCGGCCCTACGCCTATGCCTACCGCACCCCGCTGCCCTGGAACAATCCGGGTTACCTGCTTTACTCGGAAGGCCCGGACGGGCGCTCGGCCCCGCCGCTGGCCGGCGGTTTTCCGGACCAAGCCGCGCCCGAGAACCACGACAACCTTTACGCCAACCGCTGAACCATGCCGTCCGCACCCCAACCGCCGCCGGCCCGGGCGTTCACGCTGATCGAACTTCTCACGGTGATCGCCGTCATCGGCATCCTCGCGGGCATACTCATTCCCACGGTTGGCGCGGTGCGCAACTCGGCGAACAAGGCCAAGACCAAGGTCCAGTTTGCGCAATGGGCCGCGGCCATCGAGTCGTTCCGCGGCGAATACGGCTTTTATCCGGTTTTCCACGAATCGGCGCTGGTCAACCCGCCCGGGCAGGCCACGGACCCGGCTGCGCCTCATGTTTTTCACGATCTGCTCGCCGGCCGGCGCCGGAACCTGGATCCGCTGCCGGCGCCCGCGCCCGGGGCGCCGCTCGCGCCGGAAGCGCAGAACCGGAAGCGCATCGGGTTTTACAGCTTCACGGAGTCCGACTTCACGGCCGCCGACTCGGCCACACCGCATCTTCTCCGCGATGCCTTCGACAGCACGGCGATCGCGGTGCTCGTGGACCGCAACCTCGACGGCGTTATCCGGATCGGCGCGGGTGGCGACTATCCCGCGCTGCCGGCGGTCCGGGGGCTGACGCCGTCCGCGGCGGATTTTCCCGCCACCGGAGTGCGGGCGGGCGTGGTTTTTTATGTGCCCGCCCCGGGGGCGACGCCGGAGCAACCCGATTTTATCTTCAGTTGGAAATGATGAGGCCGTGCCGTTCCAATGCCGCGTTCACGCTGCTCGAGCTCATCGTGGTGATCGGGCTGGTGGCGGGACTGACGCTCATGATTGCGGGCGGCGTCGCCGGCGGCGGCCGCACCGCGGCGCTGCAGAGCGCGCAGGCCTCCGTGGCAAACCTGCTGACCACCGCGCGGCTGCAGGCGATGGCCACGGGCAACACCATGCGGGTGCTGGTGCAGCAGGATTCCGCGCATCCGCTCGCGGCGGAGCGCTACCTGCGCGTCTTGACGCTGGAAGAGCTGCGGGCCGGAGTCTGGGAGACCCGGCAGGTCATCGCGCTGCCGGCGGGCGTCCACCTGTTGCCGCACCAAAACCAGGCGCCGGCCAACCTGTTTGGCGCGGCGGGTCCCTGGCTCAAGGTGGACGGCAGCGTGTTGCATTCGAGCGCGCTCTTCCGTCCGCCGGTCAACCGTGCGGTGGACTCGCCGTTGGCGGAAAATTGGGCCGAGCTTTGGTTTTCCCCGCTGGGCACAACCCCCACGGCGGGTTTCATCGTGCTCGGGCTGGGCCGCCCCGAGCCGCCTGCGGCCGGGGCCGGAGGGCTGTCACCCATCGGGCTGCACAACCCGGACGCCGCGGTCGGCCTGCAGCTGACCTCCTACGGGCTGACGCTGTTCATCAACGATCGCGCAGGCTTCTGATGCATTCCACGGCAAGAGTCCGGGCGTTTTCCCTGATCGAGGTGGTGATCGCCACCGGTCTGGCCGCGGGAGCGGTGCTCGTGATCATCGGCTTGCTCGGACAGCAAAGCCGCCAGGTGCGGGACGCGGACGACCAGATCGTGGCGGCCCAACTGGCCGACGGCATCCGCGTGGAGCTGATGCGCCTGGCGCGGCAACAGGGCTTCGACGCGCTGGCCGCGGCGATCCCGGTGATGTCCGGCGCCGCCGATGAAGGGCTGCTGCTGGTGGCGGACCGTGCCGGAATGGGACTGCGTCCGCTGGTGCCCGGCGACCCGGCGGACGGTGGCCGGTATTTTTTGGTGGAGATCCGCCGTTATCCGGGCGGTCCGCTGGCCTACGTCCCGGCCGGAGCCGTGCTGCCCTTGGCGGTGCGCGTCTCCTGGCCGTATCAGCCGGAACCGGGCGGGAGCACCACCGTGGCCGCGGCCGACCGCGGCCGTTTCGATTTTGCCCTGGCGATCAACCGATGAACCGCCCCGGATCCAACCGTGCGTTTACCCTGCTTGAGCTGCTGGTCGCGGCCGTCATCACGCTGATGCTGGCGGGGCTGGTGCTGGCGGTGAGCACGGGTGCCCTCGATTTATGGCGGCGGACGCAGGGTGACAGCACCGCCATGGCGGAAGCGGTCGCCGCACTGGACATGATGGAGCGCGACCTCCAGGCGGCGCTGCACCAGCCCGATGGCCGCCGGTGGCTGGCGGTTTCGGTCGCCAACGATGTGTCCGCGCTCGCCAACCGAGGCTGGCTGACGACCGGGGCGGTCAGGCACAAACCGGCGGCACCGGACCGCCTGCGCCTGTGGCCGGAGCCGGGTGCGACGGGACAGCGGCGGCCGGCCGACGCCCGGTTCGGACTGACCGGCGCATGGCTGCGGTTTTTCACGCTGTCGGCTGAATCCGCGGGCGAAGCCGGGGGCATGTCGCTGCCACGGGCGGTCGCCTACCAGATTGCACGACGGCCGGTGCGCGGACCCGTGGCCGCCGGCAATCCCGCCGCTACCCGCTACCAGCTTTACCGCTCGGCGGTCACCGTGGAGACAACGATGACCGCGGGTTATTCCATCACGGCGACGGCCTACGGGAGCACGGGCAACAATCCCGCCGCGCAGCGGGCGGCCTCCACGATCATGAACCCCAACTCGCTCGATGTGCTGGCCACGAATGTCATTGATTGCGGGGTCTGGCTTTACGCGCGTGAAAGCGACGGCGGTCTGCGCCTGCTCTATCCGGCGGATCCGGGCGATCTCGTCCACGAGGTGGTGGGCGGAGTGCTGCCGCCGGACGCGGAACGGATGCCCACGGTGGCGGACCTGGTGCTCCGGGTGCTGACGGAGGAAGGCGCGACCCGGCTGGCGGCGCTGGAGGCGGGATTGGTGGCCCGCCCGGCGGGGTTTGCGAATGATGCGGCCTGGTGGTGGGCCGTGGCCGAGGCGCATTCGCGGGTGCTGGTGCGCCGGGTCGAGGTGAAGGGAGGCGGACGGTGAAACGGCGCGGGCGTCAGGGTTTTGCGCTGGTGCTGGTGGTGTCCCTGCTCGGGTTGCTGGTGCTCGCGGCGTATGCGCTCTCGGTGCTGGCGCGGGTGAATTCCAGCCTGGCCACGGTCAAGTCCGCACAGACACAGGCCCGGCAAAACGCCCTGCTCGGCCTGCATGTCGCCCTGGGTGAACTCCAGCGACACGCCGGAGCGGACGAACGCATCACCGGCATGGCCGGGATCGCCGGCGTGCCGGCAGGGGGCGTGCAAACGGCCCGGCACTGGGCCGGCGTATGGAGCCCTGACGGGACGCATCTGGCGTGGCTCGCGTCCGGCGGAGAAGCCGGGGTGGTGCCGGCCGTGGCTGCCGCCGATTCCCTGCCGATCGTCGCCACGAATTCCCTCGGAGCCAGCGTTACCGACCGGGAGCATGTCCGCATCGTCCGGCAGACCGTTCCCAACCCGCCCGGAGGCCTGCCGGGCAGCGCCGGCCATTACGCCTACTGGGCCGGGGATGAAGGCGTGAAGCTCAGTCTGGCCCTGGCGGATGGGGCCACTTTGGTGCCGGGCGGGAAGCATGCCATCGAGACGCATTTTCCCGGCGTTTCGCCGACGGCACCGGCCGTGCTGGATCTGCGGTTGTATGAGCAGGTGGCGCTGGCCGGCGCGACCACGGCGCAACGCCAGGGCGGGTTTCACAGCCACACCCTGCGCCACGAGTCGGCGGCGGATGCCGGACTCATCAGCGGCCGGCTGAACGTGAATTCAACCTCGGTGCGTTACTGGCGCGGGGTGGCGGACACTTACAACGCCTTGCGGCCGGCGGGGAGCCCCGTGGTCAATGCAGACGCTTTCGCGCAGGAAATGGCCGTGCGCGCACCGGCGGCCGACCCGATCTACGGCAAACCGGCCGGTGGTCCCTTCCTGACGGTGGAGAGTTTTCTGCAAGGCCAGGCCCTCATCGCGGCGCTGGCGGCCGGCGGCGGTTCGTTGCTGGATTTCATCACGGTCATGGAACCTTGGCTCACGGTGCGATCCGATACCTTCCGGATCCGCGCCTACGGCGATGCGGTGAATGCGGTGGATCCCGCGCGGGTGGAGGCGGTGGCGTATGCCGAGGCGATTGTGCAACGGATGCCGGAGGGATTGCCGGGCTTTGGCCGGCGGTTTGTCATCAGGCATTTCCGCTGGCTTGGGCCCGATGACATCTAGAAAAATCTTGTGGATTTTTGCATTAAACTGTGGCTTCTACGCCGTTCCACGGACGCCAGGGTAGCTCAGTGGTAGAGCAGGGGACTCATAAGCCCTTGGTCGGCGGTTCAATCCCGCCCCCTGGCACCAACTCCGACAGCGAAAGGTCCCATGAGCAGTCAGGAGAAATTCTGGGTTTACGTCCTGCGCGGCTCCTCCGGCCGGCACTACATCGGCCAGACCAACGACTTGGTCGTCCGCCTGCGCCAACATCGATCCGGGCAGACATATACCACGGCGCGGCTTGGTGCGGAGATTGAATTGATGGTCGCCAAAGAATACGGCAGCCGGGAGGAAGCGATGAAGGCGGAGCGGCGGCTGAAGGCATGGAAGAATCCGGCCAAGGTCATCGCTTGGCTGACAGGCTCAGGCGGGCAGAGCAGCCCCGACTTGTCGGGGTTGGTCGGCGGTTCAATCCCGCCCCCTGGCACCAGCCTTCGTCCGGCGCTGCCGGGCTGCGGATAACAGGCCAGCGGCTCGCGAGGGAGTTCAGAGCGATTGCAGCAGCGCCCGCAATTCGTCGGCGGGGTCTTGGTGGTCCTGTTCGATCGCAAGGCGGAGGGCTTCTTCCAGGAGGGGTTTGGCTGTGGCCGGCTGGCCGCTCGCGAGGAGCTGCTGGCCGAGCAGGATGCGTGGCAGCATCCAGTCCGCTTTTTGACGGATGCAGAATTCGAGGTGCGGCACGGCCGCATCGGCGCGGCCACCGGCGATGAGAGCCTGGGCCAGACTGAAGCGGAAAAGTCCGTTTTCCGGATGTTGGGCCACCAGCGCGGCAAACTGCTCCACCCGGCCGGACATGCTCACTCCACGGCGTCGATCGTCACGAGCACCCCGGTGGCGTTGTCGGGACCGCCGCGGCGGATCGCGAGGGCGATCATGTCGCGCAACGCGGCCTCCGGCTGGTCGAAATTGACGACGATGGACGCCAGCTCCTTCTCGCTCACCAGCCGGGTGATGCCATCCGTGCAGAACAGGAGATGATCGCCCGGCCGCAGTGCCTCGGTGGCAAGATCCACCTCGGGGGGCGTGGGCTGGCCCATGCAACGGGTCAGGGCGTTGCGGTTGATTTCGTGAAAGTAGATTTTTTCGCCGCGAGCGCGCCGCATCCGGGCCTCGTTCTCGACGGAATGGTCATTGGTCAGGGCGCGGGTCTCGCCGTTGCGCACGAGGTAGGCCCGCGAATCGCCGACATGCGCAAGATGCAGGTGGTCGCCCTGGATGACGCCGAAGGTCAGGGTGGAACCGATGCCCATTTCCGGGTTGATGCGGTGGCCGAGCTGGAGCACGGCTTCATTGGCCTGATGCACGACCTCGATCAGGTCGGGCAGACTGTCCGCGCCATGGGCGTCGAGACCCGCCACAATGTGGTCCAAGGTGGCCTGGGCCGCTTCGGCGCCACCGGGCAGACCGCCGACCCCGTCGGCCACGCCGAAGTAACATTTCTCCGGGACATGCAGGTAGCGGTCTTCGTTTTCACTCCGCACGCGACCGATGTCAGTAAGAGCAGCGGAGCGAAATTTGATCATGGGGGCGAGGAAGGAGAATCAGTCGTTGGCGGAGAAAGGAGCAAACAAGGTGTCGCGATTCTCCCGGGTCAGTCGAGAATGTTTTGCAACAGGCAGGGAATCGAGAAAGAGACGGCCGTAACCCTTGGCCAGCACGCGAGAATCGAGGATGGTGACCACCCCGCGGTCGGTGGCGGTGCGGATGAGCCGGCCGATGCCCTGGCGGAACTTGATGAGCGCATCCGGCAGGGTGAGGTCGTTGAACGGGTTGCCGCCTTGGTCCCGGATATGCTCGCACTTCGCTTCGGTGATCGGGTGGGTGGGCGGATCAAAGGGCAAACGGGTGATGACCACCTGCGTCAGTGCTTCGCCCGGCACGTCCACGCCCGTCCAGAAACTGTCGGTGCCAAACAGCACGGCGTTGCCCTGTGACCGCATGCGGTCGGCCAGCTCGGTGCGCGAGAGTTCCTGACCTTGCATGAGAAAAGGCCGGCCGGATTCGCGATACCCGGGTTCCAACGCGGCCGCGACGGCGCGCATGTCGGTGTAGCTGGTGAACAACACCAGCGAACCGCCGGCGACGCGGCCGGTGCAAAACCGCACGTAGTCGGTCAGCGCCTCGACGGCCAGACGCGCATCCCGGGCCGCCGGCAGGGGCACATCGGCGGCGACATACACACGCATGTGGTTCGCATAGTCGAAGGGCGAATGAACCACCGCGGTCCGCGCCCCGTCGGCTCCGATGCGCGCGGCGAAAGGCGCAATCTCACCGCCCATGGCGAGGGTCGCGCTGGTGCAAAGCACGCCCGTGCCGCAGCCGAAGAGATGGCGCCGCAGTTCCGGCGCGACGTCGATCGGCGCGCTGCGCAGGGTGACAATCGTCTGTTTCCGCCCGGTGCGCTCGGCCCAGTAAACATGCCCCTGGTCGCCGAGCATAAGCCACTCGGTGAGGCCGGCCTGGATGCCCTTGAGGCGCTGGCGTTGTTCCAGGATTTCGTCGCGCTCGCGGCCTTCCTCCAGCCGGTCGGCGGCCTGGCCCAGCAACCGGTGCAGGGCGGCCAGCGGCCCGTCCAGCAACGGCTCCGCCACGCCGGTTTCCCGGATGCGCACCACCGGGCGCGGGGTGAGGATCCGTTCGGTGATGAAGTCGAAGAACTGCTTCGACGCCTCAAGCGCGTCGAGCACGAGCTGTGCGCCCTCGGCGCCGAGATGCTTGCGGATGAAACCGCGCTTGCTGCGCGGGTTGTAGAGATATTTCAGCGCCCGGTCCACGCCGTAGCTGGACAGGGAGAGACCGAAATTGTCGGTCGCCACCTCGGGCACGGTGTGTGCCTCGTCGAGCACGAGGAAATCGTCGGGAAACAGGACGCCGCGGGCTTCGCGGGCCGCGCCCTGGGCCTGCGCGCCACCGGCGTTGATCAGCGCGAAGAGCAGGGCGTGGTTGATGATCACGACCTGCGCGGTGCGCAGCCGGGCGCGGGCCCGCTGGTAAAAGCAACGGTCGCAATCGCAGTGTTTGCGCGAACAGGACGAGGAGTCGGCATTGACGGCGTCCCACACCTCGGGTCGCGGCGGGGGTCGCAGGTCGTGGCGCAAGCCGGTCCCGGTGGTGGCCGCCCACGTGGCAATGCGCTGCAGCTCCTCGTAATCGGCATAGGCGAACAGGGTGCTCCGGTCGGCGAGGGCGTGGGCCAGCCGGGTGGTGCAGAGGTAGTTGGCCTTGCCGAGGAGGACGGCGCTTTTGAAGTTCGCGTAGGGCGCCAGTTCGGGACGCGTGCCGAAAACGCGGCGGCACAGGGGCAGGTCTTTCTGTTCCAGCTGTTCCTGGAGGGCGATGGTGTGGGTGGAGACGATCAACGGGCGCGTCTGGTCGGTCGCGTGGATGATGCCGGGCAGGAGGTAGGCGAGGGACTTGCCGACGCCGGTGCCGGCCTCGAACAGCAGCGCCTGATCATCGTCGAAGGCCGCGGCCACCGCCCGGGCCATCAGTTCCTGTTGCGGCCGGTGCTCAAGCTGCAGGCCGGCGTGCAGCCACCCGCCGGCGGCGAACAGCTCGCCGGCGAATTCCCGCGCCCGGCTGGGCGGCGGAGCGGGAGGTAGGGAGTCGTTTTCGTCGCGGAGGCTGATCACGGGCGGCCACACGCAAGGCGCTGTGCCCGGGCCCGGCAAACGAAATTACCAAGGCGGTTCATTCCGGACGGATCGTCGCGACGGTGCCCGTTCGGCGCGCCCGGTCCGCGCCGAAGCCCATGAGATGCCCGTGCAGGGAGTCTTCCAGCGTCGTCGCGGAAATCGACGGCGCCTCGCCGCGCAATGTGCGCACAAAATCACGGACCAACCTGAGGTCTCCGCCGCCGTGGCCGCCCTGTGCGCCGGTCATGTCGCCGCCGACCTTCAGGTCAACCACATGTTCGGCATACTCGCGGCCCGGCCGCGGGTCGGGATGGCGGATGACGAATCGCGAGTCTTCGAACACACCCTGGATCTCGCCGCGCGTGCCGATGAGATGCAGCGAGCGCGAAGGTTTGGCGCTGCCCCCGATCATGTTGAGCGTGGCCGTGCAGCCGTCGGCAAACTCAACGGCGACGGACTGGTGGTCCACGACGTCGTTGTCGCATTTCCAGACGCAGCGGCCGTAGGGATTGTCGCCTTTGAGGGAGGCGATTTTGTCCTCGATCGTGGGATTGGACAGATGTTCGAGGCCGGCCCAGACGTAGAAGCCCCAGCGTTCCGGGTGGTCGATGTAGTGCTTGCGCGCCGAGTAGAGACAGTCGGCCTCGATCGGGCAGTCCACGAGACAGCGGGTGCCGGCGCCGGGCGGGGCTTTCTCGGGCCGAAACTGAAAGTTGCCACCCACGCTTGATACCTGCACGGGGCGCACGCCGCTCTTCATCCAAGCGATGAGGTCGAGGTCGTGGCAGGACTTGGACATGAGCATGGACGAGCCGCAGCGATCCTGCCGGTTCCATTTGCCGCGGACAAACCCGACCGCCATGTGATGATACGAGACGTGCTCCACGGCCTGCACGTTGAGGAGCTCGCCGATGGTGCCGCGGATCACTTCCTGCCGGATCGCGGCGTAGAACGGCGCGTAGCGCAGGACATGGCAGATGCTGACTTTGCGGCCGTGCTGCCGGGCAGCCCGGGCCAGTTGCCACAATTCGTCTTCGGTGGTCGCAAACGGTTTTTCCAGCAGGATGTCATAGCCGGCGGCCAGCAGGGGCAGGGAGGTCGGCACGTGGTCGCGGTCCATGGTGCCGTTGATGACGAAGTCGGCGTGCTTGGGCAGGGCGGCCAAGGCCGCGGCGCTCTCGTGGCATTGCGCGGGCGTCAGGTTGAAGCGGGCGGCCGCCGCGGTCCGGCGCAGCGGCGAGGGATCCGCGACCCCGACGATGGCCAGTTCGGCGGGATGTTCCAGCGCGTAGCCGGCGTAAACCATCGCACGGTGGCCGGCGCCGACAATGATGGCGGACAGTTTTCGCGTCATGCGGGACGGCACGGAAGCCGAGCGGGCGCTCCCGGGCAATTGAATTTGCCGAAAGCCGGTTGCCGCACACGCTGGAGGGGATGAACGAAACCTCCGCCAGCGAAGCGCATGACTGGATCGGTGAGCTGGCGGCATTTCTGCGGGACGAGCCGACGGTCAGCGCGGTGCGGATCGATCCCGTGGCCCGCCGGGTGGAGATTGCAACCATCGGGACCGTGGACCTGGACGAGCTGCAGGTGCGTCTGACCGAGACCATTGCCGCCGTGGAGGCCCAAACGGCCGGCCGTCATGCGTCGCGCCCCCCGCCGGGCTTCAGCCTGCGGGAACGGGACGGCACGACCGAGCTGAGCCGGGACACCTGTGTGACCGCCGAGCGCTTCTGGCATTGGCGGGAACTGGAGTGGCCGGCGATCATGCCGGAGCCAACCGATGGCGGTCCGGAATGGAAGGAACTGGCGTGGCTGGCGGGCATCTGCGGTGTGGCCGGGCTCGGCGGCTACGTCGTGGAAACCTTTGGCCCCGGTCTGCCGTGGTTGGCGCAGGGGCTCTATATCGTGGGCATCACGGCGGGCGGTTGGGATGCGGCCAAGGATGCCTGGCCGAATCTCCGCACCCTGAAGCTCGACATCCATTTTCTCATGCTCGCCGTGGCCGCGGGCGCGATGGCAATCGGCGCCTGGGGTGAGGCGGTGCTGCTGTTGTTTCTGTTCTCCGCGTCGGGCGCGATGGAAGCATTTGCGCTGGACCGCACCAACCGCGAGGTAAGCGCATTGCTCAGGTCGGCGCCGAAAAAGGCCGTTCGGCTAGGACCCGAGGGGGAAGAGGTCGAGGTGGACGTGGACGAGCTCCGCGTGGGCGACACCGTGCGGGTGAAGCCGGGCGAGGCCTACGCGGCCGACGGCGAAGTCCTGGCGGGACGCAGCGCGAGCGACGAGTCCACCCTGACCGGCGAGGCGGTGCCGGTGGAAAAAAACACGGGCGACGGGGTGTTCAGCGGCACGTTGAATCTCTGGGGGGCGGTGGACTACCGGGTGACCCGGCTGCCGGCGGAGAGCACCCTGCAGAAAATCATCCGCCTGATCCGCAGCGCGCAGAAACTGCGGGCGCCGAGCCAGCGCTTCACCGACCGGTTTGGCCCGCGCTACACCTACGCGGTGCTCGGCGGCTCGCTGGTGATGTTTCTCGGCTGGTGGCTGTGGCTCGGCCTGCCCGCCTTTCACAACACCCCGGAAGTGCGTTCGGCCTTTTACCGGGCGATGACGCTGATGGTCGTGGCCAGCCCCTGCGCGCTGGTCCTGTCGATTCCCTCGGCGATCCTGGCGGCGATTGCCTGGGGCGCGCGCCATGGCGTGCTGTTCCGGGGCGGGGCGGCGATCGAGAAACTGGCCGAGGTGACCGTGGTCGCCCTCGACAAGACCGGCACCCTGACGACCGGCGAGCTGAGCGTGGTGAGTTACGAGAGCTTTCCGCCCGGCCGCGAAAGCGAGGTCATGGAGCTCGCCTACGCGCTGGAAGCAAAATCCGAGCATCCGCTGGCCCGGGCGATCGTCCGGGACGCCAAGCAGCGCGGAATCCGGGCGATCGAACTTGAGGGATTCCGCAACATCGTGGGGCAGGGCGTCCGCGGTGAATATGCCGGCGCCCAGGCCCTGCTCGGCCGCCGCGAATTGCTGCAGTCCGGTCCGTTGGCCAAGTGGGCCGAAAAGCTGCCGCCTGCGCCGGCCGATCTCGCGGAAGTCTGGGTGGTCGGGCGCGATGTGCTGGGCCGGGTGTTGTTGCGCGACCAGATCCGCGGTGAATCGAAGGCCGTGCTGGCGGCGTTGAAGGCGATGGGCATCCGCACCGTCATGCTCACCGGCGACCGGCGGCAGGCGGCCGAGGCGGTCGCGCGCGAGATCGGGCTCGACGAGGTGCGGGCGCATCTCACACCCGAGCAAAAAGTAGCGGCCATCGAGGACCTGCGGCGTTCGGCCGGCGGCGGCCGTGTGGCGATGATCGGCGACGGCGTGAACGACGCGCCCAGCCTGGCGGCGGCGGACGTGAGCGTGGCGATGGGTGCGCGCGGCAGCGATGCCGCGCTGGAGCAGGCGGAAGTCATCCTGATGCACGACCGCATCGAGAATTTTCTCTCCGCCGAGCGCCTGAGCCGACGCGCCCGCACGATCATCCGCCAGAACCTCGGCATCTCGCTGGGCGTGGTGATCGTGATGGTAATCGCGACGGTGGCGGGCGTGGTGCCGTTGGCGGCGGGCGTGGCGGCGCACGAGGGCAGCACCGTGGTCGTGTGCCTGAACTCCCTGCGACTGCTGTTCGGCCGCAACCGATAGGGTCAGTCCACGATCAGCACCTGGTCACCGGCGCGGACCTCGTCGTAGAGGGCGATGATGTCGAGGTTGCCCATCAGGACACAGCCGGAGCTTTGCGGCGTGCCGAGCTGATCCTCGCGGTTGGTGCCGTGGATGTAAACATAGCGGGCATGGGTGTCCACGTCGCCGCCCTGGTTGATGCCGGGTTCGAGTCCCGTGAGCCAGAGAATGCGGCTGGTGATGAGGTTGGGTTCGGTCCCGGCGTTGGCGAGCTCGCGAAAATGCCGGCCCGTGGGCACGCGGGCTTTGAAGACCATGCCGGGCGGCTGGCCGGCGCCGATGCGCTCGGCAATCGCATGCAGGCCGCGCGGGGTGCCGAGGGAGTCTTTCACGTTGGAAGGCGGCCGGCGCGAGGTGGATATGACATAGGAGCGCACAAGCTGTCGCTGCCGAAAGAATTGCATCGTCTGCGTGGCGATCCGCACGAGCAGGAACCGGTCTGCGGGCTTGATATGCAGCCGCGCGCAGGCTTTGTTCACCCGTTCGACAGGACTCTCCATGGCTACATCCTCATTCACGGTCGGTATCGTCGGCGCAACGGGCGCGGTCGGTCAAGAGCTGCTCCGGCTCTTGCTGGAACGGAATTTCCCCATGGCTTCGCTGCGGCTTTTCGCCTCGGCGCGGTCGGCGGGCAAGGTGATCGAGCGGGGTGGCAGAAAATTTGTCGTGGAGGAGGCGAAGGCCGGCGTCTTTGGCGACATCGATGTGGCTTTCTTCGCCGCCGGCGGCTCCGTCACCAAGGCCCTCGCACCCGATGCGGTGCAGGCCGGCTGTCTGGTCATCGACAAGAGTTCGGCGCTGCGGATGGACCCGCAGGTGCCGCTGGTCATCCCGGAAATCAATCCGCAGGAACTGCGCCGGCACCGGGGCATCATCGCCAATCCCAACTGCTCGACCGCGGTCATGCTGATGGGGCTGTGGCCGCTGCACCTGAAGTTCGGGCTGCAGCGGGTCATCATCTCGACCTACCAGTCGGTTTCCGGCACCGGGGCCGAGGCGGTGCGCGAGCTGGAGGACCAGGTGCAGGCCCACGCCGCAGGCGGGCCGTTGGTGCACAAGGTCTATCCGTATCAAATCGCCTTCAACTGCATCCCGCACATCGACTCTTTTGGTCCGGACGGTTACACGGGCGAGGAGACCAAGATGGCGCAGGAAACCCGCAAAATCATGGGGCTGCCGGACCTGAAGGTTTCGGCCACCACCGTGCGCGTGCCGGTGGTGCGGGCGCATTCGGTCTCGGTGTGCGCGGAGTTCGCGCGTCCCGTGAACCTGGCCGAAGCGCGCGCCGCGATCGCGGCTTTCCCCGGCGCCGAGCTGGTGGATGAACCCGCGCAGAAGCGTTATCCGACCCCGCTCGATTTCGCCGAAAAGGTGAAGTGCGGCGTCGGCCGGCTCCGCGTGGACACCGCCTTCGCGAACGGCCTTTCGTTCTGGGTCTCCGGCGACAACCTCTGGAAGGGCGCCGCGCTCAATGCGCTGCAAAACGCCGAGCTCATGGTGCGCGAGGGCTGGTTGCAGCCCAAAGCCGCCGCGGGGGCCGTGTCATAAGCCTGTTCCCGTGCGGGAATAAGTTCTTGTCACCCCCCGGCCGGGCGCGCTTTCCTCGGCCCTCGGCTCGGACGCCTAGCTCAGTTGGTTAGAGCATCTCGTTTACACCGAGGGGGTCGGGGGTTCGAGTCCCTCGGCGTCCACCATCCTTTTCAAACTCTTATGCGACATACGATCTCCGTCCTTGTGGAAAACAAGTTTGGCGTTTTGGCGCGCGTGGCCGGCATGTTCTCCGGCCGCGGCTTCAACATCGATTCGTTGAACGTCGCGCCGACCCATGACGCCACGCTGTCCCGCATCACGGCGGTCCTGAAGGGCGACGACCATGCCCTCGACCTTTGCATCAAGCAGCTGCGCAAGCTCGTCAATGTGGTGGAGGTGATTGACTTCGCCGACGGCGCGGCCGTCGCGCGCGAGCTGGTGCTCGTCAAAGTGAAGGCCGATTCCCACACCCGGCCCGAGATCCTGCAGATCAAGGACATCTTCCGCGCCAAGATCGTCCACCTCTCGCAGGATTATCTCGTCATTGAGTGCACCGGCGAGGACGAGAAGATCACCGCCTTCCTCGGCCTGCTGGAGCCCTTCGGCATCCTCGAACTGGCGCGCGGCGGCCGCCTCGCGCTGAAACGCTAACCCATCCCTTTACCATGCCTGCCAAAGTCTACACCGACAAAGACGCCGACCTCGGCGTGTTCAAAAACAAAACCCTGGCCATCCTCGGCTACGGTTCCCAAGGCCACGCGCACGCGCTGAACCTCAAGGAGAGCGGCTGCAAGGTCATCATCGGCCTCTACCCGGGCAGCAAATCCCGCGCGGTCGCCGCGCAGCACGGGCTCAAGGTTTACGACACCGCCGAGGCCGTCCGCCGCGCCGATGTCATCATGGTCGGTCTGCCCGACATGAAGCAGGCCGACGTTTATAAGAACGACATCGCGCCCAACCTCACCAAGGGCAAGACGCTCCTCTTCTCCCACGGCCTCGCCATCCATTTCGGCCTGATCAAGGCGCCCAAGGGTGTGGACGTCATCATGGTCGCCCCGAAGGGTCCGGGCCACATGGTTCGCCGCCTCTACGTTGAGGGCAAGGGCATGCCGGCGCTCATCGCTGTGGCGCCCGGCAGCTCCAAGCAGGCCAAGGCCAATGCGCTCGCGTGGGCCAAGGGCATCGGCTCGACCAAGGCCGGCGTGCTCCAGACGACCTTCAAGGAAGAGTGCGAGACCGATCTCTTCGGCGAGCAGGCCGTGCTTTGCGGCGGCGCCTCCGCGCTGGTGCAGGCGGGCTTCGAGACGCTGGTCGAGGCCGGCTACCAGCCCGAGATGGCCTACTTCGAGTGTCTCCACGAGCTGAAGCTCATCTGCGACCTCATGTATGAGTCGGGCATCGCCGGCATGCGCTTCTCCATCTCCGAGACCGCCAAATACGGCGACATCACCCGCGGCCCGCGCGTCATCACCAAGAAGACGAAGGCGGACATGAAGAAGATCCTGAAGGAAATCCAGACGGGCAAGTTCACCCGCGAGTGGGTGAAGGAATACAAGGGCGGCCTGAAGAACTACAACAAGCTCCTCGCCAAGGGTGAAAAGCACCAGATCGAGAAGACCGGCGCCTACCTGCGCGGCATGATGCCCTGGATGACCAAGAAAAACATCAAGGGCGTGCAGGCTTCCTACGCCTGATCAAAGCCACACGATTGCAGCATCGGCACCGACGGTCCTCCGCGGTGCCGATTCTTGTTTTTAAGCCTTCACCTGCTAGCCTGTTCCCGTGACCGCCCGTTCCCTCATCCTGGCCACCCGCAAAAGCCCGCTGGCACTCGCCCAGAGCAATCAGGTCGCGGCCCATCTGCGGACGGTGCTGGGTCTGGAGATCCAGCTCCGGCCCATGGTCACCACCGGCGACCGTCAGGCCGAATGGTCGCTCGAACAAAAAGGCGGCAAAGGACTGTTCACAAACGAGCTGGAGCAGGCGTTGCTGCGCGGGGAAGCCGACATCGCCGTGCACAGCACCAAAGACCTGCCCGGCGACATACCCGCAGGTCTGGCCATCGCCGGCTACCTGCCACGCGAGGACACGCGCGATGTGCTGGTGGTGCGCGAAGACATCGCCGCGCCGCGCAAGCTCGCCACCGGCAGTCCGCGCCGCCGGCTGCAGATTGCGCGGCTTCATCCCGGCGTGGAGTTCTGCGAAATCCGCGGCAACGTGGACACCCGCCTGCGAAAAATTGCCGAGCAGCATCTCGCCGACGCGACGATTCTCGCGGCGGCCGGTTTGAAGCGCCTCGGCATCGCCGGGTGGCCCGGCCTGCGGTTTGTGCCGCTGGCGCACGACCAGATGGCGCCCGCCGTCGGGCAGGGAGCCATCGCGGTGCAATGCCGCACCGCCGATGCGGAGAAATTTGCCGCACACTTCGATGCCGCCACCATGCGCGCGGTGGGGCTGGAGCGCGCGCTGCAGGCGGCCTTGGGCGGCGGCTGCCACACCGCCTTCGGGGCGCACGCCACGCCGGACATTCTTTACTTTTTCCACGAACGCACCGGTCTGCGGACGCTGCCGCTCGGGCCGGTGGATTTCGCCGGGCCGAAGGCCGCCGCGGCGCGCCTGCTGTCTCTCCTCGGTTTACCATGAGCCCAACCCAACCGCTTGCCGGCCGCCGCGTGGCGGTCACCCGCGCCCGCGACCAAGCCTCCGAACTGGCCGGTCTCCTGACCGCCCGCGGTGCTGAAGTCATCGAGCTGCCGCTGATCCGCGTCTCGAAGGAGATTTCCAAAGACGACCTGGCGGACGTGATGCTCGAGCTGGGCGGCTACGACTGGATCGTGTTCACCAGTCCGAACGGCGTGCGTTATTTTTTCGAGGAGTTTTTCCGGCTGTTCGACGACATCCGCTCCCTCGGTCTGCTGCGCATGGCCTGTGTGGGCGAGGGCACCGCGAAACTGGTCAAGGACCTGCACCTCAAGGTGGAGTGCCAGCCGGAGGAGGCTACAGCCGATGCGCTGGCGGACGCGCTGGTCGCCACTGGCAGCCTGGACAGCGCCAAGGTGCTCGTGATCACCGGCAACCTGAACCGCGACACCCTCGTGAGCAAACTGGAGGCCGCGCAGGCCATCGTGGACCGCCTGCAGGTTTACAAGACCGAGCAGACGGACCTCTCCGGCGATCCGGCCGCCGCGGACTTTCGCGCGCGCGGGGCCGATGCCATCCTCTTTGCGAGCTCCTCGGCCGTGCAGTCCTTCGCCGCGCAGGCCGCCGCCCTGCAGCTGGCCAAGGACGCCCGGCGCCCGCTCGCCGGCAGCATCGGGCCGCAAACCAGCGAGACCATGAAGCAGGCGGGCATCCCGGTTGATTTCACCGCCAGGACGCCAAGCCTCGAGGCCTTCGTCGAAGCCCTCGTGAAAAAGTTTGCCCGCGGCTAGCGCAGATGGCCGCGGATTGTCTTTGAGCTGTCCGCGCATCCCGGTGTAATTCGCGGAAAACATGAAAGTCCCTTTCCTTGACCTCGGCCTGCAGCACAGGGCGCTCCGTGAACCGGCCTTGGCGGCGCTGACCGCGACCTACGACGCCACGCGCTTCTGTCTCGGCAAGGATGTGGAGGAGTTTGAACGGAACTTTGCCGCGACTCTGGGCTACCCGCGGGCCCTTGCCATGAACAGCGGCACCGCGCCGCTGCACGTGGCGTGCATGATGGCCGGTTTCGCACCCGGGGATGAAATCATCACCACGCCTTTCACCTTCATCTCCTCGGCGTGGGGCATCAGCTACGTCGGCGCCAAGCCCGTGTTCGCGGACATCGAGCCGGGCACCTACAATCTTGATCCGGCGAAGATCGCCGCGGCGGTCACCCCGCGCACGAAGGGCATCATCGTGGTCCATCTCTTCGGCCAGCCGGCCCGGATGGATGAGATCATGACGGTTGCCCGGCGGCACAATCTGTTCGTGATCGAGGACTGCGCGCAGGCTGTGGGCGCAAAATACCGCGACACTCCGGTGGGCATCATCGGCGATGTCGGCACGTTCAGTTTCTATCCGACCAAAAACCTCGGCGGCTGTGGCGAAGGCGGGGCGTTGGTGTCCCGCCGCGAGGAGCTGCACACGACGGCCCGCCACATCCGCGTGCACGGTTCGGACCGGCGTTACTACCACGACATCGTCGGCGGCAATTTCCGCATGGACGGCTTCCAGGGTGCGCTGCTCAACGTGAAGCTGCCGCATCTCGCGGCCTGGACCGCCCGCCGGCAGGAAATCGCGGCGCGCTACCTGGCCGGCATCAGGCTCACCGACGTCCATCTGCCGGAGCAACCGGCCTACGGGCGTTCCGTGTTCCACCAGTTCACGATCCGGCACCCGCGCCGCGATGCCCTGCGCGAGCATCTGGCCAAACATGAAGTCGGCACCGACCTGATCTATCCCGTGCCGCTGCATCTGCAGAAATGCTACGCCGGGCTCGGTCAGGGCCGCGGCTCGTTTCCAGTCGCGGAGCTTACCAGCGATACCTGCGTGAGCCTGCCGATTTTCCCCGAATTGACCGATGCGCAGGTCGATCATGTCATCCAGTCGGTCAATTCGTTTTAACCGAGCGATGTGCCTGGCCGGCCCTGGAGGAATCTTTTCCGATGATTGAAGGCATCCGAGTAAAAATCTGCGGGTTGACCTCGCTCGTGGATGCCGGGTTGGCCGACGCGTGCGGCGTGGATTATCTGGGCTTCAACCTGTATCCGCCTTCACCCCGGAGCATTGCCCTGCAAACCTACCGGGCGATGGCCAAGAACCTGCCGGAGCGCCGCCGGGTGGCGGTGACCGTGGAGCCTGCGCCGGCCGAGCTCGCGGCGATGCAGGACGCGGGCTTCGATTGCTTTCAGATTCATTTCCGACACGACCTGCCGCTGGAGACCGTGGCAGGTTGGTCGGAGCAGGTTGGCGCTGGCCGGCTTTGGCTGGCGCCGAAACTTCCGCCGACGGTGGATGTGCCCGCCGGCCTGTTTCCGCTCGCGGACACCATCATGCTCGACACCTTCCATGCGGCCGGTTTCGGCGGCTCGGGCAAAACCGGCGATTGGCAAAAGTTTGCCCGGCACCAGCAGGAACATCCGGAGAAAACCTGGTTGCTGGCGGGCGGCTTAAACCCCGACAACATCGCCGACGCGGTCGCGCAAACCGGGGCCCGCTTCGTGGACATCAACAGCGGGGTCGAGTCCTCGCCGGGCGTGAAGGATCACGCCAAGTTGCGACTGTTTGCGGAGCGTTTACGTCAGCGCCGGGCCTAATGCGCCCTCGTGTGCGAGCAGACGTTGCTTGATGGGTTGGCCGAAGGCGTAGCCGGTGAGCGTGCCGTCGGCGCCGATCACGCGGTGACAGGGGATGAAGAGACAAATGGGATTGGTGGCGTTGGCCCGGCCGACGGCGCGGGGCGAGCTGCCGAGGCGACGAGCGATGTCGCCGTAAGTGCGGGTCTTTCCGGGCGGGATGCGCAGCAATTCGGTCCAGACTTTTTGCTGAAACACCGAACCCTGAGGTTCGAGTTTCATGGCGAGTTTTGAGGTTCCGTCCCGGAAGTAGGCCGCGACCGCCTGGCGAATGGCCGGTGCCGGGCGGGAGGAGGCGAGTTCGTGGCCGCGCGGAATGCGGGATTGCAACGCGGACCGACCGCCGAAGGCCGTGGCGTGAATGCCGCCGGCAGCGTCAAAGGCGACGGAGAAGTCGCCAACGGGAGTCGGAAAGGTGTCGTGGTGGAGTTTCATGGCGGGGAAGGTTGCGTGAATTGCCAGAGATGGGCGGTCGCGAGACTGCGGTAGGGAGAAAAGACGGTCATCAGCCGCCGGGTGGCGTCGATATCGGGCCGATGCTCAAGCTTCAGCAGGGCCTGCAGTCCGCTCGTGACTCCCGTATCGCCCAACGGCACGCAGTCCGCGAAACCGAGCGCGCGCATCATCAGGTAGTTGACCGACCACGGCCCGAGTCCGCGGATGGCCAGCAGCGTGCGCTCGGCGCGGGTGGCGGACATGCCGGCCAGGGCGGCGAGGTCGAGTTGGCCGCCGGCGATCAGGCGCGACGTGTTGACCAGGTAGTCCGCTTTTTGGCGGGAAAACTGCAGCGGCAGCAGCTCCTCCGGATCCAAAGCGGCGACCGCCTCCGGCGTGGGCGGGGCGATGAGTCCTTCGCCCAGCGGCGTGCCGGTGCGTTCGATCAGGCGGCGCTTGAGCAGGCAGGCGAAGGGGAAATTGATCTGCTGGCCAATGATGGCCCAGAGCAGGCCGTCGAAGACGGAATGGGTCTGGCTCAGCCGCAATCCGGGACGCGCGGCGACCAGCCGGGCGAGACCGAGCTTGCGCGCGAGCCGTGCAAAACCGGCGGCGTCTTGTTCCAAACCCAGCAGACCGATGACGATGCGATGCACGGCCACGGCGGAACCCGCGGTAAATTGAACCCGGATTTCGTCCGATGAAATCGCCAAGGTGAGCAACGACGGACCGTCCGCCAGGCGGACCGCCGCCGTGTAGGTATCGCCGGCAAGCCGCTCCGTGACACTGTGCGGATCCCGGCTCAGGGCGCGCCGCAGGTAGGCGAGCGGATAATCCGGGGGCAAGGTCAACGTGAATCCGCGGCCTGCGGCCAACGCACGGTAGGCCGAGGAGGTGAGGCCGTTGAAGCGCTGAAAGTTATCATGAAACGCGGACAAACTCTCAAAGCCGGCATCCAAGGCGATGGCGGTCAGCGGGGCTTGGTCGGCGAGGAGTTCGCGCTTGGCTTGGTCCAAACGGGCGCGAAGCAGCAGTTCGGCGGGCGTGCGGTGGTAGTGTTGGCGAAACAGTTCGAAGGCCCGCGTCGAGCCGAAGCCGGAGCGGTGCACCAAGGCGCACGCATCCGGAAAGTGGGCGGGATTGGCCCGGACCTCGGCCACGACCGCCTCGATGGTTTCGAGCACGGGATCGGCTCCGCGCGCGTAGTCGTCGGGATGGCATTTTCTGCAGGGGCGCAATCCAGCCGCGCGGGCGGCTTCGCAGGTGGGGAAGAAGCGGACGTTTTCCGGTTTCGGTTTGCGGGCCTTGCAGGCAGGCAGGCAATAGATGCCGGTGGTGAGCACGCCGGTGAAAAAGCGGCCGTTGTAGGCCGCATCGCCGGCCAGCAGCCGGGCATACATTTGGGCGTGACTCATCCGCATGGGTGCCACCCTAGCACAGCGCCCGGTGGCTGTCGTCCGGATAATTCCGGAGCAATTTCAACCGCCGCTCGACACCCGGCCGGGTTCGGCCAAGCTCCGGTCATGACCACCATCTACGAACAGCTCCGCGCCGACATCATTGTTGCGATGAAAGCCCGCGACAGCGTCACGGCTACCAGCCTGCGCACCGCCGACGCCGCCATCCAGCGTGCTGCGATGGACCAGAACAAGCCGGTGGACGATGCGCTCGCGGTCGCCACGCTGCGCAAGGCGGTCAAGAATCTCGCCGACGCCAAGGAAGAATTCGCCAAGGGCGGTCGCGCCGACTTGGTGGCGGCCAATGACGTCGAGATCGCGCTGCTGGAGAAATATCTCCCGAAAGGACTCGATGCCGCCAAACTGGAAGCGTTGGTCGCGGCGGCGATTGCGGAGACCGGGGCCCAGAGCAAAAAGGAAATGGGCAAGGTCATCGGCGCGCTCAAAAAGCATCCCGAGGCCGGGCTCATCGACTTTGGCGTGGTGAGCAAACTGGTGCAGGCGAAGCTGCCCTGATCCCGCCATGCATGCCGGCACGGTGATGGGGCAGGGGGCGTTTCGTTACCAGCCGGTGCCCGGCTGGGGCGTGCTGGATGAATCTACCCCGGTCAAAAATTGCCACGCCCTCGTGCAGGACCGGGAAGGCCACATCATCCTGCTGACGGACCACACCGCCAACAACGTCATCATCTACGACCGGGCGGGCCGGTTGGTGCACAAATGGGGCACGGACCTGCCGGGCGCCCACGGGCTGACCATCGTGACGGAAGGCGGACGGGAAGTGCTGTATATGACCTGCACGGCGACCGGCCGCGTGCGCAAAACGACGACCGACGGCAGTATCCTTCAGGAATGGGGCTGGCCGGAGCACACCGGCAAATATGCGAAGGCGGCGGACTACATGCCGGCGTGGACGCTGCATCACCCGAACGGCGATTGCTTCGTCCTCGATGGCTATGGGCGGGATTACATCGTGCATTACGGCGCGGACGGCGCGTTCAAGGCGATCTTCGGCGGGGCGGACGGCGGCATCGGCCATTGGGGCCCGCATGGCGGGATCATGGACACGTGGAGCGCGGCGGAGCCCACGCTGCTCATCGCCATGTGCGACCAACAGCATTTGCTCCGATTGTCAGTCACCGGGGAAAAGTTGCAGCGCGTGGAGATGCCGGGCGGCAACCCGCGGATGTTTCACCGGCATCAGGGCCACCTTTTCTGTCCGCACATCGGCGACAACTGGCCGGCGGACTACGACAGCCGCGGCTATGTTTCCGTGTTGGATGAGAAAACGCTGCGCGTGGTCGCCAATATCGGCGGCACGCCGCCGGTTTACCAAGGCGACGTTTTGCAGCCGATGAAGCATCAGGAGGAGTTTTTCATGCATCCGCACGATGTCGTGGTGGATGCCGCCGACGGTAGCCTTTATGTCGCCCAAGCGGCCTCAAAGGCCACTTACCCGCTCAAGCTGGAACGGGTGTGAGGAGCTGTCACTCGTAGGTGATGCCGGCGATCTCCAATTCGGTGAGACCGCGCGGAGCCTTGAAGGCGACCCGCTCGCCGAGCCGGGCGTTAAGCAGGGCGCGGGCCAGCGGGGAGAGCCAACTGATGTTGTCCGCGTGGAAATCCGTTTCGTCCACGCCAACGATGCGATAGGTCGCGGGATTGCCGCTGCGCTCGCGCACGGTGACGGTCGCGCCGAAACGCACCACATCATGCGGAGGCAAGGGCGGCGTCGTCACCTCGGCGGTGCGGAGGCTGTCCTGCAAATACTGGATGCGCCGGTCGAGCGCCTGGAGTTCGCGCTTGGCGTCGGGGTCGTCCATCCGCGCGACCAGCGGCGGGCGCTCAGTCGCCAGCAAACGTGCGAGTTCGGCCCGCAGTGTTTCGGCGCCGCGGGCGGTCAGGTAGTTTTTCGCACCGGGCGGCAACAGCGAAACCGGCCGCGGCAGCACCGGCTCATCGCCGGTATCGTCCTCCCGGGTGAAGGCCTTGCTCATGCGCGCTCAGAAACCGGGGAAGCCGCCTTTGCCCTTCATCGCTTCCATCTGGCGCATGAGCTTCTTTTGGTTTCCGCCCTTCATCATCTTCATCATCTGTTGCATCTGCTGGAACTGCTTCATGAGCTGGTTGACCTCGACGATTTTCACGCCGGAGCCGTCGGCGATGCGCTTGCGGCGGCTGCCGTTGAGGATCTCGGGTTTGCGGCGTTCCTGGATGGTCATGGAGCGGATGATGGCCTCGGTGCGGGCGAGCTGCTTTTCCGAATCGTCGGGCAACTGCATGCCGCTCATGCCGGGAATCATGCCCATGAGGCTCTGCATGGAGCCCATCTTTTTTACCTGCTGCATCTGCGCGAGGAAGTCTTCCAGGTTGAAGTCCGCCTTGCGCAGCTTTTCGGCCATGCGCTCGGCATCCTTCTGATCGATGGTCTCCTGGGCCTTTTCGACCAGCGAGACGACGTCGCCCATGCCGAGGATGCGCGAGGCGAGCCGGTCGGGGTGAAACACCTCGAAGTCCGCGGTTTTCTCGCCCGTGCCGGTGAACTTGATCGGAACGCCGGTGATGGACTTGATGGAAAGCGCCGCGCCGCCGCGGGCATCGCCGTCCATTTTGGTCAGGATGAGGCCGGTGAGCTGCAGCGCGTCGTGGAAGGCCTTGGCCACGTTGACGGCTTCCTGACCGAGCGCGCCGTCGGCCACGAGCAGGACCTCGTCGGGCTGCACGGAGGCGCGGAGGCGTTTGACCTCCTCGATGAGGTCGGCGTCGATTTGCAGCCGGCCGGCGGTGTCGAAGATGATGCAGTCGGCGTTGACCGCCTTGGCCGCCGCCAGTGCGGCGGTGCCGATGGCCGGCACATCCTTGGAGCTGCGGTCGGCGTAAAAGCCCAGTTCCTCCTGCTTGGCGAGGATCTCAAGCTGGTCGATAGCGGCGGGCCGGTAAATATCGCAGGCGGCGACGAAGGGCCGGTAGCCGCGCTTCTTAAGGAGCTTGCCGAGTTTCGCGGTGGAGGTGGTCTTGCCGGAGCCGTGGAGGCCGACCATCAGGATCCGCAGCGGCCGGGCGGGGGAGAGGGCGTTTTCGCCTTCGCCGAGGAGCTTCACCAGCTCGTCGTTGATGATCTTGATGACCTGCTGGCCGGGGGTGACGGACTTGAGCACCTCCTGGCCGACACACTGCTGCTGCACGCGCTCGACGAAGTCGCGGGCGACCTTGAAGTGCACGTCGGCGGCGAGCAGGGCGGTGCGCACCTCCTTGAGGGCTTCCGCCATGTTCTCCTCGGATAATTTGCCCACTCCGCGCAGGTTGCGGAGGGCGCTGCCAAGCTTGTCGGTAAGGGACTCGAACATGGGAAAGGGACAGTTGAACCGCTAATCCGCGCTAATCCATGCTAAATTTGCCCGGCCGGTGGAAAGGGTGGGCGGCAAACATTAGGATGGATTAGTGCGGGGCATCCTTGTCACCATGGGCATGTCATGAACCCTGTTCTCAAGCTCCTGATCGATGGCGGCAGCCTGACCGTGGCGCAACTTGCGCAAGTGGCCGGGCTGTCCGTGGCTGAAGTCGAACAGCACCTGGAACAGCTGAAAAAAGATAAAATCTTCCTCGGCTGGCGTCCGGTGCTCGATCTTTCCCACGAGGCCGCCGCCGCTGCCGCCGTGCAGGCGGTGATCGAGGTGAAGCTGACGCCGGAGCGCGGCGGCGGGTTCAACCGGCTGGCCGAGCGGATCAGCCGGTTCGACGAGGTCGAGAGCTGCCACCTCATGTCGGGCGGCTACGACCTGCTGGTCTTTGTGAAGGGCCCCTCGTTGCAGAAGGTCGCGGCCTTCGTCTCGGAGCGGCTTTCCACCATCGAGGGCGTGCTCTCGACCTCCACGCACTTCCTGCTGCGCACCTACAAGGAGCAGGGGTTCATGCTGGCGGGTGATCCGGGCCGCGATGCGCGGCTCAACGTCGTGGCCTGAGGGATTCCCCGATGAGCACCGATCCCCAACGCTGGGTGGCGGGCCATGTGGCTGCGCTGCCAAAGAGCGGCATCCGCGATTTCTTCGAACTGGTTTCGAAGCTCAAGGGCCAGGACGTCATCTCGCTCGGCGTGGGCGAGCCCGACTTCGTGACCCCCTGGCACATCCGCAAGGCCGCCATCACCGCCATCGAGGACGGCAAGACCTGCTACACCTCCAACCTCGGCCTGCTGGAGCTGCGCCGGGCAATCGCCGACTACGTCGGCACGCACTTTGGCGTGGGCTACCGGCCTGACGACCAGATCATCGTGACCGTGGGCGTGTCCGAGGCGCTCGACCTGGCCTTCCGGGCCTTCTGCAATCCCGGCGACAAGGTGATGTATCACCAGCCCTGCTACGTGTCGTATCACCCGAGTATCGCGCTGGCGCATGCGCAGGGCATCGCCGTGCCGACCTATGCGAAGGACAACTTTGCCCTGACGGCGGACACCCTGCGCGCCGCCTGGCAGCCGGGCGCCAAGCTGCTGATGCTCAACCTGCCGTGCAATCCGACCGGCGGCACCTGCGACCGCGCCCAACTGGAGCAGATCGCGGCGTTTTGCCGTGAAAAGGACCTGCTGGTGCTGAGCGACGAGATCTACTCGGAGCTGACCTTCGACGGCACGCACACGAGCATCGCCAGCCTGCCGGGCATGGCCGAACGGACGATTTTCCTGCACGGTTTTTCCAAGGCTTTTGCCATGACCGGCTGGCGCATCGGCTATGCCTGCGGTCCGGCGCCGCTGATCGACGCAATGATGAAGGTGCACCAGTATTCCATGATGTGCGCCTCGATCATCGCGCAGGAGGCGGCCATCGAGGCCCTGCGCAACGGCTGGGATGCCGTCGTGCAGATGCGCGAGGAATACCATCGCCGGCGCGATCTGGTCGTCCGCCGCTTCAATGCGGCCGGCCTTAGGTGCCATGCCCCGCGCGGTTCGTTCTACGCCTTTCCCGACATCACCGCCACGGGGCAGGGAGAAGGGGACTTTGCGGTTGGCCTGCTGAAGCAGGAGAAGGTCGCCGTCGTGCCGGGGACCGCTTTCGGGCCGGGCGGCCGCGGCCATGTCCGCGCCTGTTTTGCCACCGGTTACGAGCAGCTCATCACGGCCTGCGATCGGATCGACCGTTATATCCAATCCCTCCGCTCATGAGCACCCTGCGCACCGTAGCCATCGTCGGCCGGCCCAACGTCGGCAAAAGCCGCCTCTTCAACCGGCTGGCCCGGAAACGCATTTCCATCGTGCATGACCAGCCGGGGGTCACCCGCGACGTGATCTCGGCGGAGATTGCCGACGGCGCCTACACGCTGTTCGACACCGGCGGGCTTGGCTACAAGGGCAAGGACACACCGGCGGCGCTCACGGCGGCCTCGGAAACGCAGGTGGACTTCGCCATCGCGGCGGCCTCGCTGATCCTCTTCGTCATCGACGGGCTGGAGGGTATCACTGCGCTCGACGAGAAAATCGCCGGCATGCTGCGTCGCAGCAAAAAGCCGGTGCGGCTTGTCATCAACAAGGCCGATTTCGACGACGAGAAAATTGAACTGGCCGAGGCCTACCGGCTGGGGCTCGGCGAGCCGCTGCGCGTCTCTGCCGAGCACGGCCGCGGGGAAGGCGAGCTTCGCGATGCCATCCTCGCCGCGCTGGGCCCGGCCCCGGTTGATTCGACGGGAACGGAAGCCGAACGGCCGCTGGGCGTTTGTTTCATCGGCCGGCCCAACGTCGGCAAGTCCACCCTGGTCAACGCCTTCGTCGGGACGAAAGTCGCCATCGTCTCGCCCAAGCCCCAGACGACGCGCCGCCGCATCATGGGCGTCCGCACCCAGCCCGACGCCCAGATCGTCTTCGTGGACACGCCGGGCATCCACCACCCCCACCACACCCGGGGCGAGTACATGGTCGAGGCGGCGGTCCAGAGCATCCCCGACGCCGACGTGATCCTCTACGTCGTGGACGTGGCCGACCGGCCGGGCGAAGAGGATAGCGAGATCGGCCAGCTCCTGCGCGACAAGGCCAACGCCCCTATCGTCCTGGCCCTCAACAAGGCCGACATCGTCAACCCCAGGTACCTCCAGGCCAACTACGACGTCTAC
>JAHCLN010000026.1 GCA_026125215.1 Opitutaceae bacterium
CCAAACCGCGGCTCGCCGGCGAGCCGCCCAATCCGCTGACGGCATTCATGGGCGCATGGATCAGTCAACGGGATCGTGAGCTGTTGATGCCCAAGCCGAAGGACGTGGGCACCGGTAGCGAGGCCTTGGACCGCTTGCTTGTGTCCGGTTTGCAGCCCGAGATCACGCGGCCGACCGGCACTTTCCCTATCGGCCGGGATTTCGTGGAAACCTTGGCAGCCGGAGGCGATCCGAAAGATCCTGCCAATAACAATCCCTACTTGCAAAACCTGCCCCCTAATTTGCCCGAGCCGCGGATGATAATGGGGGGTGGTTTGCTTTCCGGTGCACCAAGTGCACCGCCACCGTCCAATCCGCCCGGCACCGGACTGCAGCTGGAAACGGACGCCGTAAAGGACCCCGCCAAGCCGGCCGATACCCTCGAACGTTCGCGCCGGGCCGAGGACGCCAAATACTTCCCGCAACTGCGCCGCTTTTAGGGCTTGGTTTTTGCGGCGGCGGGCGATTTTCTAGCCGGTTTCACCATGGCATTGGCACTCATTTTTTCCGGACAAGGCGCCCAAAAAACGGGCATGGGACGTTCGTTGTTCGAGCATTCGCCCGCAGCCCGGGCAGTGTTCAAAGAGGCGGATGCCGTTCTGGGCTGGTCACTTTCACGGATCTGCTTCGAGGGCCCGGAGGCCGACCTGACGCAGACCAAGGTTTGTCAGCCGGCGCTCTACGTCCACGGTCTGGCGGCGCTGGCCGCACTGCGCGAGACCGGACGGCTGCCGGAGGTCAGGTTTGCTTTCGGGCTTAGCCTCGGCGAGGTCACGGCCTGCGCGGCCGCCGGGGTTTTTGATTTTGCGACCGGACTTAAAATCGTCGCCGAGCGCGGCCGGCTCATGCAGGCCGCCTGTGAGGCCACCAACGGCAGCATGGCCGCGATCATGGGCGAGGAACGGGCCAAGGTGCAGGAGCTGTGCCGTGAGTTCGACATCGAGGCGGCCAACTTTAACGCTCCGGGCCAGATCATTGTCTCCGGCGAAAAGTCCAAGGTCGCCGCGGCTGTCGCCGCCGCCAAGGACCGGGGCATCAAGAAAGTCATCCCGCTCAATGTCGCCGGCGCTTACCACAGCCGCCTCATGGAGCCGGCCCGGGCGGCTTTTGCCGGATTCCTCGAGCCAATCCCGTTTGCCGCCCCGAATTGCACGTTGCTGACCAACACGACGGGGCAAACCGTGGCCGAGCCGGCGGCGATCAAGGCCGCGCTGGTCCGGCAGGTGGTCTCGCCGGTGCTGTGGGAGGATTGCATGCGGGCCGCGGCCGCCGCGGGCGCCACGGAGTTCTGGGAGCTCGGACCCGGCGGCGTGCTGGCCGGGCTGGCCCGCCGCACCGAAAAAACCTGGCTTGTGAAAAGTATCGCCGAAGCCGCCGACCTGACCGCCTGAGCCGATGTCCGCCGACCTTACCCGCAATTTTTGCATCATCGCCCACGTCGATCACGGCAAGACCACGCTTTCCGACCGGCTGCTCGAGCACACCAACACGGTGGAGCAGCGGGTCATGACGGACCAGCATCTCGATGCGATGGACCTCGAGAAGGAGCGCGGCATCACGATCAAGTCGCACCCCGTGACCATGGTTTACCGCGCCAAGGACGGTCACCGCTACAAGCTGAACCTCATGGACACGCCCGGTCACGTGGATTTCGCCTACGAGGTCTCGCGCAGTCTCGCGGCCTGTGAAGGCGCCGTGCTCTTGATTGATGCCGCCCAGGGCGTTGAGGCACAAACCGTCGCCAACGCCCATCTCGCGTTCGGCCAGAAGCTCAAGATCATCCCGGTGATCAACAAGATTGATCTGCCCAGCGCCAACCTCGACCTGTGCCTGCAGCAGCTGGAGGATATCCTGACCATCCCGGCCGAAGAGGCGATCCTCGCCAGCGGCAAGTCGGGCATCGGCATCGAGGATATCCTGGAAGCCGTGGTGGCACGCGTGCCACCGCCGCGCTGGACGGATTACCCGCAGTTGCGCGCGCTTGTGTTCGATTCGCTCTACGATCCCTACCGCGGCGTGATTTCCTACGTGCGTGTCTTTTCCGGCTCCGTCAAGGCGGGCGACCACATGTTGCTGATGAGCAACGGGGTGAAATCCGAAGTGAAGGAAGTGGGGGTATTCACGCCCAAGATGGAGAAACGTCCCGGACTCACCGAGGGCGACGTGGGCTACCTCGTCTCCAGCATCAAGGATACCTCCGAGATCAAGATCGGCGACACCATCACGCTTGCCCAGCGTCCGGCCGGGGAAATGCTTCCGGGTTACAAGGAGGTGCGCCCGATGGTGTTCTGCGGATTGTATCCGGTGGAGACTTCCGATTACGAAAAGCTCAAGGCCGCGATGGGACGCCTGCGGTTGAACGATGCAGCTTTCGTCTATTCCTCCGAAAGTTCGGTCGCGCTCGGCTTTGGCTTCCGCTGCGGGTTCCTCGGCCTCCTGCATATGGAAATCATCCAGGAGCGCATTCGCCGCGAGCACGATGTGGACATCATTTCGACTTATCCGAGCGTGGTTTATCAGGTGGTGAAGCATGGCGGCGAGATGATCGAAGTGGACAACCCTGTGAACCTCCCGGATCCCGGCACGATCGAGGAAATCCGCGAACCCACAATCAAGGCCGCGATCCACATCCCCAACACCGCCATGGGCGACATCCTGGCGCTGATCATGGAAAAGCGCGGCGTGGTCGATCACACGGATACGCTTGATGCCACCCGCGTCATGCTCAGTTGCGTGCTGCCGCTCAACGAGATCCTGGTGGATTTTAACGATCGCCTGAAAAGCATCACCCACGGCTACGGCTCCATGGACTATGAGCTGGGCGACTACCGGGCCGCCGACCTCGTGAAGATGGAAATCCTCGTCAATGCCGACCCGGTGGACGCCTTTGCCAGCATCGTCCACCGCGACAAGGCCGAAGGCAAGGGCCGCGAGCTCTGCGAGAAACTCGCCGACATCATCCCGCCGCAGATGTTCAAGGTCGCCATCCAGGCCGCCATCGGCGGCAAGATCATCGCCCGCGACAACGTGAAGGAGATGCGCAAGGACGTGACCTCGAAGTGCTACGGCGGCGACATCAGCCGCAAGCGCAAGCTGCTCGACAAGCAGAAGGAGGGCAAAAAGAAGATGAAACAATTCGGCCGCGTTTCGATCCCATCGGATGCCTTCATCAAGGTGCTGAAAACCAACTGAGGAAACCCGCCGTGTTCGGAATCTTTGCCTCGCCCGCCCGCAAGCTCCGGCAGTCCGCGGCCCATTGGTTGGAGCTTGCGGACAAGGTGCTGCATTTCCGCCGCGATATCCTGCCGCCCGCCGAGGTCGCGGAACTTCAGGCCCAGACCGCTGCTGTGCGCCGGCTGCTGAAAGAGAAGGCCGAGACGGCGAAGCTGAAACTCGGGCTCGAATCCCTGGAAGAGATTCTCCGCCGCACCGGCGGGCTGCATTACCCGAAAAGCTCGCTGGTCGAAAACGTCGAGTTTTTCCTCGTCGCCGCCATCGTGATTCTCGGCATCCGCACGTATTTTGTGCAGCCGTTCAAGATCCCGACCAACTCGATGTGGCCGACTTACTACGGGATGACGGCCGAAAATTTTGTCCCCGGTCGGTCGGAGGCACCGGGACCCGTCCGCCAAGTGCTGCGTCTGGCGGCGTTTGGCGCCCAGCGGCGCGCGGCCGTGGCGCCGCAGGCGGGCGAGGTATCCGCTGATTTTATCAGCACCGGCAACGGCGTCGCCATGGCCTACACAGTCAAACGCGGCCGCAACTGGTTCATTATCCCGACGCAGGTGCGGGAATACACGTTTTATGTGGACGGCGTGCCGGCGACGGTAAGCGTCCCGCTTGATTTTCACGATTTCGACCGTGTCGTCGTCGAGACCTTCTTCGGCGATCGCAAGCAATTCGCCAACCACCTGCGGACGCTTGAACGTTCCGGCCGGCCGTTGGCGCAAAGCACGCTCACCTTGAACGCACAGCAAGGATTGCGGGCTCCGGCTTATCGCGTGCCCTTGGGCCGGCAGGTCTCCGAGGACGAGGCGATAGTGCGCTTCGACATCCTGACCGGTGACCAACTTTTCGTTGACCGGATGTCCTACCATTTCGTCCGGCCGGCGGTCGGGCAGGGGTTTGTCTTTCGGACCGGACAGATACCCGGCATCGGTCAGGAGCAATACTACATCAAGCGCCTCGTCGGTGTCCCCGGCGATACGCTGGAAATTCGGGACTTCACGCTTTACCGCAACGGCGCGCCCATCACCGGTTCCATCGCCTTTGAGAAAAACGCACAGCAGGCCGATGGCTACGTCGGCTATCGCAATTATCGGGACTTGGCCGAAGGTCTGACCATGACCGTGCCAACGGCGAGCTACCTGGCTCTAGGCGACAACTCCGCCAACAGTGAGGATGGACGTTCTTGGGGATATGTGCCGGCCAAAGAAACCGTTGGTCGACCTTTGTTCATCTATTATCCGTTCACCAAGCGTTGGGGACCAGCACGTTAGGATACTATTAACGCACAATAAACATTATGTTTAATATATATTGTGCATGAATTCGCCCCTGTTCAATTGGTTGCAACAACGCTCGGCCGGGCTGCTTTTGCACCCCACTTCATTGCCGGGTGATCAAGGAATCGGTGTGTTGGATCAGTCGGTGGATGCCCTGCTTGCCCTGCTGCGGGATGCGGGGCTGCACTATTGGCAAGTCTGCCCGCTGGGTCCGACCGGCTACGGGGATTCGCCCTACCAGTGTTTCTCCGCGTTTGCGGGCAATCCCTACCTGATCGATCTGGAGCCGTTGCGAAGTGCCGGCTTGGTGACGGCTGCCGAGATGCAATCGCTCCAGGCCCTGCCACGGGAAACCACCGACTTTGGCCGGCTCTATGTGACCAAGTTCCCGGTGCTTTTCGCCGCCTATGAACGTCAGCGGCAAAAGCCGCGTGCGCTGCCCTACGGTGACTTTGCGGCTTTTCAGGCTACACACCGGCACTGGCTGCAGCCCTTTGCCCTGTTCATGGCGTTCAAGGATCACTTCAAGGGCCGGCCTTGGTGGGAATGGCCCCAGGCCGTGCGGTTCTACGCCATGGCCAAGGACAATCCGCTGGCCGCGACGCTGGCGGCCCGGGCGGAAGCCCACGCTTTCTTCCAGTATCTTTTCTTCGGGCAATGGCAGAATGTGCGCCACAAGGCCCATGATCATGGCATCGAATTGATCGGCGATGCGCCGATTTTTGTGGCGCGCGACAGCGCGGATGTCTGGTCCCGGCCGGAACTTTTCCAAGTCGATGCCCGCACCGGCCAGCCCACCGCCGTGGCGGGCGTGCCGCCGGACTATTTTTCGGCCGACGGCCAGCTTTGGGGCAATCCCCTCTACGCTTGGGAAAAGCATGCGGCCGAAGGTTACGCCTGGTGGCTCGACCGGCTGCGCGCCAACTTCGCCCTCTGCGATGTGGTGCGCATCGATCACTTCCGTGCGTTCGACACGTATTGGTCCATCCTCGCGGATTCGCCCACGGCCAAGACCGGCGCCTGGAAATCGGGTCCGGGGTTGGATTTCTTCCGCGCGGTGCGGTCCGCCTTGCCGGCGTGCCGCCTCATCGCGGAGGACTTGGGCGATTTGACGCCGTCGGTCCACGCGCTGCGCAAAGCCACCGGTTTGCCCGGCATGGCCATCCTGCAGTTCGCCTTCGGCGGCGAAAGCACCAACACCTACCTGCCGCATAATCTGGAGGCCAATACCGTGGTTTATCCCGGCACGCACGACAACGACACCACGGTCGGCTGGTATGCCCGGGCCCCGGAGAAAACCCGCGACCACGTGCGGCGTTATCTGCGCGTGGATGGGCGCGAGATCGCCTGGGATTTTGTGCGCGCCGGCTACGCGGCCGTCTCAAATCTGGCGATCTTCCCCCTGCCCGACCTCCTCAGCCTGGACGGCAAGGCCCGTTTCAACACTCCGGGCCTTGCCGCGGGCAACTGGCAATGGCGCTGCACCAAGGCGCAATTGGCGGCACTGCACCGCGAAAGCGCTGCCTACCTGCGCGAGCTCGGCGAACTTTACGGCCGCGCCTGAAGCAGAAACGCGGCGATGTGCGGCACGACCTCGGTATTCGCATCGGCCAGCACGTAGTGGCCGGCGTCGGGCAGATAAATCGTCTCTGCCTGCGGCAGCCGTTGCCGCCATTCTGCGTAGAAATGATCGTTGAAGCAGAAGTCCCGTCCGCCCCATGCCAGCAATGCGGGCCGGTTCACAAATGACTTCAATCCATCCGCGGTTGCTGCGAGCGCGGTCCACGTGGGATGCGTTGCGCTCATCGGGATGTCTTTCACGAAAGCATTCACCGCCACCCGGTTCGCCCACGAATCATACGGCAGCAGAAATCCGCGCCGTTCCGCCGCACTGAGTTTGCGCCGGTTCATGGCCATCCAGGCCGCAGGTCCGGCGAAACCGTTCAGCCCGCGCACCACGAACGTGCCGGCGCCACGCAGCTTGCAAAGTGCGATGCGGCGCGGGATGTGCGGCGACGGGAAGGCCGCGGTGTTCAGGATGACCAGCCGGCCGATCAGCTCCGGGTGCCGGGCGGCGAAGCCGAACCCGATCGCGCCGCCCCAATCGTGCACCACCAAGTGAACCTTGGTCAGCCCGAGCGTGTGCACCAGTGCCGCCACGTCATCTATGCGCGTGGCCAGGGTGTAGGGATAATCCTGCGGTTTCTCGGACAAGCCCATGCCGATATGGTCGGGCACGATGCACCGCCGACCGGGGGCCACGGCCTGAACCAGTTCGCGGTAGTAAAATGACCACGTCGGGTTGCCGTGGAGCATGAGCACGGCCTCACTCCCCTGCCCTTCGTCAAGGTAGCTCATCCGCGCCCCGCGGGGCGTGGTGAAGCTGTGCGGTGAAAACGGATAAAGCGGGCGCAGCCAGTCCGGGATCGTCACGCTCATGGTCACCACTCCAAAGCCAGCATCAGGCAGTTCAGGCCGCTGCCGATACCCAGCAAACCGACCTTGTGGCCTTCGCGGATGGTCCCCGCCTCCACCGCCGCGCACAGCGTTGCGGGCAACGCGACGGAGCCGGTGTTCCCGAGCGTTTCAAACGTCGAATAATCCTTGGCGAGATCGAGCCCGAGCGCCTCGTAGAGTTTGCGCCGGTGAACACTGCCGACCTGATGGCAGACAAAACGGTCAATCTGCGCGGCGCTCCAGCCGGTCTCGGCCGTAAACTCGCGCCAGGTTTCCCGGGCGAGGTCGATGCCGGCGACGAGCAAAGCCTCGGAATCGGTCTGCATCGCCAGCGAGTCGGCGCCATGGGTATCACCTTGGCACAATTCGCTGTGGGCCGTCGCAGCCCGGGCCACGCCGCCGATCAGCCGGTGGGCGCGACCGTTGACCAGGTCCTCGTGGCACACCACGGCGCCGACCGCACCGGAGCCAATGGTGAGATTGGCGAAATACGGTTTGATGCCGTTGCGATCGAGCGGCTGCTCCAGCAACGTCTGCAGTGTCTGTTCCACCAGCGGCCGGCTGTTTTCCCCCGCCACGATCAGGGCACAGCGGATCTGGCCCGACTCGATCAATCCCGCCGCGATGGTGAGCGCGTTCAACAGGCCGAGACAGGCGTTCGAAACATCAAAAATCTGGGCCGTTGGCGGCAGGCCGATCTTGCGGTGGGCAAACGAGGCCGTCGCCGGTTCCAGCATGTCGCGGCTCACGGCGCAATGGATGAAGAGCTCCACCTGCTCCGCCCCGATGCCGGATTTGGCCAGGGCCGCGCGCCCTGCGGCGGCGCTGGCGTCCGACGGTCGGGTTCCGGCGGGCCAGACGCGGCGCTCGCGGATTCCCGTCATCAATTCGAGGCGCCCCTCCGGAAGACGCAGCCGCTCATACAGCGGTTGCAGCCGGCGTTCGATCTCCGCAGAGGAGAGCACCTCGGCCGGCAGCGTAACGGCCAGCGATTCGATGCAGGTGTGCCGGAAGCGCATGGGTCAGCGTTCGGGCCGCATCGCGAGGCGCACGATGTCCTTGTCGTAAAAATTGCTGCCCAGGCCTGCATCCACCACCACCGTCGTGCCGTTGAGCCCGCTGCTCCGGGGGCTCAGCAGAAAGAGCGCGGCATTGGCAACCTCTGCGGTGGAGAGGTTGCGCTTCCGGAAGGTGAGCTTCTCGGTGTAGAGATAACTTTCCAGGTAGCCGGGGATGCCGGCAGAAGCACTCGTCTTGAGCGGCCCCGCTCCCACGACATTGAAACGCACCTCGCTGTCCGCGCTGAACGATTTCGCCAGAAACCGGCTCGTGGACTCGAGCGCGGCCTTGATCGGGCCCATGTAGCCGTAGTTGTCGGGCGTGACCGTCAGTGACGAGATGCCGATGGTCACGACCGAGGCGTCCTTGGCCAGTTGCGGCTTGAAGGCGCGCGCCAGCTCGACCAGCGAAAACGAGGAGATGGCGGTGGCCTGAAGAAAATCCGCCCGCTTCGTTTCGTGGAAGGGCTTGAAGCCTTCGCTGTAGTTGGCGAAGGCGATCGAGTGGACCAGTCCGTGCAGCGGCCCGTGCCCGTCCGCGGCAATTTCCGCGGCAAGCCGATCGACGGCGCCGTCGGGCTCCATGTCGCAAACATATACCGGCTTCCCGGCAAGCTGGGTCTCGAGCGATTTTTTGCGCGTCTCGGACCTGACACTGTAGATGACCTTCGCGCCCTGCTCTTCCAAGGCTTGGGCGATGAACCAGGCGACGCTTTTGCGATTGGCGACACCGAGGACGACAAAGGTTTTTCCGCTGAGCTGGAGAAAGTCGGGCATGCTTGTGGTCGGCGGCCGGGCGCTCAGGCGGCGGGCTGGCCCTCGGGTGTTTTCCAGGCGACGGCAAACTCAACCGTCAGCACGCGGGTGCCGTCTGCCTTCTTGATGTTGCCGCTCAGCATCGTGAATCCGCCCATCGCTTCCTTTTTCTTCACCTCGATGAGGGTTGTGTCGCCGGGATAGACCGGGTTGCGGAAGCGCACATCGCTGATCTTGGCGAGCAGCGGCACGCCCTCCCCCGGCTTGGCTCCGCCCGCCAGCGCCTGTTTCGCCATGTAGAGCGCACCCGTCTGGAAGACGGATTCGCACAACAGCACGCCGGGCGTGATCGGCGCCCCCGGATAATGACCGCGATAAAAGTCTTCATCCGCCCGCCAGGTGCGCTGTGCAACCAAGGCATCGGGCGCTTCGCTCACGACCGAATCCACAAAGAGAAATGGCGGCCGGTGCGGAATGAAGTCGGTGACGGACATGAGAAGTAAGACGGATGAAGGAAGAAGGAGGAAATTGGGACAGGCCAGACTGGAATTCAGCCGGACTGCCGCGCACGTTTGATGATGGTCACAAAGATGGCCGTAAGTTCATCGGATTCCATACGCAAAGCCTCCAGTTTCTTTGCTGGCACGAGGCCTCCATCTACGAGTAACTCGAGCCAGTAGCCGGTTTCCTCGATCTCCTTCAAACAATCGCCGCACTTCGCTACGAATTCGGCCTTGCTGCGGGCACGGTGGGCCTCCCGGTAGTTAGCTCCTACGGATGTGCCAGACCGCAGCACCTGGCGCCCCAACACTTGCGCTTCCGCCGACTTTGGCAGCGTGCCAAACATGCGAAGAATCCGCAGCGCAAACTCCTTGGTCCTGACCCGCAGATCTGGAGCTTCGTCTGCCATGCTTCAGTCCTTTCCGGCCTGAACTTCTTCCTTCTGCACTCTTCCTTCTGCCTTCGCCTCGTAGAGGCGTTTGTCGATCTTGTTGGCGGTGATGACGCCGTAGTTGATGGTGCCGAGCCAGCCGGACATGATGATGCCCACGCTGCCGGCGTGATAGAGCCCGGGCAGCTTTTCGGGCAGATCCATCGAGACCTTCAGGCCTTCGAACTTCGTGCCGAAGGAGGTGCCGTTCAGGTGCGTCGTGTAATATTCGATGGTCCGGGGTGTTGCGGCCTCCATCCAGTCGATCTTGCCGCGCACATCCGGAATGAATTTCTCCAAAGCCACGAGGGATTCTTCGATCAACCGCTGCTTGTGGCGGGCGTAGTCCTCGTCGCTGAGGTTCTTCCAGTCCGGGTAGCGGCCGTTGAGCGAGACCACGACCGTGTAGCGATCCGACCCGGGCCGGGTGTCGGGATAGTAAACCGAGAAGGTCCGGCTGGTGGTGTGAAAATCCACCAGCTCATCGCTGCTGTAGCACGGCGCGGCCGAGGTGAACACAAGGTCGCCGATGTGCGGGATGCTTTCGCCCTTCCGGATGCCGAAATACACCTGGCACGAACTCGTGTTGATGCGCACCGCTTCGGCCGCGGCCACATAGTCGGCGGGAAAGTTCTCGGCGCCGGCGAGCCGGAACACGGTGTTTTTGATGTTCGCGTTGGAGAGGATGGCCTTCGCCCGGATGACCCGGCCGTTGCTGGCCACGATGCCGCAGGCGACCTTCCGGCCGTCGCGTTCCTCGACGAGAATCTTTTCCACCAGCACCTTTTTGCGGACTTCCACCCCGTTTTTGGTGAGCTCGGCGACCATCTTTTTGATCAGGAGGTCGGAGCCGCCGCGGAAGGTGTAAACGCCGGCGCCCATGAAATTCGAAAACACGATGCCGTAGGTGATCGCGGGATCCTCGGGCGTGGAGCCGTTGGCGTAGGTGATCGGCTCCATCAGCAGCCGGTGCACGTCGGGCCGGCCGGGGAAGAAGCGCTCGAACATCTGGCCGGTGGTTTCCGGGTTGTTGTCGTAGAAATTCATCGCCCGGAGGTGGTCGTAGAATTTTTCCACCAACACGGGATCGAGCTTGAACTGCTCCACCAGCACGCGGGTATAGTCCTCCCGGGTGAACGTGGTCGACACGTCCATCTGGGGATTGACGAAGCGGATGTCCTTCAGCTGCACGATCGAGTCGGCGATTTCCTTCGTCCAATATTTGCGACAGCTCTTGATCATGCCGCTGGGGAAGCCGTGAAGGGAGATGTCGAAGATGTGCCCGCCTTTCCGCGTGAACCACGTCGCCAGCCCGCCGAACTGGTAGTGATGCTCGAGCAGCAGCACCTTGTGTCCCGCTTTGGCGAGGTAGTTGGCACCGGTGAGTCCGCCCAAGCCGCTGCCAATGACGATCACGTCATACTCATCCGCCGCGCCTTTTAGCCAGTCGTAAGCCATGTGAAGGGTTCAGCGAAGCAAAAGCCGCCGCCCGCTGGCAAGGGGTTTTGCGCCGGGCCTCACCTGGTGAGCACGTGGTAGTTTGCCATCGAGATCCCGCTCAGCATGGCGCCGACGATGCCGAGGAAGCCCTGGTCCGTCCCGCAGAGGTAGAGATTGCTGAACGGGGTGCGGCCGTCGCGGACCTTGACCGGGGCGCCGTAGATTGCGCCGTTGAGGTGACCGGTGAATTTGGTGATGGTGCGCGGCGTGAACATGTCGGTCGCGACCGTGGCCGCGGCAAAGGCCGCCGGATCGGAAGGCGGGAGAAAGCGCCGCGCGCTGGTGTGGATCGTCCCGAACCAGCGCGCTTTTTCGGCCCGATAGTCCGCCTCGGGCAACCCGAACCAGTGCGCAGGGTCCGCCAGGCAGGTGACGCGGAAAATACCCTCGGGCAGCACGTGGTCCGGGCCATAGTCGAAATTGTTGGGGATGCAGATTACGCCGCTGCGCGGGTCCACGGGGGCGGTTGGACAAGCATAGTCGAACCGGGAAGAATCGTTAAAAAACACGATCGTATCGTCCCCCCACCCCAGCGCGGCCGGCTGGCGGTTGAGCACCGTGATCGTTTCCACGAAGGAATGCCGGCCGGGACTGTGCCGCAGCCCGGGTTGGGCACCTGGTTTCTCGGATCCGATCTGGCCCCCCGATGCGCACAGGCCGAAAGTCTCCGGCGCGCCGATGGACGAGAGCACATGCGTCGCGGTGATCTCCTCGCCGCTGTCGAGCACGAGCCGGTCCACTTTATCCCCGCGGGAGACAATCTGGCGGACGCCGCATTTCATGCGCCGTTCCCCGCCGGCCTGCCGGTATTTTTCCTGCAAGACCCGCAAAATCACTCGCACCCCCTCAAACGGCCGGGCAAAGCCTTCGAGGAAGAGGGCCTTGAACATGATGACGAACTGGCCGAACTCCATGTCGTGCTCCTGCGCGCTGCCATAATACATCACGGGGCAGAACAGCATGTCCTCCAGCAACGGGTCGGTGAGGTGCAGCCGCACCACCGTCCGGGCCGATTCCGGTTTCGCGTCGAGCGAGACGTCGTCGTAGCTGCGGATGAGCTGCACCAGCTTCCGAAAGCCGTCGATCTGCGCCGGGAAGGTGCGGGCGACCTCGGATTCAAACACGGCAAAATCGTTGGTGAACCGCAGGCTCGTCTCGCCCCGCGGCCCGAAGGCGACCCGACTCTGCTTCTGCTCGCAGAGGGCAAATTCCTCGCGGTCGATGCGCAGCTGGCGCAGCAGCTTGGTGAGCGGCGTGCCCTTCACGCCCGGCCGCACGTAATTGGTCATCGCGTGGAGGCCCACGTCGTATTTCCGGCCGGCAATGCTGTAGAAGCTGTTCAACCCGCCCACGGCGTTGTGCCGCTCGAAGATGCACACCTTTTTCCCGAAATGCGCCAGCCGGATGCCGGCCGCGAGGCCCGACATGCCTGCGCCAATGATGGCGACATCGTAATGGGTGGACGAATTCAAACGGCGCGGAGTTGGAAACGATGAAGAGGGAAACCGGGAAGCCCGGAAACTGCAAAATCCGGTTTATCCCGCGCGGGCACGGAAAAGGCCGGGAGGAATCCCGGCCTGCATGGGTCCTAAGCGATCCGACGGCCTACTGCTTGCCCGCGAGGGCGTTGAACTTGGGCGTCAGGTATTCGGCGCAGCTGTCCAGCGAGGCGAGCTGCATGTAGTCGGCCTCGGGCACCTCGATGCCGTGGCGCTTGCGGAGTTCCATGACGATATCAAGGAAGTCCATGGAATCGAGCTGGAGTTGGTCACGCAGGCGCACGTCGGGCTTGACGTTGCTCAGGTCCTCATCGGGCGCGATGTCCGCGATGATAGTGAGCACCACCTGTTTGCATTCGTCTTTGGTCATAGGTCGTTGGTAAAGGGCCGAATTAGGGGACAAATCGCCGAACAATCAACGTGGAATTTATCCCCAGCATGCCGAAGGAATTGTTCAAAATCGTGTCCACTTTGGCGGCTTTGCGCGGCTGATTCAGGACCAACCCAGGCAGATCGCACTTGGGGTCGAGATTGTCCACGTTGATGGTCGGATGAACGGTCAGGTCCTCAAAGGACGGGAGGTTGCCGGCCAGCTCCAAGGCCCCGGCGGCGCCCATGCAGTGCCCGATGTAGCTCTTGGTGTTGTTGATGTGGGTATCGGGGCAGTTTTCGCCGAAGACCGCGCGGATCGCCTCGCACTCCTGGATGTCGCCAAGCGGCGTCGCGGTCGCGTGGGTGTTGACGATGTGGATGTCCGCCGGCCGGAGCCCGGCCCGGCCAAGGGCGCTGCGGATACACTCGGTCTGGCGGACGGGATTCGGCAGCACGTAGTCGCTGGCGTCGCTGTTGACGTGATAGCCGGCGATCTCGGCGTAGATTTTGGCGCCGCGGGCCTGCGCGTCCTCCAACCGCTCCAAGGTGTAGAGTGCGCCGCCTTCGGAGACCACGATGCCGTTGCGGGCGAGGTCGAACGGCCGGGAGGCCTTGAGCGGGTCCTCATGGGTGGCGAGCGCGTTCTGGCTCTTGAAGCCGGCGAAGATGCCGAAGGTGTGGATGCTCTCGCTCACGCCGCCGCAGATGGCGAAATCCACCTCGCCGAGCCGCAGCATCTGGGTGGCATGGATCAGGCCGAGGTTGCCGGCGGCACAGGCGGCGCCGATCGTGTAGGCGGGGCCGGTGGTGCCCAAATTGAGCGAGGCCTCGCCCGCCGGGTTGTTGGCCACGGTGCGGGGATTGTGGTAGTGCGACCAGAACTTCGTGTCGTAGTTGAACTTCGAGATGTTGTAGATCTCGTTTTCCGTCTCAACGTTGCCGTGCTCGGTGCAGCCGATGTAGATGCCCACGCGGTCCTTCGGGAGCGCTTCAAAATTCACGCCGCTGTCGGCCAGCGCTTCGCGGGCGCAGTAGATGCTGATGCTGCCGGCCCGCGTGCCCACCCGCACTTCCTTCTTTTTCTGGTATTTCAGCGGATCGTAGTGGCAGACCCCCGCGAGCTGGCTGCCCATGTAGCGGATTTCCATGCGCTCAACGCCCGCCTTGCCGGCGAGCAAATTGGCGCGAAACTCGGCCAGCGTGTTGCCGTTGGGGGCCGTCAGACCGACGCCGGTGATCACAATGCGGGAAGGCTTCATCACTTATGAAACGAAAATCGCTAGCCATCCCCGCCCCGAAAGCAATACAACGCTCCCGAAATGAACGTTCTTGTCGTTGGCGGAGCCGGTTACATCGGTAGTCATTGCGTCCGGCAGCTCCTTGCCGCCGGCCACCGGCCTGTCGTCCTGGACAATCTCGTCTTCGGCCACCGGGCGGCCGCCCCCCCCGACGTGTCCTTCTACCCCGCCAACCTTGGCAACGAGAAGGAGGTCGGGAAAATCCTGCGGAAGGAGAGGATCGAGCTCGTGATGCACTTCGCCGCCTACGCCTACGTCGGCGAAAGTGTGACGGACCCCCTGAAGTATTACTTCAACAACGTCGCCGCCACGCTCCACCTGCTGCGCTGCATGCTGGGCGCCGGAGTGAAAAAATTCGTCTTTTCCTCCACCTGTGCGACCTACGGCACTCCGGAGAAAATGCCCATCACCGAGGACACCCCGCAGGCGCCCATCAATCCCTACGGGCAGACGAAGCTCGACGTGGAAAACGCCCTCAAGGCGCTCGCCCGCGCCAACGGGCTCAGCTTTGCGGCGTTCCGCTATTTCAACGCCGCCGGCGCCGCAGAGGACGGAGCCATCGGCGAACACCACGATCCCGAGACGCACCTCATTCCGCTCGCGATCGACGCCGCCACCGGCGCGCGCCCTCCCCTGCAGGTTTTCGGCCACGATTATCCCACGCCCGACGGCACCTGCCTCCGTGACTACGTGCATGTGGACGACCTCAGCCGCGCGCACATCGCCGTTTTCGACCGGCTCTCCGCCCCCGGCGCCGCACTTTTCTACAATCTCGGCACCGGCCGCCCTACTTCGGTGCTCGAGGTCATCCGCGCCGTCGAACAGGTGACGGGCAAAAAGGTCCCCTACACCCTCGCACCGCGCCGCGCCGGGGACCCGCCTGCGCTCTTCGCCGATTCGACCAAGGCGCAAAAGGATCTGGGCTGGACCATCCGCTACCCGGACATCACGGCCATCGTCGCGAGCGCCTGGCGGTGGCATGCTGCGCATCCGCAGGGTTACGCCCGCAGCTAAGCGGCCGGCGGTCACGGGGCGGATTTTTTTACGGAACCAAAATTTGGGTTTCCGGTTCTTCGCCCGGCGGCTCAACCTGCGCCACGCATGGAAGGCATCAACCTCATCCAAGACCTCGCCCTCGTTCTGATCGCCGCCGGTGTCGCGGGAGCGTTGTGCAAGCGCATCGGCCTCTCCGCCATCGTGGGCTATCTGCTGGCCGGCATCCTCGTCGGCCCGTATACCCCGCCGTTTTCGCTGGTGCTGGATGTGGCCCGGATCGAAACCCTGTCCCAGATCGGACTCGTGTTCCTGATGTTCGGCATCGGGCTCGGGCTCAGCCTCACCAAGCTTCGGCAAATGGGCGTGACCACCCTGATCGCGACGGGGCTGGGAGCCTTCTTTGTCCTCAACCTGACCCAGTTGCTTGGCGTGCTTGTTGGCTGGACCTCCACGCAGAGCCTGTTCATCGCCGCGATGTTCATGGTCTCCAGTTCCGTGGTCATCGCCAAGGTCATGCAGGACCTGAACCTGGACCACACCCGCCCCGGCCAGCTGGCCGTGAGCGTCACCGTGCTCGAAGACGTGGTCGCCGTCGTGATGCTGGCCGTGCTCGCGGCCCAGGGCGTGGGCGGTGGCCAGGACGCCGGTGTCGGCGGGCAGGTGGCCGGGCTCGGCGCCTTCGTGACCCTGCTCGTCTGCGTCGGGCTTCTGTTCATTCCGCGTCTGCTGCGGCGGCTGGAAACGGCCGGCGACCCGGAGATCCGCACCATCATCGTCGCAGGTGTGCTCTTCCTGATGGCCATCCTGACCGTGAAGGCCGGTTATTCGCTTGCCCTCGGGGCCTTCCTGCTCGGCGCCATTGTGGCGGAGATTCCCCAGAAAGCAGGCATCGAGCGCGCCTTCAGCGGGGTGCGCGACATGTTCAGCAGCGTGTTCTTCGTGGCCATCGGCATGATGATCGACGTCCGGCTCTTCGCCGAGGTGTGGCACATCATCCTGGGACTCGGGCTGCTCATGATCGTCCTCCGCACGCTCGCCTGCGGCGCGGCGCTCATCGCCGTCGGCGTGCCGCCGGCCGAGGCCCGCCGCGCCGGCCTCGCGCTCACGCCCATAGGCGAATTCTCCTTCCTCATCGCGCAGCTGGGCGTGCAGATGAGCATCCTGCCGGCCAAATACTACCCGGTCGCCGTCGGCGTCTCCATTCTCACCGTGTTCCTGGCGCCGATCATCAACCGGCGGGCCGACGCCATCCTCGGTCTGGCCGCACGTCTGGAGCCGGGCTGGCTGACGCGCGCGCTGGAAACCTATCACGGCTGGCTTTCCCATCTGGGCGGCGCCAGCAACCGCGGTCTCTGGTGGCAGCTCGGCCGCAAGCGGCTGCTGCACATCGGCCTCGAACTGCTGCTCATCACCGGGCTGTTCTCCTTTTCGGGCCTGATTTTGGACACCCTGCAACGTAGTCCGCTGGCAACCGGCCTGGACCCCGCGGTGCTTCGCGTCGTGTTTTGGAGCGTTCTTGGCGTGATTGCGCTGGTTCCTTTCGTCGCCATCTGGCGCAATGTCTCCACGCTGGCGCTCATTTTCGGCGAAACCGCCCGCGCCCACACCCGGCTTCCCGGCCCGTTGGTCGAAAACGGCATCAAGGTCATCGGCGCTCTCGGCCTGGCCTACTGGATTTCCCGCATCCTGCCCGTCACCACGCTGCCGCAGTGGGTGTGGCTGGTCATCGGCGCGGTGGCCGCCGCCGTGGTCGCCGTGTTTTCCCAGCGGCTCATCTACTGGCACAGCCATTGGCAGCACAGTCTGAGCGAGGTTTTGGAACACAAATCCACCGGTCAGCCGGTGACCGGCGCCGCCCAGCGCTTCATGACCACCACCGAAGGCTGGCAGCTCAACGTCGAGGAATGCATCCTGCCCGAACCCGCTGCCTGCGCAGGCCAGACCATCGCCGCCCTCCGCATCCGCAGCCGTTTCAACTGCACCGTGGTCGAGATCGACCGGCAGGGCCATCTGATCGTCGCGCCCGAACCCTCCCAGCCGCTGTTCTCGGGCGACCGGCTGCTGCTGCTCGGCACCCCCGCCGACATCGCCCGCGCCCGGGCCGAACTCACCCGGGCCGGCAAAAACAGCGGCAACGACTTCGACGAATGCCTGCTTGAGACCGTGGCGCTGGCAGGCGAGCGCCACATCGGCTCCACCCTGGCTGAATTGCATCTGCCGCAACAGCACAGCGTGCTGGTCGTCGGTATCCAGCGCGGCGGCGAACGCATCGCCAACCCTCACGCGGCGGAGCGTCTCGCGGCGGGTGACCACCTCCTTTTGCTCGGCACGCCGGAGCGCCTGCGGGCCGTCCGCCAATGGCTGGGCGGGCCACCGGCCTGATCGCCTCAGGTGCATCAGGCCCGGCCGCGGTCCGCTCGGAGAGCGGACCCTACCGCGCTGCCGCGCCGCAGTGCGAGGGCTACAGTTTTAATTTCCGCTCGGGTCGGCCGCCGCAGCGGCATCCCAGCGACCGCTTCGGCCGTATCCAGGGGACTGTCATGGTGCACACGCTCGAACGCTTGCAATTTATCCCGGCTGACCCCGCCCGCGTCTGGGAGTATTTCTCCACGCCGCGCAATCTCGACGCACTTACGCCGCCGGAGATGAAATTCCGCATCCTCGGCGAGCCCGGCCCGATGCACGCCGGGCAGCTCATCGCCTATCGTATCCGCGTCCTGCCCGCCTGCTGGGTCGGTTGGCTGACGGAAATCCGGCACGTGACGCCCGGGATCAGTTTTGTGGACGAACAACGCATCGGTCCCTACCGGTTCTGGTATCACGTCCACCGGTTCGAGCCGCGGGACGGCGGCGTGTTGATGACCGACCACGTCACCTACGCCCTGCCCTTCGGGCCGCTGGGCGACCTCGTCCATTGGCTGTGGGTTCGCCGGCAGCTGCGCCGCATCTTCGACTACCGGCACACCGCGGTGGATCGGATATTCGGGTCGGGATCAACGAGCCGGGCTTAAGCCCTGCAGCTGAACGCGGCGGCTTTACTTCCCCACGAGCGCCACGATTTCGGGATCATCCACGTTCTCCGCGGTGGCCAACCGCACCCCCGTGTCCACGAGCGCCGCCACCGGTTGCTTACGCAAAGTCTGCACCACGGTCTTTACGCCGAGGTAGCCCATTTTTTCGGGATCTTGCAGCACGAGCCCGTGCAGGTTTCCCGCCCGGATGGCCTCCACAAAATCGCGGCTGTTGGCGAAGGCCACGAGCTTCACCTTGCCACCGCCGAGACCGGCATCGCCCAGCGCCACCAGCATGCCGGCCGCGGTGGACTCGTTGGGAGTGAAGTCGCCGCATGGACCTCGCGGCCGAAGCGCGTGAGCAGATTCTGGGACGCATTCAGCGCGGTGTTCCGGGTGGCGCCGCCGTGCTGGTTGGATGAGATGACCCTGATGTCGGGAAACGACGCGGCGATCTCGTCAAGGAAGCCCGCTTCACGGGCCTCGCAGCTGGCGGAGCCCACCTGCACCCGCATCAAAATCACATTGCCTTTTCCCTCCAGCAGCTCGCCCAGTCGTTTGCCCGCAATTCGGCCGCCGGCATAGTTGTCGGTGGCGATCGTGCTGACCGGCGCTGCCGATGCCAGTGGGGAGTCCACGATGACCACCGGAATGCCGGCCTGCACCGCCTGTTCGACCGGACGCGCCAGCGCGCGGGTATCGAGCGGGGCAAGGACTATGCCGCTCACGCGCCGGGCCATAAAATTTTCCACGACCTGCACCTGCTGGTCACGGTCATCTTCGCGGAGCGGCCCTTTCCAAAGTATCTCTACCGTGACGCCTTCTGCCTGCAGCTCCGCCTGCGCCTTGAGCGCCCCCGCGTGCAGTTGCTTCCAATATTGGTGCGTCGTGCCCATCGGCACGACCGCGATGGTGTAACGCTCAGTCACGCCCAGGACGGACGGGGTCAAGCCGAGGACAACAAGAACAACTCCAATGCTGCACAGCAATTTCATCGGGATAACGGGGTTAAGTAGCGGACCCTGCTTCACGCCCAAAACCCCCGGCGCCAATCCCGTAGTTTCAGGCACCGGCTGCCTTCAAAACCGGAGAATCACCGGTCCTCCGGCACCTGCGTGGCCACCACGTCGATCGCACCCTCGGGACGGACGGCAGACGGCCGCGCGCCGGGGCGCGCGCGGGCGACCGGCGGACGTTTGCCACGGACGGCTTGCACGATCAGGGCGGCCAGCCCGGTCACAAACACCAACATCGCCGCGAACAAAGTCGCGACCAAGGCGAAGAGGGCGATGGCGCCGGCCATCAGGACACGCAGGACTGGCATGTCGTAAAGACTCCACAAGCCGCGCAAAGTTGCACGGCAAAACGTCCGAACCTCAGGAGGTTTTCACGTTGTAGCCAGGAATCGTCGCCTCATCCACGTCATCAATCTGCGCCGGGCTCATGAACTGCTCGGCGTAGCGGAGGTAAACTTTCTCGCGGATGAAAATGTCGAACAGGTCCGGGTCCACGTGTCCGTCGAGCCGGAGCCGGCCGAGTATCTGCAGCGCCTCGCTGAGGGTCTTGCCCTCCTTGTAGGGCCGGTCGCGCGCGGTCAGCGCCTCGAAGATGTCGGCGATGCCCATGATGCGTGCCTGCACCGACATCTGCTCCCGGGTGAGTCCGCGCGGGTAACCCCGGCCGTCCATGCGCTCATGGTGACCGCCGGCATATTCGGGCACATTCTGCAGATGCCGCGGCCAGGGCAGCGATTCGAGCATCTCGATGGTGACGTTGATGTGGCGGTTGATGACCTCGCGCTCGGCCGGGGTGAGCGTGCCCTTGGTGATGGTGAGGTTGAGCACTTCGTCGGGCGTGAGGCAGTCGCGCTCCTCCCCCGCCCCGTCGCGCCAGCGGTATTTCGCCGCTATGGCGTGGACGCGCTCGCGGTCCACGGCGCGCATCGCCTCCTCGCCGATGTTGCAGGCGCGCAGGAAGGCGAGGTCGGCATCGATCGCCGCCAGGTCCGCGCCGGCATCCCGGCCGGCGCGGAGGGCGGCCAGCTCGGCGTCGCGCTTGATGACCTCAAAGCGGGTGGCGATGAGTTCGATGCGGTCGTGGATGGTCTGGAGCTTGGTGGCCTTGTCCACAATGTGGACGGGCGTGGTGACCTTGCCGCAATCGTGCAGAAGGCCGGCAATCTTGAGCTCATAGCGGTCCTTGTCGTTCATGCGCCAGGCCGCCAGCGGACCGCGATCGGTGGCGTGCACCGCCTCGGCCAGCAACATGGTGAGAATCGGAACGCGGTCGCAGTGCCCGGCCGTGTAGGGCGATTTTTCGTCAATCGCCTTGTTGAGGAGCTTGATGAACGATTCGAACAGGTCCTCCAGTTGCTGAAGCAGCAGGCGGTTGGTCAGCGCCATGGCCGCCTGCGAAGCGAGCGATTCGGCCAGGCGCACGTCGGTCTCGCTGAAGGGTTCGACGGCGCCGGTGGCGGGATCGCGGGCGTTGATCAGCTGCAGGACGCCGATGATGTCGTCCTCGTGATTCTTCATCGGCACGGTGAGAAAGGACGTCGAACGGTAGCCCGTGCCCCGGTCGAACGCCTGGGTGCCGGAAAAATCGAAACCCTGTTCCTGATAGGCGTCGGCAATGGCGACGGTGCGCCCCCTCAGCGCCGCATAGGCCGCAACCATCGTGGTGTTCTCCCCGCCCCCGGCCGTGCGCAACGGCAGCGGCGGGAACGGCACAGGCCGGCCGGTCGTGCCGCCCATGGCGATGCCCAGGCTGTCGTTCCGGATGATCTCAAACCGCAGTTCGTCCGGACTGGCCGCCGTGCGGCGGTAGAGCGTGCCGCCGTCCGCGCGGGTGATTTGCTTGGCTGCGAGCAGGATGGATTCGAGCAGGCGGTCGAGGTTCTTCTCCTGGGAGAGCGCGATGCCGATCTGGTTCAATTCCGCCAGCCGCCGGAACAGATCTTCCGGATCATCGGTGCGGGGGGTGGCGGCCATGGGGCGGCATTTATGACCGGGCCGGCCGCCAGTTCAACCGGTTAGTGAAACCCCCGCTGGTCTAGCCGAGGAGTTTCTGCAGCGCCGCCTTGGTCAGGCCCAGCTTCCGGGCGGCGGCGGCTTCATCACCGGCCAATGCCACCATGGTGCGTTGCGCCAGCTCCCGCTGCACCCTTGGCAGCAGGGGTTCGTCCCCGGCGGCGAGCGCGGCGTGGATGTGGTCAAAGGCCTGTTCAAGCGTAAGCTTGGGGCTGGCCGTCGCCTCCGGCTCGGCCACGGCGGAGCCGCCCAGCTCGGCGGGCAGGTCTTTCACGAGGATCGCATCGCCCTGGGCGATGACCGCGCTGCGGTAGATGGCGTTTTCCAGCTCGCGCACGTTGCCCGGCCAGGGGTGGCGGGTGAGCAGTGCCATCGCCTCGGGCGACACCTTGCTGACGCGGGATTTGCGCTGCTTCACGAGGTTTTGCACGCAGAAGTCCACAATCTGCGGGATATCCTCCGCCCGTTCACGAAGCGGCGGCATCTTGATCCGCACGACGTTGAGCCGGTAGTAAAGGTCCTCGCGGAAGGTCTTCGCCTTTACCATCGCCTCAAGATCCTTGTTGGTCGCCGCGAGGATGCGCACATCGACCTTGATCGTCTCCGTGCCGCCGACGCGCTGGATCTCGCCCTGCTGGAGCACCCGGAGGATCTTGGTCTGCGTGGCGAGCGCCATGTCGCCGATCTCGTCGAGAAAGATGGTGCCGCCGTCGCAGAGCTCGAACTTGCCCAGCCGCTGGCCGGTCGCGCCGGTGAAGGACCCTTTCTCATGGCCGAAGAGTTCGCTCTCGATCAGGTTTTCGGGAATCGCGGCGCAGTTGACGGCGATGAACGGCTTGGCGGCGCGGTGCGAGTGCTTCCAGATGGAGCGGGCGATGAGCTCTTTGCCGGTGCCGCTCTCGCCGGTAATCATCACGGTGACATCGCTGGCCGTGACCTGGCCGATGATTTTGAACACCTCCTGCATGACCGGCGAGGAGCCGACGATGCCCTCGCGGTAGTCGTCGGCATTGATCGTCGGCTTGTAGTCGCCGACGGCGCGGAGATCGGCGTGCGTCTTGAGGGCCTTCTCGGCCAGCGCGAGCACCTTCGCCGGGTCGAAGGGCTTCATGATGTAGTCGAACGCGCCGTATTTCATCGCCTCGATCGCGGTTTGCGCGGTGCCGAAGGCCGTCATGAGCACGACCAGCTGCTTGGGCTGCGCCGAACGGATGTGCTGCAGGGCCTCGATGCCGCCCATGCCGGTCATGCGCACATCAAGGAAGACAAGATCGGGGGGCGGACCCTTGCGGATGGCCGCCACGCCCTGTTCGCCGCTGGCCGCTTCGGCCACTTGGTAGCCGCGGGACGTCAGCACGCGGGACAACGAATAGCGCACCTCGGCGTCGTCGTCGATGAGAAGAATGGAGGGCGGGCGGTTGGCGGTATCGGGCATGCGGAGGTGGCGGCGAAATGGCGCTGGCGGTTGCGCGCCACGCGGCTTTGTTATGCGGCATGTTGGACTGGTCAATGAACTTGTTCCGGATCCGCGGCATCCCGCTGGCGGTCCATTTCAGCTTTTTCCTCCTGCTGGCCTATGTCGGCTGGACCGGCTGGACAGAAGCCGGGATGACCGGCGTGGGCTGGAGCGTCGCCACGGTCACGGCCTTCTTCGCCTGCGTGGTCCTGCACGAACTGGGGCATTCCTTCATGGCGCAGCGTTACGGGATCGGCGTGCGCCGCATCCTGCTGATGCCAATCGGCGGCATGGCCGAAATGGACGGCATCCCCCGCCAACCCGGCCGGGAACTGCTGATCACCTTGGCCGGACCGGCGGTGAATTTCGTGATCGCCGCCCTGCTCTGGCCCGTGGTCGGTTTGCTGCCGGAGGTCATTTATTATCATTCGTGGCAGGGACTGCTCTTTCAGGTGTTCCTCGCCAATCTGATCATGGGCACCTTCAACCTCGTGCCGGTCTTCCCGATGGACGGCGGCCGCATTCTCCGGGCACTGCTCGCGACCCGCCTGCCCTACCTGAAGGCCACGGCCATCGCGGCGATGCTCGGCAAGGTGCTTTCCCTGGCCGGCATCCTGTTCATGCTGGCGTGGTTCGAAAGCCCGCATTGGCTGGGCGCGCTGCTGTTCCTGTTCATATTCATGGCCGGCGATGCCGAATACCGGGCCGTGCGCCGGCGCGAGTTGGAAGACGCCCACTGGCGGGCCGTGCTGCAACGCCTCTACGGCCCGCCTCCGGCCGATCCGCCGGTGTTGCGTTGAACACCACTCAAAGGCTGCGCAAACAGTCGGCGGGCTTGATGGCCCGCAGGCGCTTGAGGCTGGGTAGCGTCGCGATCAGCGATACCAGCAATATCGCGATACCAACCACCGCGTAGGTCGCCGGATCACGGGAGGCTACGCCGTAGAGCATCGCCCCAAGCGTGTGCATGGCAGCAGCGGCGGCCACCAGTCCCACCAGCACCCCCGCAGCGGCGGTCAGCAGATGGTCGCGCGCAAAACGCAGCCAGAGGCGGCCGGGTTCAATGCCCAGGGCGAGCCGGATGCCAAACTCCCGGCTGCGCTGCAAAATCTGCGAGACGGTGATGCTGTAAACGCCCACTCCGCACAACAGGCAGGCCGCAATCGCAAAAATCGCGGTCATTTGCGTGGATAGCCGGATGAAGCCCAGCTGCAGGTCAAGCTGGTGCTCGATTGAGTCCGGGAAATATGGCACCACCCGCGGGTCCACGCGCCAGACGGCCTCGTTGATTTCCTTGGTTGCGGGCAGCGCCTGCCGCCCGCCCGCCAGCAGGAAAAGCGTCGAGGGTGTCCAACTCATGAAGGGCACATGGATGAAGTCATTGTTGTTCGTTTGCGGTCCCGAGGCCTGGAAATCGCGGGTGACGCCGCGCACGACCGCGAGGTGGCTTGGTTGCTCGGGACGCATCCAATGAAAGCGCAAGTAAAGAGCCTCGCCCACGGCGCTCCGCCCCGGCCAGAGCCGCCGGGCCAAGGATTCGTTGAGGATCACGTAAAACGGGTCCCCTTCCTTCCACTCCCGCGGGAAGGTCTCGCCATCCACGAACGGCACGTCGAGTGCGGCAAAAAAACCTTCGGTGATCGACGAGGTGAAGGCTAGCCCGTCCTCGCTTTCGCGGGCCAAGGTCGCCGGATCCGTGGCATAGCGGGTCCGGGCCGGCGAACTGTAGCACAACGGCATGTCGAGCACGGCCGCGCCGCGCACGCCGGGAATGCGTTCAACCTCGGCGACAATCCGGCGAAACAGCGCAAGACGGTCGGGCTGCTCAGGCAGGTCCACCCGCGGGATGTCGATTTTACCTAGAAAAGTCTTGGCCGCATCATAGCCCCGCTGCTCCTCCCCCAGTTGCCGGTTCGACTGCAGCAACAGGCCGGCGGCGATACCGAGCACGGTAAGTGTCGCGACCTGCCCAAGAATCAGCGTGCGGCGCCACAGCGCCCGGCCCGAGCCACGGCTGGCCCCGGCGCCGGCACGGATGATCGTCTCGGGCTTCGCGGTCATCAGGTAAACTGCCGGCACGATGACCGCCACCAGCGCGGAGATCAGCGCCAAGGCTGCCGCCATCGCGGCGTGGTGCCAGGCAAACTCAAATTTCAACCAGTAAGGGGCGAGCATCGTCTCGAACGAACCATGCACATGCGGCGACCCCACCCAAAGCACGCCCAGACTGACCACCGCCGACAGGACCGCCACCAGTGCAACTTGGAAGCAAACGTTCCGGATGGCCGCGGCCCGGGGCAGCCCCAGAGCCAACATGGCGGCCAACTCCGCGCTGCGGCCGAAGAAGTCTATCATGACGAGATTCGCCGCATTGGCGCAGCTGATGAGCACAAAAAGCAGCGAAAGCGTGAAGAGGATGAGTGCACTCCGGTGCATGTATCCCAGCAGGTTGAACTCGCGCAACGGGGTGACGGTTACGTGCTGGCCGCGCCGGGCCGCACGGGTGTTGGGGCCGCGGCTGTCCAGGATCAACTGCAGGTCCTGCTGCGCCCGCAGGGCGCTGACCCCAGGCTTCAGCCGCACCAGACCTTCGAAACTGTTGTTGTCCTCCGGCCACTGGTATTCCCAGATGTTGAAACCGGTGGGCAGCCAAACTTCCTGATCGTTGGGGAACCGGAAGGAAGCCGGCAGCACACCCACCACGGCGGCATCGTAACCGTCCACCCGCAGCATGCGGCCGATGATATCGGGATCGGCATTGAAACGCTGCCGCCAGGTGCGCTCGCTCAGCATGAGCACCGGGGCACAGCCGATCCGGTCCTCGTCCGCCGTGAACAGGCGCCCGAGCAGCGGCTGCGCGCCCATCATCCGCTGCGACTCGCTGGAAAGCAGCGCCCCGAGATAACGCTGTGCTGAATCCTCGGTCGCGATGAAGACAGAGCGGTAAAGCGAAACGAGCGTGAACTCCGCAAACACGGTCTGCGTCGCCTGCCAGGCCTCCGCATCATTGCGGGAGATCATGTTGGGCTTCGCCCCCGGGGTCTTGGCGATCAGATTGACGACATGGAACTCACCTTCGGGGTCGAAGGAAGGGTGCTTGAGGTAGATCGTGTGGAACAGCGACCAACTGAGCAACGAAAGGGCCACCGAGACGGTGAAGGTCGCCAGCAGGAGTCCGGTCTGGCTGGGCCGCCGCCACAACCGCTTGAGCGCGAGGGTCAGTTCGTAAAGCAACACGCTCATGGGGCGCCTTCAGTCAACGGCACATTCGCCGCCGGGCGCAACCCCGCCTTTGGCTTTTTTTTGATATCCGTGACGGCGACCCTACTTTGCACTGTCCCGCCGGGGTCGTTTCGCTATAACTTCCCCATGCTCCGCACCGGCATCCTCAATCCCCATGTGCTCGATCTTGTCGCGCGCATCCGCCACACCAACACCCTCGTGATCGCCGACCGCGGCTTTCCGTTCTGGCCGCAGATCGAGACCGTGGACCTCTCCCTCGTGGACGACGTGCCCACCGTGCTGCAGGTGTTTGACGCCCTGGCCGCCAATTTCGTCATCGGCCGGGTGTGGGCGGCACGGGAGTTCAAGACCCACAACTCCCCCGCCCGGCTCGCCGCCCTGCAGAAGCGCGCCGACCCGCGGCTGGTTTTCGAGCCGCATGTTGCTTTCAAAAAACGCGTGCCCGGGGCCATCGGCCTCATCCGCACCGGCGACACGATTCCCTACGCCAACCTGATCCTCGAGTCCGCCTGAGCGGCCATCATGCAATACCGACCGCTCGGCCGCACCGGCCTGAATGTGTCCGTCCTGAGCTTTGGCGGCTCGCCACTCGGGGCCGTCTTCCGGCCCACGGATGACGCCGAGTCCATCCGCACGGTTCACGCTGCCCTTGATCTCGGCATCAACTTCATCGACGTATCCCCCGGCTATGGCCGGGCGGAGGAAGTGCTTGGCCGGGCGCTGAAGGGCATCCCGCGCGACCGCTATTACCTCGCGACCAAGGTGGGACAGTATGCCGGCGAAGGCACGAATTTCACCGCCGAGCGGATCCGCCGCGGTTTCGAACAAAGCTGCCGGCTCCTTGGCACCGACCACATCGAACTGCTGCAATGCCACGACATCGAATTCGCCGACCTTGATCAAATCGTGCACGAAACCCTGCCGTTGCTGCTGGAACTGAAGGCCGCCGGCCGCATCGGCCATGTGGGCATCACCGGCTTGCCGCTGAAAATCTTCCCGGCCGTCATCGACCGCGTGGCGCCCGGCATGGTGGAAACCATCCTTTCATTCTGCCACTACGAGCTCAACGACACCTCGCTGGAGCCGTTGCTGCCCTGGTTTGCGGACCGCGGTGTCGGCGTCATCAACGCCTCCCCCACCGGCATGGGCCTGCTGACGGAGCGCGGCGTGCCCGCCTGGCATCCTGCGCCGCCGGCCATCGTCGCGGGTTGCCGGCAGGCGGTGGAATATTGCCGGTCCGTCGGCGTGGATATCGTGAAGCTCGCCGTGCAATTTGCCGTCAGCCACCCGGGGATCGCGACCACGCTGATCGGCACGGCCAATCCCGCCAATATCCGCAAAAACGTCGCCTACGCCGAGGCCCCGGTGGATCATGCATTGATCGCCGAAGTCAGGGAAATCCTGCGGCCGATCCACAATCACAACTTCACGCGAGGCCGGCCGGAAAACCGCGACCCCATTCTCGCCTGACATGCACACGCTGGTCCTCGAGGCCCCCGGACGGCTCGTCGCGACGACGACGGCGGAACCGTCCTCGCCCGGACCGGGCGAGGCCTTGGTGCGCGTCCGCCGCATCGGCATCTGCGGCACCGACTTGCACGCCTACCGCGGGCGACAGCCGTTCTTCGCCTACCCGCGCATCCTCGGCCACGAGCTGGGGGTGGAAGTGCTCGCCGTCGGCACCGGCGTGACCCAGGTGCAGCCGGGCGACCGTTGCGCGGTCGAGCCTTACCTCAACTGCGGCGGCTGCATTGCCTGCCGACGCGGCAAACCCAATTGCTGCCGGAGCCTGCAGGTCCTCGGCGTGCACGTCGACGGCGGCCACCGCGAACGAATCCTCGTCCCCGCGTCCAAACTTCATGGCTCCAGGCGTCTCACGCTCGATCAGCTGGCATTGGTTGAAACGCTGGGCATCGGCGCGCACGCCGTGAGCCGGGCCGGGATCGAGGCCGGTGAAACCGTCGCCGTGCTCGGGGCCGGCCCGATCGGGCTCGCGGTCATGCAGTTTGCGCTTGCAGCCGGCACGCGGGTGATCGCCGTGGACGTAAGTCCCGCCCGGCTGGAATTTGTCCGCACCCAGCTCGGGGTGGACACGACCGTCAACGCGGCAACCGAGGACGTCGGCACCCGGCTGGCCGGGCTCACGGACGGCGATCTCCCGACGGCGGTGTTCGATGCCACGGGCAGTGCGCTTTCCATGAACGCTGCCTTCGCTCATCCCGCGCCCGGCGGCCGGTTGATTTTCGTCGGCATCACCCGGGAAAACGTGACGTTCAGCGACCCCGAGCTGCACCGGCGCGAGCTTGCGGTGCTCGCCAGCCGCAACGCCCTGCCCGGCGATTTCCCGCGCATCATCGGCCTCATCGAGGCCGGCCGCATCAACACCACCCCGTGGATCACCCACCGCGCCGCACTCGGCGAGGCACCGGGGCTTTTCGAGGCAGGGACCCGGCCGGAAACCGGCGTGATCAAGGCCATGATCGAGGTCTGACGGAATCGGTGCGGCCCGCTTGGCTTTTGCCCGCGGCAACCTTCATTGCGCGCGCATGAGCACTTCCTCCACGGCCCTGATCGGCGGCATCACCGGCGGCATCGGACAAACCTTGGCGGCGATTTTGGCCGACCGGGGCTGGAACATCGCCGGCTACGCCCGCACGGAATCGTCGCTGCACGCGCTTGCGGCCACCCGCCCCGGCTGGCTGTTGCAGCCGGCGGACGCCAGGCACCGTCCGGCCCTCGACAGCATCACACAGGCCGTGACGGAGCGCTTCGGCCGCATCGACGCCTATTTTCACTGCATCGGTTCGATCCTGCTCAAGCCGGCCCACCTCACGACCACGCCGGAATGGAGCCACACCCTGGAGGCAAACCTGACTTCCGCCTTTTATGCGTTGCAGGCCGTTTTGACGCCGATGCAGGCCCAAGGCGGCGGGGTCATTCTTTTCGTCAGCTCCGCCGCAGCGCAAACCGGCCTGCCCAATCATGAAGCGATCGCCGCCGCCAAGGGCGGTCTGGATGCACTCGTGCGCTCCGCCGCCGCCACCTACGCCCCGCGCAACATCCGGGTGAATGCCGTCGCTCCCGGACTGGTCGACACCCCGCTGGCGGCACCCTTGCTGGGCTCCGAGGCCGCGCGTCTGGCCTCGGGCAAACTGCATCCCTTGGGCCGCGTGGGACGGCCGGAAAACATTGCCTCGCTGCTCGCCTGGCTGGCCTCGCCGGAGGCCGACTGGGTAACGGGCCAGATCTGGTCGGTGGACGGCGGCTTGGCGCATGTGCGCGGCAAGCCGAAAGTCTGATCCGCAATTTGGGCGGGTCGGCCATTGCGCCCGGCGGGCCAAGCCGGCCGGAAATCCAAGGCGACAGACGCCCGGCGATCGCATCCGGGCGCAAAAAAGCCCCGCCGAAGCGGGGCTTAAGTGGTGGACCCTAGCGGGTTCGAACCGCTGACCTCCTCAATGCCATTGAGGCGCTCTACCAACTGAGCTAAGAGCCCGAAAGTCGAAGGAAGGTTGGGAAAATCAAACTTCCGGCCGCGAAGGCAAGGACTTTTTCAACAACCTCACAGTTCCTTCATGTGGAAGGGGATGGCAAGCAGCTCGGTCTTGTTGTCCGGGCGTGGCGGCATCCGGGTGCGGGCCACCGCCGCCAGCACGGCGCGGTCGAACTCCGGGCTGCCCGAGGACCGTGTGATGCGCGCGCCCGAGAGCGTTCCGTCGGCCGCGATCCTGACCTCGATGGTGGTGACGAGTGTGTCCGCCAGTCCCGGCGGTTTCTCCAGCGCGGCACGCAGCCGCTCCCGCAGCATCGCGAAATAGGCATCCATCACCGGGCCTTCGTCGCGGGTCAGCGCCCGGCCGCCGGCCCCGGCCTTCACGTTCTGCGAACCGCCGACCACGCCCTTGACGATCTCATCGGTGTTGATCTTGGCCACGCGCGGCGGCGCGGGGTTGCGGGGCGCGGGTGTCGTCCGCGGCTTGTTGAGGCGGTCGAATTCCTCCTTCGTCATCGTCTTGGGTTTGGGCGGGGCCGGCTTGGCTTCCGCCACCGGCTTGGTCTCGACCGGCTTGGGCGGAGACGTTTTGACCGTCGGGACTTCCGGAGCGCGCTGGACAACCTCCCGCGGCGGCTCCGGCACGGGTTGCGGCCGCGTCACTGGCGGTGACGGGATGTTGAGGGCGATGCCGGGTGCGCTCAGGGCCGGGG
>JAHCLN010000027.1 GCA_026125215.1 Opitutaceae bacterium
CGCGCAAAAGTTTTTTTATCCGGCTATGGTGGGTTTTCATGGTTGAAGCAACGGGTGGATTTCAGTCAGTTCGACGCGTCGGGATCCCTCGTTTCTGCTGGTGAGTCCGGCAATCAGGAGGGTCATTAGTTCGACGGTCTCGGAAAATGGATAAGGCGACCGGCCGGTGCGGACGAAGCCGAGGAAACTGAGCAGCTGGCGGCGAAAATTGGTGTAGGTGTCGCCGAAACGCACGGTGGCATGTCCGTTGGTGCCGCAGAGCAGAATCGTCCCGAAGGATTTGCCCCCGTCCATGATCACCGGCACGGTCAGCTGCACGCCGCTGCGGTGGACGAGGTGGGCCACTTCGAGGCCGGGTCGGGATTCCAGCCGGATGGATTCGAATCCGGGACCGACGATGCGGTAGAGCGGCTCCAGCAGGTGAATGCCATAGCGCTCCCAGGTTTTGCAGGTCACGCCGGTGACCCAGCGCAACTCCCCCAAGTCGCCGAGCCGGGCGATGCAGGCGTCCAGCTCCGCCGCGTAGCGCAGGCCGGACGAAGAAAGGATGCGGGCACCGGCCCGCTCCCACGCCATGAAGGTGCGCAGTTCCTCCACCGAAGTCGCGAGCGGTTTGTCGACGAAGACGGGGAGCCCCGCTTCGATGAACGGCCGGGCGCGACGGGTGTGGTCAAAACCGTCATCCGTGGCGATCATGACCGCATCCACCTGACCGATTACGTCCTCGGGCTGCTTCACGATATTTGGAATCAGGGCGGCGGCGGCCACGTCGGCCGCCTCGGCCGGAGTATCGGTCCAGAGATGGGTCACCTGAGCCGAGGGGATGCGCACGCTGCCGGGCGGCTGGGCCCCGAGGTAGACCGGGATGACCGGGTAGGGACAGCGGGCCATGGCGGCGGGATCAAAGCCATTGACGATGGCGGACCAAGAGTAGGGGTGGCCGTTGCCGGGAATCATCCCCAGCATGGCAAGGCGTATCGGCGCCTCGGCCCCGCCACGGTTTGCAATGGATTCAGGCATGGAGTTCGTGGCAGTAAACCCGGCGGTGGGTCTCGGCCGAGGCCAGGGCGGCGAGGTTGAAGCGCAGCGTTTGGGCCGCGGCCTCGATCGAGCAGAGGTTGGCCGGCTTGCCCTCGATCCGATCGAGAAACGCATTCGCCTGCGCGATGAAGTGGCTGTCCCGGTCCGGCACCGGGAGGGAGTGCCAAACCCAGCCCGGATCGCCTTCCCGCCAAATGCCCCAGCGCTGCTGGTGCAGCTCAACCCTCACGCTGCCGCGCGCCGCGTTGAACTGCAGGAAGTTCTCGTTTGGCGACTGAAATTGGGAAATCGAGTAATTGACCAGCACGCCACCGTTGCGGGTGCTCACATGCACGGTGTCTTCCACCGCCACATCCGGCAGTGCCTGATGACTGCAATCGCACATCACGCTCTCGGTGGGGCCGACCACGCTCTCGACCCAGTTGGCGGTATGGGTCAGTGCATCCTGGATCGCGCCGCCGCCGCTCGCCCGGTCCCGGTAATAGCTTTGCGCATAACCGGGACGCAGGCGGTGAAACGGTTGGCCCGAGGCCGTGACGACTTGAAGCACCGGACCGAGCTCTCCCGAGGCAATGACTTCCTTGGCCGCACGGAGGGTGGGGAACTGATGGAAAACATAAGCAACCGCCGCGGCCGCCTGGGATTGCTTGGCCGCCTGAATGAGTTCGTCCACCCGGGCGAGTGAATGCGAAAGGGGTTTCTCGATCAGCACGTGAATGCCCCGGGTCAAAGCCGGCAGCGCCATCGGGAGGTGAAGCGGAGCGGGCGTGCAGATCACGGCGGCGGTGAAGGCTCCGCCGGCCAAGGCCTCCTGCCAGTTTACCATGGTCCGGACGCCGTATTTCTCCTGCATCGTCGCCAAAAGCAGGGGATTTGTATCGCAGGCGGTGACCGCGGCCCGTTTGGTGAGTTGAAAACACCGCAAATGCCGCTCACCGATGCTGCCACAACCAACGATCAAAACTGAATGCATAAGGGAATTGACTGCCGAGCCGAAAATTGGGGTTGAACTTTATGTATACACGCGTATCTCTGTTTCGTCATGAAGAATGTCAACTCCGATATCGCCTACGAGCACATCCGGAAGCGTATCCTCAATGGCACGTATCGGTCGGGCCAGCCCCTGATGACCAAGGATCTCGCCGCAGAAATTGGGGTCAGCCGCACCCCGGTGCGCGACGCGCTCCGACAACTGGAGGCCGATGGGCTGGTGGTCATCCGCGCCCATCTGGGGGCCAGCGTCAAAACCATGACCTTCCAGGAATTCAAAGAGATGTGCGGACTGCGACTGGCCTTGGAATCCTATGCGGCGGGTCTGGCGGCGGAGAATCGCACCACCGATGAACTGCGGGAGATGCGGCTGGCGCTGGATGCGATGCGCGAGTTTACGAACAGGCACTTGGCGTCACCGGAAAAGGATCAGGCCACCATTGAGGAGTTGAAGCGGGAGGATGTGCGCTTCCATATCGCGATCATTGGTGCGGCCAAGAATGAGCTGTTGAAAAAGGAGGTGCTGCGCCTGCACATCGTCAGCCGCGTCGTCACGACGAAAGTGGTCAATTCCGACGGATACCTGACCTATGACAAAAGTGTGGACGACGCCCACCGCCGCGAAGTCCAGACCCATCACGACGAGATCTACCGGGCCATTGAGGCAGGGGACGTGGCCGCGGCCAAAGCGGTGATGGAGCGGCATATTCAGGACATCATTGAGACCAAAATCAGGCAAATGGCCCGGGCGGAGGACCGCTCGGTGACGCGTGAACTCACGGAAGAAGAGCTCCACTATACACTTTGATGATGGGGTATGCTGAATATCGGCGGTTTGGAATTTATTTGAATCCGCATAATGACTGACAGGCTCTCCCCTCCAGCAGTGCCCGAAAGGGTGAAGAAGACTGCCCCGTTTCTGCCCGTGGGCTTCCTGCTCAAGCCCAGCGCCCTGGGGCCGCTTATCGCCGCGGCCTTTGCCATCACCGAAGCACCGGCTGCGCCGCTCGCAGAATCCACTTCAAATGAGGTGCAAATGCATTTGCGTCTCGGAGAGCGCGATCTCCTGGTGCGCTCAGGGCCGCCGGTGGTTGTTTCTGTTGCCGACAAGTCATACGGCTGGGGGTTTTACCAGTTCCCGCGGCTTGCGCGCTTGGGCGATGGTCGCCTCGGCATAAAATGGGCAATGCATCCCGACTCGATTCTCAGCTATGGGAAAGCCGACCATGGTGCGGCTGTCTCGGAAGAGGGGAGGCGGTGGCAGTCGGTTACCGAACTGCCCGATGAATTTGAGACGGTCGCCGTGCATGATGGAAGTCGCATCAAAATCCACACCCCGGAAGCGGTGAGCATTGACCCCGCGAAAATGCCGGCGCCGGTGGCGGAAATGTTTGATAAAACCCGCAAACTGCAGCGTCTGTATTACCGGCACTCGGAACTGCCGGAAAGATTTCAGGGGGTATTTTTGCTCCGCCAGCCGCCCGGCAACGCAGAGTGGCACGAGGAGCGGGCCGAGCTAGTCGATCCCAATGCCGTCCGCTATTCCCGTGGTGGACTGATGCCAGTGGTTTGGTGGGGAGACATCCGATCCGAACCAGATGGAGCGCTGATGGCCGGTGTATATCCAGGCTACAGCATTGATGAGCGGGGCAAGGTGGAAACAAAATCCGGGGTGTTCTTTTATCGATCGCATGATGCCGGTCGCAGTTGGGCCATCGTCAGCCGCATTCCGTATAGACCCGACCAAGAATATGACGCAATCGCCTCCGATCGACTCGGTTTTACTGAGCCCGCCTTTTATATCCTGTCGGACGGCACCTACCTTTGCATTGTGCGGACCTCCGACGTGGTCGGAGTCGGCCCGATGTATCAAAGCATGTCGCAGGACCATGGTGCCACCTGGAGTCCGCCGCAGGTTATGGCCCGGACGGGCGTGCTGCCAAAACTCCTACAGCTTGAGAACGGGGTCATCGTGTTAAGCGCAGGCCGGCCGGGGGTGCAACTGCGCTTCTCGCATCCGGAAAATATTGGCACCTGGTCGGAGGCCCTGGAGATGCTGCCGTATGCCGGGGATCGCGACTCGGTTTCCTGTGGATACACCGATTTGCTGGCAACGGGTCCGGATCGCTTTCTTCTCGTGTATTCGGACTTTCGTTATCCGGCGGGCGACGCAGCCAGGAAGGCCATTCTGGTGAGGGAGTTTGTCGTCAGCCGCAAATAAGTCACACGACCTCCTTCACGGAATCGACCGGGCTTTGCCTCGCACGCGCAGTTCATCCCATCAACCTATGGCACAGTTTTTCCGAACGTTTTTTCATGCGGTTTCCTTCCTCACGGTCCTGGCTTCCAGCGGTGCCGGTTCCGATCGCGGGCAACCCTTTTCGCCCGAGCCGCCGCCGCGACCCAAAGTCCTGTTGGATTACTATCACCGCCTCAAGCCCGACACGCGGGTGGGCAATTTTATCCTCACGGGCGGGTATTTAAACAGCATCGGCCGTTATCGGACCGACGATTTTTCCCATACGAACAGCTATGATTCGTTTGCCCACGCCTTGGAGAGCGAGTTTGCCTTGCTCTTTCATGAACGGCCCATCGATGAGGCCGCGCTCCGGGATGTGGACATCTTGGTCATCAACAACCCCGAAGATCCCCAGCATGTTCCCGGGGCGCCGTTGATCTCGGACGAAGAGATTGCCGCCATTCTGGCATTCGTCGGCAACGGAGGGTCCCTGATTGTGATGCTGAACAGCGTAGGGGCAGCGGAAGAAAATTTTGAGTCGGTGCAATTCCGAAAATTGCTGAATCTGCTGGGTGTCGATTGGAACAGCGACAACACCCATTACTCCGATATCCCGATCAGCGCCCGACACGGATATTTTTATGACATCAAACTGTTCCACTACGGGGCGGGGTGCACACTCCGGTTTCTTCCGCACGCCCTGGCTCCGGAGGTTTGGCTGGAGGTGAAGGAGGATGTCACCTTCCCGGAAGTCAGGGGTGCCGGTATCGTGAAGGTTCGTTATGGTCGTGGCAAAGTGTTGGTTGTTGGTGATGGCGGCTCGTGGGGAGGTGGGAACATGTCCCGGCCGTGGGCGGATAATCGCCGTTTCCTCGCCCAATTGTTTCGGCACAGCAAACCCAGCAGAGATGTGCCGATGCCAAGTTATCCTGTTGGCCAGACATTGCTTTACGACACGGCCTTTACGCAATTGAATGTGGTTCCGAGCCGCATGCCCCTTGCCGGCGCAATGCAGCCTGGATTCAAATACTTCGAACCGCGACCACGCACCAGGATTCCATACTCGGAGACGGTTGGCACGTTGCGGGTGGTGTGTGTGGACATTGCCCCGGACGGCGTGCGCTCTCTTGCCGTGACGCCAGCGGAATTCCATCAATTCGACCAACCGATACCGTCCCGGGAGGATGACGCGATCAAGCTGCAGGTCACGCGACAGGGCAGCATACTCGGTATCGCCGGAGAAGGGGAGTTATCCCGCTGGTTGGCCCCGAGCATCAGTCCATTGGTCGCCTTTATCCCGAACGATGCTATCCGCGTCGGCGACCGGTGGGAAAAAATCCAGCATCTGCGGGTAAATGCGTTTCGTGGAGCCGATACGTCCGTAACCCGCCCGGTGGAAGTGGAGATGCTCTATCTCCGCGACGAAATCATCGACGGTCGTCCCTGTCGGGTCATTCGGAGCCAGACGGAACAGTGGCTGCCGGACATCGCAGTGCAGCCAGCGGACTTTCTGCCCGACGAATTTGTCCACCAGCGGGGCGGCGAGGAGTTGGTCTATATGGCGTCACGCGGAGGCAAACTGCTCTTTCGCATGGATCAATGGGTCGATCGGGAGAGCAGCATGGTCATCAAGGCTCGAAGCCAATCCCGCCTGCTGGTGTGGCTGCATCCGCCGGCAGGCCCAACCGGCGTCACCACCGCGGAAAAAGACAGTTCGATGATCACATCGATCGCGCATGTAGCTGAGTTTAAACTGAGAAGCCAATGATCTCCGTAGGCCCTCAGGCTGTCTGCCGGGCAGGCAGCACGGGACGAGAGGAAGGCGAAAACCCGGCTCTGGATCCGAGGTGCAGGTAGGAGAGGCCTTATGCCGGCCGGGTTGGATACTCCAAGTCGGTCCGACTGGCCGGGGAGATTAAAGCACCAAGTCTCTGAATTTCGCTTGACGGGAACCCACGATAATACCTATGTATACATTATGGCTCGCTCAATCTAGCCAACTCAACGGATGCCGCCCAGGCATTCATGAGCCGGTCAGGAGTGCAATTCAGCAATCTACCCCAAATCCAAGCCACCACCATGACATCGAACCCAAAGTCAGTCTTCCGCCGCTTGCTCAAGCATGGCGTTTTGCTCGTAAGTCTGTTCTCCTTATCACTGTCCCTGCAGGCGCAATCCGCGGGCACCGGAATCGTGCAAGGGCGGGTGCTCAACGAATCAAACGGCCTGTATCTGAACAATGCCCGGGTCTTCGTGAAGGGCACCGCGCTGGAAGCCTTCACCAACGCGAATGGCTACTATGTGCTGACCAATGTTCCGGCCGGCGAGGTTGAGATTGTGGCCGCATTTGTCGGCTTGGGCGAAAAGTCGGTCGGTGTGAGCGTCGAAGCGGGGGCGACCAACACCCAGGACTTCGGACTGCGGTTTCAGGCCTTGCGTGAAGGCGAAGTGGTGGAACTGGAACCCTTCTCCATCGAGGCCCAAACCATGAGCGGTGCCTCCGTGGCGCTCACCGAGCAACGCAACGCGCCCAACATCAAAAATGTCATCTCCATGGATGAGTTCGTCGACATGGCGGATGGCAACATCGGCGAATTCCTGAAGTATATCCCGGGTGTAAATATTCAATACAACCCCTTTTTCGCCAGTTCCGTCTCCCTTCGCGGTATGCCGTCCTCCGGCACCTTGGTGCAGTTCGACGGTGTGCCGACGGCACCCAGCTTCACGGGTAACACGCGCAATTTCGACCTCAATACGGCGGCTTCGGCCAACATTGACCGCATTGAAATTTCCAAGGTGCCAACCCCCGACATGCCGGCCAATGCCGTGGGTGGTTCCGTGAACGTGATCTCCCGCACCGGGTTTATCCGCAAAGATCCGTTGTTCAGCTACAACGTCTATCTCACGCACAGCTACCTGGACAGCGAATGGGGCAATTTTAACCCGAGTCTTTCCAAAAAGCCCGGGCTGGATGCCCGCTCGGCACGCAAGCGGTCAAACATTGGTTATGATTTGTCCTACATTCTGCCGCTCAACAAGAACGTCGGATTCACCTTTGCCGTAACCCGGGCGCCGCGTTACAACCCGGCTGAATTCCATCAGCCCACATACAATCAAAACACCGGCATCATTGCCACTTCCAACTATGTCAATTACCTGAGCTACGTGGACCTGAAGACCTACAAGGCCACCATGGATGTGAAGGTGGGCAACTACGGCAGCTTCCAGCTGAGTTACCACGACACCGATCGCTACAGTTTTGTGCGGCAAAGCCTGTTTGGCCTGAACTACGGCACCGGCGGCACGGGCGAAACCTTCGTCAGTCGCGAGGGGGCAGCCGGAGCGGTGGGCACGGCCAGCCATAATCAGACTTACAACAGCCAATACCGCACCCTCAGTTTGGGGTCATTCAAATACAAGCATGACGGTCCGGTATGGAAGATGGACGTGCATGCTTCCCACTCCAAAGGCGGATTCAAGTTCGCTGACATGGAGGATGGATTTTTTAATACCGGTGCGGCCAACATTACCGCCCTGCGAATCAATGGCTACGGTTTTGACGGAGTTGATCGTCAACAAATCCCATACGTGGAGGCGTTTCGCAGGACCACCAATGAGCCGGTAAATCCCTTTGATGGAAATTTGCACACCATAAACACGGTTACCAGCAATGAGTCGGATGTAAAAAACAAGGTGGACAGTTTCGGTGCAAATATCGGCCGTGAGTTCGATTTCAAAGTCCCCACGAGGCTAAAGGCAGGTATTTACTCCGAAACCATGCTACGCCGCAATGAAGCCGGGGTAAGCACGTATACCTTTACTCCGCCGGGAGGTGTGGCGGGACGTCTGGCTTCGCTGCACAACGTGGTGGCCAACGGATATTCGGACATGGCTTCATTCACCAATGTGCGGGGGCAGGAAGTTGATCTGCGGATCATCAGCCTGGGTGAGCTCTACAAGCTGTATCAGCAAAACCCCAGTTGGTTCGTGCTCAATGAATCGGCCGCCTACATCAACCGCGTCAATGGCACCACGGAAATCGAAGAGACGATCACCGCCGGCTATGTCCGCATGGACAACAAGTTCATGAACAACCGGCTGAACATCACTTCCGGTGTTCGCTATGAAAGAACGGAGGATGACGGTGCCGGCCCGCTCAACGACATCGGCGCGACCTATCAGCGTGATGCCAACGGCAATTTCATTCGCAACAATCAGGGCCAGTTGGTCAAGATCACGACCAACGCTTTGGAAAATGCCCGGCTGCAGTATACCCGCTTGGGCTTCAAAAAGAAGACCAGCTACGACGGTTTCTATCCCAGCCTGAATGCCAGCTACAGCTTCTCTGACCGGGTCGTGATGCGCGCGGGCTATGCCCGGACCATCGTGCGGCCGGAGCTTACCCAGATCGTGCCCAGTGTGACGGTAACCGATCCCGCCGAGGGCGCGGTGGTGGGCACGATTCGCATCGTGGACGGTGAATTGCAGCCTTGGGAGGCCGACAATTACGATCTGACCTTCGAGGTCTATGACGTCAAAGGCGCCACGGCTTCGGTCAGCCTGTTTTCCAAGGATGTGAAGGGCTTCTTCGCTACGTCCCGCACACCGGCTTCGCCCGAGGTGCTGGCCGAACTGCAATTGCCGGCGGACCCGTATTCCAACTACGACATCATCCGCACGATCAATACCGGCGATGCCACGGTGAGCGGCTGGGAGATCAGCTATCGTCAGTCTCTCAAGGATATTATTCCCGGGATTGGCAAAAATTTGCAGATTTTCGGCAATATGACGAACATCGCGATTCGTGGAGACGGCCCGGAGAATTTCCCCGAGTTCTCTCCGCGCGACATCAATGCCGGCATCAGCTACACCCGCAAGAATCTCGTGCTGAAGCTCAATGCCAACTACCACAAGTGGGTGCGCCGGGCCGCGGCAGGCACGAATGCCAACACCCCGGCCGGCAGCTTCACCTACCGCGCGCCAGCAACGCGGTGGGACTTTTCTGGAGAGTATCGCTTCTGGAAGGGCCTTTCTGTGTTCGCCAGTGTGCGCAACCTGACCGTCCAGCCGGTGCGGCTGCAGGTCTACGCCCCGGGCACGCCTGAATACACCCGTCCACGCAACTACCAATACGTGGCGGCTCACGCTTCATTCGGTATCAAGGGCACGTTCTAAGTTTAGCCGACCGCAGGATTGCCCGGAGCTATCCGCAAGGCTGGCTCCGGGCTTGTCTTGTCCGGCATGTCCTGCCGGTTCCAATTCACTCCCTCTTGCCTGCACATGAAAGCGGCTACCCGCATGGCTTCCGGCGCAATTTTGGCGCTGCTGACGGTTGTTCCCAACACAGGCTGGGCTCATCCGGCGGGAGACCTTGACGCGCGGTTGGCCCGGCTCCCTCGGCCGTGGCTGCAAAAGATTCAAGGCCTGCGGTTGGCCGAATACGAGGCGACGCTCTGCCACTGGGCGCAGCAGCACCCGGACCGGCTCCGGGTCGAAAAACGCGGTGAATCGCACGACGGCCATGCGGTTAACCTTATCCGCATCACCGATTCGGGTGTGCCGGATGCCGACAAGCAAATCGCGTTGGTTACCGCATTGCATGCGGGCCCGGAGCGCTCGGGTGCCACGACTTGTCTTCGCCTGGTCGAATACCTCATCGGCGATTCGCCCCAGGCAATCGAGACGCGCAAAAAGCAAATCGTTCTCGTCATGCCCATCTGCAATCCCTACGCGCTTTTTGTCGCGGATCATGGCTGGGGCAACAAGGCCGGCATCCAGCTCTACGATCCACCGAAAAACGCCTGGGACCTTTCAGACCCCCGCAACATCCGACTGGCCGACCCGGCCAAGACCCCGGAGCTCGCGGCGGTGCTGAGTGTCATTGACGAATACCGTCCCGACACCCATCTCGATTTGCACGGCACCGGACTGCAGGCGTTCACCAAGGAGCAGATGCCGGAGCGGGACATGCTCGCAGGCCAGACCATGTTTGAAGTCTCGGCCTGCTCTTACTCGAACTGTGCGCTGCGTCCGTGGGATTGGCGTGTGACCGAGGCCATGGTGCGGGCCGGCCAGGTTGCCGGCTATGGTTCCGACCGCGCTGAGGCCGATGCCCAACGTTTGCACTGGATCGAAGATTTGGAGGATTTTCGGGACAGGCTGTGGCAACCGGCCAGGCCGGGCAAATTTCGTTCCCCGTTTTACGGCTACATGAAATATCACACCATGATTTCCACCACCGAGATCGGCTGGGAGGAAAGCGGTGTGGTTCGGGTCATGGGCATCCTCGGACTCGGCAACGGCACATGGGTGGATGAGAACGTGCCCGGCTATCCGGTGAACCGGTTGAAATGGCGTGCCGGCCGCTTCATCACCGCCTGGGGTGACCGGGCCGATCGCCGTCGCGACAGCCGTGTCGAGCTCTGGCAGGCGCAAGGCGGTTTTTCCGATGGCATTTTTTATCCGGAATATGCCGGTCGCCTGAATTACGTGGTCGCTGTGACTCCGGCCGGCAGCGCCGTATTCGACACGGATCCACGCCGGTTTGTTGAAAACCTCCGCACCTTGCCGGCGGTGAATGCCGATGCGGTCGGGAAGTGGTTGGCGGCAGGACCGGAGGTTCGGCTCACGGTGAATCCCGCCCTGCAGGCCACGTCCGCCCGGGTGCAGCACGGCATCGGTTTTCGGCTGCGCGTGCCCTATCCGGCGCCCGAGATTCTCGACGTGTCGGTCAACGGGCATTCGCTGGCAGAAAATGCCAGCGACGGTTATCAAGCGTTTCTCGCCGACGGCTACACGCAGTTGCAAATCAACATTCCGCCACAGAAAGCGCGGGAAATGGATATTTTTGTCGTCACGGTTGCCTACGACGGCCGCCAGCGCCGCGATTATGGCTTTCTGCCGCCCGAGGCGGTCCTGCGGCGGTTGGAGCGAGAACAAGAACATAAAGGGGAACAATAGCATGCGTGAGAAAATCACACGACGGGTAATGCTCAAAGGTGCGGCTGCTGCGGCTGCGATGGCCACGGTGGCAGGGGTGACCAAAGCTACGGCAAAGAGTCCGGCGGCCCGTGCCGGCCTGCCCTGGCCGGAGCGTCGCCGGGAGGTTGAACGGGCCTGGCTTGATTTGCTCGGCGATTTTCCAAAGACGGTGCCGGCTTTGGCGCCGGTGGTGAGCAAGGTCACGTTTGGGGCGGGGTGTCCCTCCGCGCGGTTAACCCAGAAACAACTGGCAGTTCTGAGGACCCAGGTGGCGGAGGAAGCCGGAGCGATTGAGCGCTATCATGTGAGTTTCCAGACCGAGGAAAATGACCGGGTGACCGCGTGGTTGCTGGTTCCGGCCAGCGCGAAGGTGCGGCCCCAACCGGCCATGATCTGCGTCCACAGCACCACGCAGGGGTCGGGCAAGGACGCGACCATCGGGTTGTCCGGTCGCACGCCGGATGAAGCGCCGGACACCACCGAGGGAGGACGTTCGTATGGACTGCATTTGGCCCGGCATGGCTTCGTGACCCTGAGCATCGACCTGCTGACGGACGGGGAACGGGTTGAGCCCGGTCAGGTGGTCTTGGAGACCCGCCCTTTTTACGAGCGCCATCCCGAGTGGTCCATCGTGGGCAAAAACACCTGGGATATCTCGCGCAGCGTCGACTTTCTGCAGAGTCTGGATTTTGTCGATCCCCTGCACATCGGTTGCGTGGGCCTGTCCCTCGGCGGGCACAGCGCGGTCTTTGCGGGCGCCTTTGAGCCGAGGATGGCCGCCACGATCTGTATTGGCGGTGTGCTCGACTGGCATCGGCCCGGCGAACATTGGGCCCGCAGCCAGGGCCGATATGTCTACATCAAAAAGTTCCGCCCTTACATAGACAATCCGGATCTCCCGGTGCCGACGGACTTTGACGAGTTGATGATGCTGGTGGCGCCGCGGCCCATGCTGATCCTGAAGAGCGAGTGGGAGTTCGACAACCGTCGCAACCTCCTGGACAAATGCCTCGACGTGGCGCGAGTGTATCGCGACTGGCAGGACGCGCCCGGGCTGCCCAGTGTCATCGAGGCGCGGCAGCAGCGGAAAAGCTACGCCCAGACGCTGAGCTACTACAAAGAGCGCTACGATATCGGGCCGGAGCGAATGGAAAGCCAGTTGCGGCGCATCGGGGCGGGAGATTGCTTCGGCTGGTTTTCTTACCCGGGTGGACACAGCTACCCGCCCGTGGCGAGGGACTACAGTTTTGCCTGGCTGGATCGCTGGCTCGACCGGGACGACCGCTGGTATGGGCGTTTTACTCGCTCCTAAAACGTTATTTTCGACCCTCGGCCATATCATGAACAACCATTATCGTGCCTTGCTTTCGTCCGCCTTGATGGCCGGCGGGCTGGTGACGGCGCTTCCGGCTGTCACTTTGGACCTGGCAGACCGACGCGAGCTGTTCGTGGACCACCATCTGATCGAACAGTTGGACGGGGTGCGGCTGGCGCTGGGAACGCCGCAGCCCGGGGAGGAAGTGCTGCGCTTCGACCGACCATGGGAGTATGCCGCCGGGTTTGTGACCGTGATCAAAGACGGTCCAAAATACCGGATGTATTATCGCGGCGGCCGGAAATCGCCGGATGGGGTCTTTGATGTCAAAGGCGAGGTCGTGTGCTACGCGGAAAGTGACGATGGCATCAACTGGATGAAACCGGCCCTGCGACTGCATGGCTTCCCCGGGCATGCCGCAACGAACATCATCATCGGGCCGACGGAGCACCGCATCGGGCATAATTTCTCGCCCTACCTGGATGACCGCCCCGGGGTGCCGCCGGACGAACGATACAAGGCGGTCGCCGGCAAAGGGCCGACGGGAGAAGCAAGCCCCGGACTCTTTCGCTGTGTTTCGGCGGACGGCATTCACTGGCGGCCTTACTCTCCGGAGCCGATCTTCGCCGGTTACGCGCTTGATTCGCTCAATGTGCTGACCTGGCTTCCGGACGAACAGTGTTACGCAATATACCTGCGGACCTGGAGTGAGGGCGGCACGCCCGAGCAGCCCAAGTTCAAGGGTATCCGCACCATCAGCCGGTCCACCTCGAAGGACTTCATCAACTGGACCAAACCCGAGCCGATGTCCTTTGGCGACACGCCGCTGGAGCATCTCTACACCAACAACACGCAGCCTTATTTTCGCGCTCCGCACCTGCTCGTGGCCCTGCCTTTCCGGCTGTGGCCCGACCGGCGGGCGCTCACGCCGGAGCACTTGGCCGGGTTGGGTGTGCCGCCCAACCATGCCCGCGGTTTGTCCGATGCAGTGCTGATGACCTCGCGGGGTGGCCCGCACTATGACCGCACGTTTATGGAATCATTCGTGCGGCCGGGAATGGATCCGATCAAGTGGCACGCCCGCGAAACGCAGCCCTCGAACGGGGTGGTGCCGACCGGCTCCGGCGAGATGAGCTTCTACGTGGTGAATCATTACCCCATGCCCACCCAGCATTTGACGAGAATGGTGCTGCGGACAGACGGCTTTGCCTCGGCGCGTGCGGGCTACGCACCCGGCACCCTGTTGACGAAACCGTTCAGATTCCGCGGCGCACGACTGGAGCTCAACTTTGCCACCTCGGCTGCAGGCGAGGTGAAGGTCGAGTTGCTCGATCCTGATGGAGCGATTCTGGCCACCAGTGCAGTCCTCATCGGGGACGAGATCGCCCGCTGGGTTGACTGGACAGAGCGCGCCGGAGTGGGGGAGTTCGCCGGCCGCCCGGTGCGGCTCCGCTTCACACTCAAAGACGCCGATCTCTATTCGTTCCGGTTTGCCGATTAAAACCGGGCAGCACGCGCAGAATAATTTACAAGCATGAGCACGACACCTACCGACCAGCCTGCCTCGCCGCCCGCGATTCTCGCCACCGCCGTTGTCCCGTGGACCGCGGAGTGGAAGTTCGACGCGGAGACATTCCGGCGGCAAGTGCAGACCATCGCGCGCGGGCTCACGCGGCACATCTACATCTTTGGAACGGCCGGCGAAGGCTATGCGGTAACGGACACCCAGTTTCGGGAGGTGGCCTCCTGTTTCTGGAAGGTTGCGCAGGAGGAAGGTGTGGCACCCATGTTGGGAGTGATCTCCCTCTCGCTCCCGACCATCGTCGAGCGCATCGCATGGGCCCGCGAAGCCGGCTATCGTGACTTCCAGCTATCGTTGCCGGCTTGGGGTGCGCTGAATGACCGCGAGCTGGATGTGTTCTTTGCCGAGACCTGCGGGCGGTTTCCGGACTGCCGCTTCCTGCACTACAATCTGGCCCGTGCCGGCCGCGTGCTGACACCGGCCGACTACCGCCGGCTGATCGCGGTTCATCCGAATCTGGTTGCGGTCAAGTGGAGCCTGTCCGACCCCGTGGTGATCGGTGAAGCGATGGCGCTTTCCCCGCGGTTGCGCTTCTACTTCACGGAGCGGGGCTACGTGGAAGGGCGCAAACGGGGCGATTGCGGGCTGCTGATCTCGCTTTCCTCCGTGCACCCGGCCCGGGCCAAGCGGTATGTGGCCGCCGATGAGGCGACCCGCCAGCAGATGTTCACCGAGATCCAAGGCATTGGGCGCGCCCTGAAGGAAGCCTGCGGCGGCCGCTGCCACATCGACGGGGCCTTCGACAAGATGCTGTTCCGGGTGAGCGACCGGACTTTTCCCCTGCGCCTGCTCCCGCCTTACCAGGGCGCTACGGATGCCGACTTTGCGACATTTATCGCGGCCTTGCCGGCCGAGTGGCGCCAGTAAGCCGCGAGGCCCGCACAACCTTCACTCTCCGCCCCATGAAATCCCGCTTTCACCTCGCCTTTCCCGTCAACGATCTCGCGGCCGCCCGGCACTTCTACGGTTTGATTCTCGGCTTTCCCGAGGGGCGCAGTTCCGATGCGTGGATCGATTTTGATTGTTTCGGGCACCAGATTGTAGCGCACCTGCAGCCCGACGGAGCGGGAGATCGCGCGGTCAACCATGTGGATGGCCATGGCGTGCCGGTGCCGCATTTTGGGGTCATCCTGCCGATGGAGGAATGGGAGCTGCTCGCGGCGCGGCTGCGAAATGCCAAAGTGCCTTTTGTCATCGAGCCTTATATCCGCTTCAAGGGCCAGCCGGGCGAGCAGGCGACGATGTTCGTCCGCGATCCGAGCGGCAACGCGCTGGAGTTTAAATCTTTTCGGGACTTCTCCCAGATCTTTGCCACTGCCTGACACGACCGCCGTTCTGCTTAACTCATGCTCAATTACCTCATTCACAAGTCGCGTATCGGTTCAATTGGCTGCGGATTCCTGATTGGTTTTCTATGGACTCACGAGCTGACGGCTCGCGAGGATCAGCCCGTTCAGTTGGGTTCACGGCTCGAACTGTTTGTTGATCATCACCTGATTGAGGCGATGGACGGCGTGGAGCTGCGTTTGCATCAGCCGGTGAAGGCGCCCCGACCGAAGTCGCCGCTGCCCGAGCAGCACATGGTCACCGTGATCAAGGATGGCGGGAAGTATCGCGCTTGGTATCGGGGCAAAGATCCCAGCTATGTCGGGGTGACCCACCACGGCAACGCCGGAGAGACCGTGCATTATGCCGAGAGCCGCGACGGACACGAATGGGAGTTCCCGCATCTGCGTCTGCACGAGATTGGCGGCTCGCGGGAAAACAATGTGATCCTGGCCGATTTCGCGCCCTTCGCGGCCACTTTCATGCCGTTTTTGGACACCCGCCCCGGGGTCAGCCCGGATGCGCGCTACAAGGCCGTGGCCGGATATCCCGGCCCGGGCAACAAGGTTGGCTTGGATGAGCCGGGGCGCGGGCTGTTCGTCTTCGCTTCGCCGGACGGCATTGCTTGGCGCAATTTGGGCGAAGCCATCCGTTACCGTCCGGAATGGCGGCATGCCTTTGACTCACCCAACGTGGCGTTCTGGTCCGAAGCCGAGCAGCTCTATGTCTGCTATTTTCGCACCTGGACCCGGCCGGAGAACCTGCGCGGGGTCAGCCGCGCGACCTCACCGGACTTCGTGAATTGGAGCGAGCCGGTGGAGGTGCATCCGAACCAGCCGGGGGAGCATCTGTATACGACGATGACCCATCCGTATGTGCGCGCGCCCCACATCTACATCGCCCTGCCCACCCGTTTCGTGCCGGGCCGGGGCAGCGCCCCGGGCTATGAACAGAAAGATGTGAATGCCACCGACATCCTCTTCATGTCGAAACGGGCGGGCCGGGCGCAGTTCGACCGCACCTTCATGGAAGGATTCATCCGGCCCGGCCTCGAACCCAAGCAATGGATCAACCGGGCCAACTACGTGGCGCTCAACGTGGTGCCGACCAGCCCGACCGAACTTTCCATTTATCACCGCAGCGGCGACCGCTACGTATTGCGCACGGACGGCTTTGCCTCGGCACATGCCGGAGCCAAGACCGGCCGGCTGGTGACGAAACCGCTCAGCTTTGCCGGCGCGCAGTTGCAGCTCAACCTGTCCACATCGGCCGTGGGCAGTGTGCAGGTTGAGCTGCTGGATCTTCAGGACGTGGTCCTTGCGACCAGCCACGAGCAATTCGGCGATGAAATCGGCCGCACGGTCACCTGGCGGGATCGGGCGGATGTCGCCGAGTTCGCGGGCAAGCCCGTAAGGCTGCGTTTCACCCTCACCGATGCCGACCTCTATTCCTTCCGTTTCAGACCCTGAACCGTCGCTTTGAATCAGCCTGCCATGATGAATTTATCTCAACTCTTCAGTCCGCCGTTGGCCGTCATGACCACGATCGACTATGTGATGGTGGTGGCTTATGTGCTGGGCATCACCGCTCTTGGGGCGATGTTCATGCGGGGGCAAAAAAGCACCAGCGACTACTTTGTGGCCGGCAAGAGCCTGGGCTGGTTGCCGGTCGGGATCAGTGTCATGGCCACGAACTTCTCCGCGAGCTCGCTGATCGGCAGTCCGGGATATGTGGTCTCGCACGACATCATATTCATCACCCGGAGCGTGTGCTTCCTTTTTGCGATTCCGCTCTCCGTCTGGCTCTTTCTCCGCTTTTACCACCGGCTGGATGTGACCTCGGTCTATGAATACATCGGCCGTCGTTTCGACACGCGGATGCGTTTCATTTCTTCCGGCATCTTTCTGCTGTTGCGCGGCAGTTGGATGGCAACGGCCCAGTATGCGACCGGCCTGGCCCTGACCCAGGTATTGGGGTTGGAGCTGTGGGTCTGCGTGCTGATTGTGGGAGGTTTGGTCACGGTTTACTCGGCCTTGGGCGGCATCAAGGCCGTCATCTGGACGGATGTGGTGCAGGCGGTCCTGCTGTTGGGCGCGATGTTGCTGACCATCGGGGTGTGCATTGCCCGCGTGCCGGAGGGGGTGACGGGTATTTTTGGACTGGCCGATGACGGGGGTAAACTCCGGGCCGTTGATTTTTCGTGGAGCTTTTTCCAGCCCACCACCCAGAGCATGTTGGTCGGTGCCACATTCGGCATCCTGGCCAGTTACGGGGTCGATCAGGTAATCGTGCAGCGCTACTTCACGACCAAGGATTACCGCACCCTGGTCCGATCGGCCTACGCGGGCATGTGGGCGACGTTGCCGATCATCCTGCTGACGTTTGCGATCGGGATTTGTATTTACAGCTACTACACGGCTTTTCCCGACCGGCTGCCGGCCGGTTTGATCGGTGATCAGTGGTTTCCAACCTTCATTGTGAGGGAGTTGCCCGTCGGTATCACGGGACTGATCATTGCGGGTCTGTTGGCGGCCACGATGTCGAGTGCCGACAGCGGCGTGAACAGTCTCACCACGGTCTTCATCGTGGATATCTACCGGCCTTGGCGCCAATGGCGGGGTCGCGATAAGACCGCCGCCACGGCCGCAGCCGAGCTGCGCGAACTCCGGCTGGCCCGTTGGCTCAGCTTTGGCTTCGGCGGCTTTGCCACGGTGGGAGCCATGTTTGTTGGCAATATCGGCACGGTCATGGAAATCACCAACAAGCTCAACGGCGTGATCGGGGGCGTCTTGCTGGGCATTTTTCTGGCCGCCGTGCTGAGCCGGCGGGCCAACGCGCCGGGGGTTTTGCTGGGCGCGCTGGTCGGGACTGCCGTCATCATCTACACCTCATTTTTCTCCCCCATCTACTTCATGTGGTTCGGGGTGATCGGGTGCCTCACGACGCTCTTTGCCACGCTGCTCGCGAGTCGGTGCTTTGCGCCTCCGGCGCACCATCAGATCACGGGCCTCACCGTCATCGGCCAGTCGCAACTGGGTGATGTTCCATCCGACAGGTAGTTGCACCGGCCCGGGCATTCGACTATTTTAGCGTGCTTTCACCGAGATTAATTTTCACTGCAGCTTTGCTGCTCCTATTGCCGATCTTGGTCCTCCGGGCGGAATCCTTGCGCGCGCGTTTCATCGAGGTGGATTCCGCCCCATTGAACCTTATGGGCCTCTGGCAGCTGTTACGCGAAGCCGGCTTTGAAGTCGAGGTGCTGCCACTGGATCGATCGCCGGCAGAGATTGCAACGGACCTGATCGTAATCGGCAGTTTTGCCAACCGTGATTCGGCGGCCCAAGAATATCTAAGAACGCATGCGGCGGCTCTGCGCGGTTTTGTTGAAAAGGGCGGGGTTCTGTTGCAACTGGCCCAACAGGTGGAACCACAGCGGTCTCCGGCCTTTCTCCCCGCCTCAGTCCATGCGGCACGGGGCGATGCAATTTTGGGTGACCTGCAGGTGATGCATCCGGAACACGCGCTGCTGCAGGGACTGGCGCAGGACAACAGCGCTGGTCGGGTGCATTTGCCGCCGCATCTCGGATTGAAACCGAGTTGGCATACATTCATGCAGCACTGGGAGTGCGCGGTCCTGCTCGGAGCCGGCGGCGGAAGCGACGACCCGGCGATGCTTGAAGCTGCGCATGGCCGCGGCAGGTTTTTGATGGCATCGCTTTTCATCGACCGGCTTTATGGTCCCGGAGATGCATTGGTGGCACCACAGGAATACCATGATTTCGCCACCAGGTTCATGCGCAACCTGGCCGGCTACGTGAGGGACGTTCGCAGCGGCCATGCTCCTGCCGTTCGCATCTCGCCGAAGCCGCAACCGCGGTCATTTGTGCCGGGCTCGTGGACCATAGCAGTTTTGCCCGATACACAATATTACTCCCGCAGCCATCCCGATGTGTTTGAGGCACAGACCCGATGGCTCGCGGAGCAGGCGGAAGCTTTGGACATCCGCTATGTCCTGCATCTTGGAGACATTACCCACGGCAACACCCCGGAGCAGTGGGAGGTTGCTCAGCGCGCCATGGCTCGCCTGCATGGGGTTGTGCCTTACGCGATTGTGGGCGGCAATCACGACTACGGGCCGGCTGGTAATTCGGCCAACCGCGATTCTCTGTTTAACGACTACTTTCCGGTTTCCCGATACGAAGCCTTGCCCACGTTCGGTGGGGTGATGGAGCCAGGCCGGATCGACAACAGTTACCACCTCTTTGAAGCGGGCGGCCGAAAGTGGATTGTCCTTGCGCTGGAATGGGCTCCTAGGGATGCGGCCGTTACTTGGGCCGATCGCGTGCTGCGGCAGCATTCCGACCGTCTCGCCATCATCATTACCCACGCCTATATGTTTGCGGACGATACTCGCTACCATTGGGTGCGTTACGGGCGAGCGCGGCAGCCGGCCAGTCCGCGCCATTACGGCGTGGCCCGGTTGCCAGAGGGTGCCAACGATGGTGAAGACCTCTGGGAAAAACTCGTCAGCCGGCATCCGGGAATTTTTATGGTCATAAATGGCCACACACCCGGCGACGGTGTGGCGCGGCTGACCAGCACCGGAGTCCACGGTAATGCCGTCCATCAAATGCTGGTGAATTACCAGCGCATGCCACCACGTGGCGGAAACGGCTATCTTCGGCTATACGAGTTCCAGCCCGATGGCGAGACCGTTCAAGTTCGCAGCTATTCACCGCTGTTGGACCGGTATTCGACCGATGTTCAGAACCAATATGCAATCAAACTTCCGCCGCTTGGCACCAAATAATACACTCATGAAAACAACCGCCCTCCCTCGATCCCAGCCACGTTCATTCTTCTTTCTCGGCATCCTAGTCCTCTTGGGGCTCGGCACGTTGCCGTGTGTGCGGGCAGACGCGCCGCTACCGTCAGCCACGAGCTTTTATGAGCGCTTCATTGCCATTGATGGGGCCTGTGCCTGGCCGAATCTCAGCGTGCTGCCGGACGGCCGTCTCGCCGCCATCATCTGGCCGCTCAACAACCATGGTGTCACCGAGGGGGCGGCCGAATGCTGGATCAGTGATGACCACGGGGCGACCTGGCGCAAAGCCAGCGTGCCCGTGCCAAACCTGCCGGGCACCAATCGGATGAACGTCGCGGCGGGCGAAGTGGACGGCAAGTTGCTGGCCATGGTGGGCGGCTGGGACAAGCGCCGACCCTTCACCGGCGGCCAAAGCATCAGTTCCGAGGGGCCGGCCGAGCGTGCTCGTCTGGGCGCGGTGACGATCAATCCGTTGACGGCTTGGTCGGGTGATGGTGGCCGGAGCTGGCAGCAGATGCCCGAGATGGAGTTTCCCAAGCGACCCGGCAACCGGAGCCTGGTGCCCTATGGACGGATCGCCAAGCTGGCCGAGGGAAAACTGGGGGTCATGCTTTACGGGCATGGCGTGTATTTTTATGTGAGCAGCGACGAGGGAGCGACCTGGGAACGGCGGGGTGCGATGGTTGGCGCTGATACCCACAATGAAACGGCGTGGGTGCAGCTGGACAATGGCGACCTCTTTGCTGCGGCCCGCACCTTTGGTGATATTCGTTTGGACGGATTTCGCTCCACCGATGGCGGTCGCACCTGGCAGGCGGAAGGCCAGCTGACCTTGGCCCGGCAGCACCCGGCGGATTTGCTCAAGCTGCCCGACGGCCGTATCCTGCTTTCCTATGCCTCGCGCAACCGCGGCATGTATGGCATCTGGGTCCAGATTGGAGATCCAGAGGCCCGCGCTTGGTCGGCTCCCGTGTTGCTGGTCGATTTGGAGGGATCTTCGGAGTTTCAACGCACGCCGGTGCCTTCCAGCGACGGGGGTTATCCGTTCACCGTGTTGGCGGCCGACGGCACCTTGGTCACCGCATATTACAGCCGGGGCGTCCCGGCCCACCAGCGCTACCACGTCGGAGTGGTGCGTTGGCGTCCGAGAGACGACGCGTTTCCGATTCTTCAGGGTCCCGCAAAATGAAGTTCGCCATTATCGGTGGCGGGCTGGTCGGGCTGGCCACCGCGCTCAAACTGCTGCGGACCTTGCCGTCCGCCCGCGTGACCTTGCTCGAAAAGGAAGCCGCGTTCGGCCGTCATCAGAGCACGCACAACAGCGGCGTGCTGCACGCGGGGCTCTACTACCGCCCCGGTTCGCTGAAAGCGCGCATGGCGATCGAGGGTATCCGGGAAATGACGGCGTTTTGCCGGGACCATGGCGTGAAACACGAGATCTGCGGCAAGGTGGTGGTGGCGACACGGCCGGAGGAAATTCCCCGGCTCGAAGCCCTGCAGCAACGCGGGCAGGCCAATGGCTTGGCCGGACTGCGGTGGCTCAATCCCGGGGAGTTGCAGGAGCGGGAGCCACACACCGCGGGTTTGGCCGCGCTGCTCGTGCCGCAGGAGGGCATCGTGGATTATGGGGCGGTCGTGGACAAACTCGTGGAATTGAACCGGCTTGAAGGAGGGGAATTGCACGCTTCAGCCCGGGTTTTATCCTGCGTGCGTCGTGAACGCGGCTGGCTGATCACCCATGCGGCCGGCGAACTGGAGGCGGATTTCATCATCAACTGCGCCGGCTTGCACTGCGACCGGGTCAGCCAGCTGGCGGGGGAGGAGCGCCGGACGCGCATCGTGCCCTTCCGGGGCGAGTATTACGAATTGCGCCCCGAGCGCCGCCATTTGGTGCGGCATTTGATCTATCCTGTCCCTGACCCGCAGTTTCCGTTCCTGGGCGTGCACTTCACCCGCATGATCCGGGGCGGGGTGGAGGCCGGCCCCAACGCGGTGCTCGCCATGGCCCGCGAAGGCTACACCAAGACAAAGCTGGTGCCGGGTGATCTGCTCGATGCACTCACTTTTGGGGGACTGTGGCGTTTTCTGGGCAAGCACCGGCGCATGTGCTGGCAGGAGTTTCGGCAGTCTTTGAGTAAACGCTTGTTCTGTTCCGCCCTGCAGCGACTCGTGCCCGCAATCACCGAGGACGATCTGATTCCGGGAGTGGCCGGAGTCAGGGCGCAGGCGATGACCCCGGAGGGGGAACTCGTGCAGGATTTTGACCTGATTGAACGTGCCGATGCCCTGCACGTGCTCAATGCCCCGAGCCCGGCGGCCACGGCTTCCCTCGCCATCGGTGGAGAGATCGCCAAACGGGTCGCTTTGGTGACTGCTGCCGGCGAGACGAGGTGTCGGACCCACGATGAAAATCACGGCGGCGAGTGCCGCGCTTGACACCCGACTCATGCGCCGAATGCGACAACGCCCGATCCTATGAATAATGTGCAGCCACGACATTCGGGGAAACGGGAGAGATCCCGGTCCTGTTTGGCTGTCGCGGTGAGCATGATGGGATTGGTCCTGCATGTTGCGGGATGTCGCGAGGCCAGCGTGCACCCTGTTGCGCTTCCGCCTTTGGATCCCGACGTGATTGTGGTTGGCGCCGGCTTGTCGGGGTTGGTTACGGCCATCGAACTTGCCGAAGGCGGGGCGCGGGTGGTCGTGGTCGACGCTGCGTCGGTTTTCGGCGGTCATGCGGTGATGTCGGCGGGAGACATCTGCATCGTGGGAACGGACTATCAAAGGCAGCACGATGTCCATGATACGCCCGAGGCAGCTTTTGAAGACATAATGGCGGTTGGCCGCACGCCATCAGCGGAGTGGGCTCGTTATTACGCCGAGCATTCCGGGCGGGAGATCTATGACTGGCTCTCCGCGCTGGGAGTGGAATTCGAAAGGCTGCTGCGCGACACCGGGCATCGGACGGCCCGGGTCCATCGCACGAAGGGACGGGGAATGGCATTGGTCGGCCCGGTTTACCGCAAGGCGCTGTCCTATCCGGGAATCGAATTCGTCTGGAATACCCGGGTGGAGGGGCTGATCGCCAAGGACGGAAGGATCACGGGAATTGAGTATGGGAATCAGCGGCTCGGGGCCCGCGGACGCATGGCGGCGCAAGTCGTCGTTCTCGCCACCGGCGGCTTTCAGAGCAACCTCGACATGGTCCGCGAACACTGGGCTGCGGGTGCACCGTTTCCGCCCCGCTTTCTCGAGGGGTCCGGCATCAATTCGACGGGCAGCGGACACGAATTGGCCGAGTCCATTGGGGCCGACTTGGTGCAGATGGAGCGCCAGATGAACCTGGCCTCGGGTATCCCCGATCCGCGCTATCCCTGGGGCCGCCGGGGTCTGAACGCACGCATACCCGATTCCATCTGGGTGAACCTGACCGGCGAGCGCTTTGCTTCCGAGGGTTTGGGTGCGGTCGGCGGGCTGCCGGTGCTGCTGAAGCAACCTCAGGCAACCTATTGGGCGATCTTTGACGACCAAGCGGCACCGGCGATGGCGATCTCCGGAACCGACTGGGGCTTGCCCGCCCGCATCAAGGAACTGGTTTTGGACAATCCGGCGCTGACCATCAAAGCGGCCTCGCTGGAGGAGCTCGCCACCAAGACCGGATTGCCGCCGGAGACTCTCATCGCAACCGTCGCCCGCTACAACGACAGCGTGAAGCTGGGGGTTGACCGGGACTTTGGCAGGTTTGGGCCCGGCATCACCCGCATGCCTGCGGCCATCACTTCGCCGCCATACCACGCGATTCAGTTTTTTCCTCTTACGCGCAAAAGCATGGGCGGAGTGGCGATCGACCAACAGTGCCGGGTGCTTGATGCGGCGGGACGCGTGATTCCGGGTTTGTATGCGGTGGGCGAGTTGACCGGCTCGGCAGGAATCAATGGCGAGACCGGCATGGGCGGCATGTTTCTGGGGCCCTGCATTGTCACCGGCCGGGTGGCGGGACGGAGTGCATTGGCTGAACTGCCGTCGCGCGCGCCGGTTTCACCGGCGGCGGTCATGCCGGCGGGGGTCGGCGTGCGGTCATTTGCGCAGGACACCCAAGCCTGCCTGCAGTGCCACGCGTTGCCAACCCAGGTTGCGTTGCAGCGGGAAGGCTACTGGCATTTCGAGCAGGTTCACCGGGTTGTGCTGCAGCGCGGCATGGACTGCGCATCCTGTCATAGCGAAATTTCGACCACACACCCTTCGACCTTTCACCGGCATGACCTGAGGCAGTTGTCCCTGCGTTGCATGATCTGCCATCAGGCCGATGAATGAGACCGAAAGCGCACGCTGAAAATATGAACCCGATACAAGGACGAGTGATGATGGTTGCCGGCTGGATTTTTCTGGCTGCGTTGGGCTGGAGCCATTCGGCGATCGAGCCCGAACCGCGGCGCAACAACGAGGCATGGCTGCAGCGGCATCTTGGGTTTGCGGAGCAGGCCCGCACGGCCGCCGGTTGCGAACTGCTGTTTTTGGGCGACTCCATCACCGACCATTGGCGGCGCAAGGCGGTTGAGCTTTGGGACACCCATTACGCCCCGCATGGGGCACTCAACTTCGGGATCAGCGGAGACCGCACGCAACATCTGCTTTGGCGTTTGCAAAACGGCGGGCTCGGTCAGCTCCGGCCCAAGGTGATCGTGCTCATGATCGGCACCAACAACCTTGGTTTCAACAGCGACGGCGTCACCCCACGCAACACGTTGCCGGAAGTAGCCGACGGCATCCGGGCCAACGTCCGGTTTCTGCGCCAGGCTCTGCCGGAAACCAAAATACTGCTGCTGGGGATTTTTCCCCGCGGCGAAGCCGGATCGGCTCTCCGGCTTGCAACCATTCAGGTGAACGCGGAGATCGCGGCCTTGGATGACGGCAAGCAGGTGTTTTATTTGGATTTGGCCGCTGCATTTTTGGAGCCGGACGGCAGTATCGCTGAGGATGTCATGCCGGACCTGCTGCATCCGACCACCAAGGGCTACGAGCGGTGGGCTGCGGCCATGGATCCGGTGCTGCAGCGTTTGCTGTTGTAAAATGTCACAAGGACTGGGCCCGGATTGGTGCCGGTCCCAGCGTGCCGCCGGCGATGTAATCCGGGTCGATCGAAATGGAGCGGGGCACTACGGTTCGGTTTGCGAGGGTTAGCACCTGTCTGACAATGCGGCGGGCGAATTTGCGCTGATCGATGGTGTAACGGGTGGTCTCCGGCAGCGTCCGCCGCAGGAACCCGTCATCCAGGATTGATATCAGGGAAAACTCGCGGGGAATGGAGCAACCAAGGCGAAGCAGGTGGCAATGGGTGGTCAGAGAGTCTTCCGCCATCATGACAATTGCCGCCGTCGGCCGCGGGTTCAGCGTGAGGGCCGAACGCAGGGCGCGCTCGACCCCGGCGGCTTCACCCTGGTGTCGAAAGATTCTGCCCCACGGGATATCGCCGGCCTTTTCGGCCGTTGCCGTGCTGAAGCTGGCTTCGATTTCAATGCTGCCGGCAAATTCCATCGGCGGCATGAGCAGGATGATCTGCCGGTGGCCGGCGGCATGCAGCCGGCCGACCGCATGGCGGCAGGCCGCGGCCAAATCCTGGCGAACATAGGGCAACACGATGTCACGATGGCATGATCCCAACACCAAGGTGGGCAGGGAGCGGTTCGAAAACCATTTTTGCAGCTCGGAGGAACAGGACGAAAGGATCCAGCAGACCGCCCGGGTTTGTTCAACCAACCGGGACAGCTGGCGGTGGTCCGGACGATTCCTGCGCTGGGGAAATGCCTGCCACTGCAGCTCCAAGCCATGACGGTGCAGGTGGCGGCGCAATTCATCAATCACCAGAATGGAGCGCGATGATTGCCCGTGGAGGGGAATCGATGAAACCATCGCGACCACGGGGCGGAGGGATGCAGCCCGGCGGCTGAACGCACGGGCCAGCGTCCGCCGGCTGCCGCGGTGCGTGCGAAACAGACCTTCCTTTTCCAATGCCCGCAGCGCGAGGCGCAGGGTGGAGCGGCTGACCTTCAGCTCATCGCTCAGCTGATGTTCGCCCGGCAGGGAGTCGCGCCAGCGGCCGCGGCGGATCTCATGGCGCAAGATGTCTGCGGTGTGCTCGGCGAGGCTGGAGCGGCGTGGCAGTGCATGCATGCAGATGCCCATGCTGCCCGGTGCCGGCAGGCCGTCAACTTGTATGAAAAATACACAGGCGGGTGCCGGTTGAAATACCTCCGGTCCGCGAACTCAATGCCGGTGTTCCCCGGGGGTGCGCTGCATCCCCGGCCGCAAACATCACCCACTCAAAACCATCCTATGACGACTACCATGAAGACAGATGACACCAATTGGGCCGCCCTGAGCTTGGGCGAGCGCATCAAACGCTTGGAAATGGACGGCTATTTGGTCTATACCGATTTGCTCCCGCCGCCGCAGGTGACTCGCTTCAAAGAGATTGTTGCCGGTTTGGAAACCAACCCGGCCGACTACAGCGACAAGCAGCGCGGGCGGCGCAATGTTCATTGGGATCATCCGGATCTGGCCGAACTGATCGCCCATCCGCCCACCATTTCATTTTTGGAAAAGCTTCTGGGTGAAGACATCGTCTTTTTGGGCGCCGTCTATGCGGAGTCCCGTCCGGGACATCCCGGAATCAGCTTGCACACCGATGGTCAGCCCTACGGCTCCAAAATTTTCGGTTATGCCGGTTCCTGCCCGGTCCAAATCCGCGTTTTATATTACCTGGATGACCTGACGACGGAGGTTTCCCCGTTCCTGGTTGTTCCCCGCTCACATCTGTCGCTGCACGATGATGCCAACCCGTATCATCGTTACGCGGCCCATCCGGACCAGGTGGCGGTTCCGGCCAAGGCGGGATCGGCCGTCATGCTGAACCACCGTTGTTTCCATGGCAATTGCCCCAATGTGGGCGACCGCAGCCGTGGTATGTTGGCCTATCTCTACCGTCCGGCCTGGGCGGGTCCGGTGGAGGACAAGATCGAGCCGTGGCCGGAAGACAAGGTGGCGGCATTGCCCGCGCACGTGCGGCGTTTCTTCGTGGATCGCAACATCCGCAAAGGCTTCGACTTCAATCATCCCAACAAACCGGCCAACATGCGCAGCGAGGCTCCGGGCATCTCGCCGCACCGCTGGGAACTGGTCTGACGAACCTGATGGCGGGTATGCGGCGCCATTAAGCGCGGTCTGTATGGATCGGCGGTTTGTCAGGATGAATCCGCGAAATTGCCCGGTGTTCACCGGCAGTGATCTGCTAAGATGGGTGCTCCAGCCGTAGGCCTGCGGCTGGAGCACCATTCCATGACTCACCCTGATCATTCCTCACCGGCAGCAACTGCTCTCCCTCGTGCTCGCGGGGCTCTGCTAAAGAATCTCGCGGATTTTCAGACCGAACTCGCCCGCACCGTCGCCGGATTTATTCCCGGCCTGCCGGATTGGACGTTGCGGAATGAGCTCCCGCGGGAGGTATTTGCCGATCTCCGGGTGGTGCAGGATTTGCGGGAGCGGCATCGGGAGCTCGGCGTGGCCCCGGGGGAAACCCACCTCAGCCAGGCGGCGCCAAACCGGGTGCTGCTGGATTTGCTCTGTGCGGCGCCTGCGCCGATGGATGCGATTGAGGCGGTCTACGCTCAGATAAAGCCCCGGTTGGACGACTGGCTCGGTATCCTGCTGCGTGAGGTGCGCAGTGTCTATGATCTGCCCACGGTGCCGTTGCTCGAGGCCAATGTTGAGCTGTTGCGGCGGCAGACTGCATGGGTGGGGAATCTGGTGCCAGCTGGGGCAGGCGGTATCAGCCGAGATTTTCAAGATCGAGTCCGTGATGCCCTGAAGAATTTTCCGGAGGACATGACCGCGATCGAGCGGCGGAGGGCGGTAGCGGTCCGGGCCGCCCGCCGGATTGGCCGGCTGCCGCTGGCGGATGCGGTGATTCCCCGCGGTTTTTCCGTCCGGGCGACCCTGCCCGCCAAGCCGGCCCCGGGCCGGCCGTATGCCGAGCATGAGTATTTTTATGCCATGAATTTCCTGCAGGAAGTCCAGGCCGCCGACTCCTGCGCCTCGCTCCTGTTCGAGGCGCCCGATCTGCCATGGGATTTTTACTTCGATGCGGCACGGCATATGTGGGATGAGTCAAGGCATGCCATGTTTGGCCGGCTGAAACTCGAGTCTCTCGGCATAGCCGTGACGGAGGTCGCGCTTTCGACCACGGCCTACCGGCTGCGGCAGATCATTGATCCGCACGACCGCTATGCCGCCCTCACCACCCAGGAGGCGGATGCGTTTCCCGGCAAGCATCTGGGCTTGAAGGCCGCATTGGAGCACAATGATGCTCTGGGAGCGATGACCTGGAGCTACGATATAGCAGACGAAACCCAGCACGTTCGCTATGGCCAGAAGTGGCTGCCTGCCTTGATCAAGGCAATGGGAGATCCACGCAGTCCCGAGCAAGTGCGCGCCGATGCGGAGAACTGGCGGGCAACCGTGCTTACGACCGTCTATCGCCCGGAGGTGGCCGCGGCGTGCCAGTGAAGCACTCTCCCGAGTCGCTGGCGCTGCTGCTCGACCGCCTTGCTTGCCGGGTGGTGGTCGCTGGTCGTCAGCGCCTGCCGCGCGGTTGGTCTTTGCCGCCCCGCACCTTGGCTTGGCACGACATCATCCGCGTGCGGACCGGCCGCGGGGTTTTTACCTGCGGAGAGCGGCGGCAAAAAGTGCGGGGGCCGGCTTGGGTGCTGTTGCCGGCGCGCCTGCCGCATGCGATTGAGAGCACCGACTTGGACCTGACGGTGGTGCATGTCGCGACCGGGGCGGGGGAACGGCTGGATGCACTCAAGCTCTTTCATCCTGAAATGGAAATCGCCCCGGTGCTGCCGCCGGGACTGGAGGAATTGTTTGAAAGCGCGGTTGATGCCTGGCGCGAACGAACGCCGGTCGGCCGGGTTTGCGCCAACCGTTGGATGGAACTGTGGTTTACGCGCGCCTTTGGCGAACGCCAGCCAGCGGGCGAGGTTGCGGATGCCCGCTTGGTCGATGCACTGGCGTGGCTGCACCGGCATGCCGACCGCCCGCTGCGATTGGACGAGCTGGCCCGCACGGTGGGTCTCAGTGCCGCCCACCTGCGGAGCCTGTTTCGCATGCATTTCCAGGTCGCGCCCAAGCAGCTGCTGCAGGAGATCCGACTGCAGCATGCACAAACCAGGCTGGCTGCCGGCAGCGGCGTGGCCGAGGCGGCCTATGCCTCCGGCTGGGAAGATGTGTCGGCGTTCACCAAGGCTTTTCGCCGGCGGCTTGGTCTTTCACCACGCGAATATCGCCGTCAATGCGTTGCGCCCGCCTTTCCCTGAACAAAATTTGGAGCCTTTTAAT
>JAHCLN010000028.1 GCA_026125215.1 Opitutaceae bacterium
GCGAGGTCGGCGTGGACAACCAGCTCGTCATCTCCTCCGACGAGGAGCTCTTCGAGATGAACAACGGCTGCATCTGCTGCACCGTGCGCGGCGACCTCATCCGCATCCTCGGCCGCCTGCTCAAGCGCAAGGACCGGCTCGACGCCATCCTCATCGAGACCACCGGCATGGCCAACCCCGCGCCCGTCGCGCAGACCTTTTTCACCGACGACGAGATGAAGGCCAACTTCCGCCTCGACGCCATCGTCACGCTGGTGGATGCGAAACACATCTCCCAGCACCTCGGTCAAGACGACGAGGCGCTCAAGCAAATCGCCTTCGCCGACGTCATCCTGCTCAACAAGACCGACCTCGTCACCCCCGCCGACCTCGCTACGCTGGAAACGCGCATCCGCGGCATCAATGCCGTCGCCAAAATCCACCGCACGCAGAATGCCGCCATCGCGCTCGACAAGGTCATCGACGTCGGCGGTTTCAACCTCTCCCGCGCCGTCGAGCTCGACCCGAAGTTTCTTGAGCAGGAATACCCCTTCGAATGGGCCGGCGCCTACCCGCTCCCGGCCGGCACGCACGAACTCGAGATCGGCCATGGCGACGAACCGCACGACCACGACACGCCCTCCGAAGCTTCTGCGAAGGAGGGTCACCGGCACGAAGGCTGCAACCACGACCATCACCACCACGGCAACGAAAACGAACTCGATGTCGTCATCCTGCCGGTCCCCGCCCCTGGAGACGCGGCGCCTTCGCCGCGTTCCGACCGCGCCGAGGGCGGCGCGGCCCCAGCAGATGCCCCGTCGCCAGATTACTCCGCCGTGATCAATCAGGCGGTCCCCGTCTTCGCCGACTGGGAAACGCGCCTGAAGACCGGCGACACCTTCCTCCCCGGCCCCACGCTCCACCGGCTGCTGCTCGACGCGGGCAACGGCAAATTCCCGCTGAAGATCGCCGCGCCCGGCCACTACGTCGTCTTCGAGGCCTGCGGCGAGCACCCGTTGCACATCAACGTCGGCGCCAATTTTGTGAAGCCCGTCTGGCAGCAGGATTTTCACGCCGCCCACACCCACAACGAAGCCGTCACCTCCGTCGGCCTGAGCGTGCCCGGCGACCTCGACGGCAAGCGGCTGAACGACTGGATCAGCGAACTCCTCCGCGTGAAAGGCGGCGACATCTACCGCATGAAAGGCGTGCTCGCCGTGAAGGGCACCAACAAGCGCCTCGTCTTCCAAGGCGTGCACATGCTCTTCGACGCCAAATTCGACCGCGAGTGGGCCGCCGGCGAGCCCCGCCAAAACACCCTCGTCTTCATCGGCAAAAACCTCGACCGCACCGCCCTGACCGAGGCCTTCAAGGCCTGCCTGGCGTAAACCAATCCAACGCCCTGCCTGCCGGAAACAGCAGGGCCGGATGAGTCGTTGCCCGCGCTTTTCAAGCCGACTCCACCGACCCGAATTTCGCGACCCATTGCCCATGTGGCAGCGAAAACAGTGCCGTTCGGTTACTAACGATAAAGGGCCCGGGCCCTTCGCGCTCTAATATTTTGACAAGCCGGTGCCACCCCGGCATCAACGGGTCCAGCGATTACCCCTCGCTATGTCACCCCGCATAGTTTCGCTTTACCTCAGCATTGCGCCCGATCGCCGGTTCGTCGCACCGCTCACACGCAGTGGCGAATTCTGCGTTAAATTGGACCGCATAGCGTAATGTCCACCTGCTTGCTGCGCTGCACTTCTGATCTCATGCCCCCCCCCCCCCCCCCCAAAAACACGCCCCGCCCCCCCCCCCCCCCGCACACCCCCTTCTGATCTTTCATGCCCCGCCCCGCCCCGCCTTTCCAAACACTTTCGCTTCGCCGCTTCCTTACCTGCGCTGATTCCTCTCAGCTTTGCGCAGTCGGTTACCCTCGTGGGCGACATTTACACCGAGCTGAGCAGCGATCCAGGGACTTGGAATAATGTAGCCGGGATCTTCATCGGCGACGGCGCACTGACGATCGCTGATGGCGCCAACGTAGTGGTGACTACCTCGCAGTTTGTCGTTGGTAATTCCGGCACAGGCACGATGCTCATTACAGGAAGCGGCAGCAAGGCGACCGCTTCCGGTTATGATTTTAATGTCGGGCTTTGGGGTGGCACCGGAACAGTCAGTATCGAAAATGGCGGCGCCCTCGAAACCAATTCGACAGACACAAATGTAGGTTTTGATTCTGGAGACACCGGCTCTGTCTTGATCACGGGTGCGGGAAGCACGTGGTTCGCCAATGCCGGGGCATTCGTCGGCTACTTCGGCACCGGCACCCTCACGATCGCCAACAGTGGTGCGGTCGTGATAGGGGAGACACACCAAATCTATCTTGGTGATGGCGCTCCCGGCACGCTCAACATCGGTGCCTACGACGGCACCACCACCGGCGGCACCGTGACGGGCGGGATCACTGCATACGGGAACGGTGTCATCAATTTCAACCAGACCGACGCCTTCACGCTCGACGGCGCCCTCACCAGCTACGAACCCGGCACCGGCTCGCTCGTTCAACGCGGCAGCGGCACCACCACGCTCACCAATGCCGCCGGCTTCTCCGGCACCACGACCATCGAGAGCGGGCGACTCGTCGTAAACACGTCCCTCGCCAGCAGCACCCTCACCGTGGGCAGCGAAGGCACGCTCGCCGGCACCGGCACGGTCGGCGCCCTCAGCATTGCCGACGGCGCCACGATCGCGCCGGGCACTTCCCCGGGCACACTCAACGCCGGCAGCACGACCTTCGGCGCCGGCGGAAACTACGAATGGGAAATCAACGCCGCCGAGGGCTCCGCCGGCACCAATTGGGATGTCCTCAACATCACCGGCACGCTCACCATCACCGCCACCGCGATGGACCCGTTCGTCATCGAACTCGTCTCGCTCCTCGGCGACAACTCCGCCGGCGCGCTCGCCAACTTCGACGCCGCCCAAGACTACAGCTACACCATCGCCACCGCCAGCGGCGGCATCACCGGCTTCAGCGCCGATGCTTTCAGCGTCAGCACCGCCGGCTTCGTCAACAACCTCCTCGGCGGCGCCTGGTCACTCGCCCAGGCCGGCAACAGCCTCAACCTCAACTTCACCGCCTCCGCCGTCCCCGAGCCGTCCACCTACGCCGCCTTCGCCGGCCTCCTCGCCCTCGGCTTCGCCTTCTGGCGCAAACGCCAGCGGGTCGGAGGAGCCTAATTCCCAGGCCCGGATTTTCCCGTTCGCCGAGGGAGAGAGGCGACGGGTTAGGCGGATTTGTCACAGGAGACGTCGCACAGTCGCGACAGCCCTCCCGATTTTTCCCTAGGGAATACACCCCCGCATAATCCCCATGACAGCGGGATTTGCCGCGTTCAGGTTCGTGACCTGACCTCAACCGAGCCAGCGATGAAATCAGGCCATCAGGCGCCCAAATCCCTGTTCTGGCTGCTGCAAACGGGCGGCTGGCTGCTGTTGATGGCGGTCTCGGTCGGACTGACGTCGGTGATCTTTGAGGATACCCGCACCGTCTTGCTCCTCGGGGTGCTCCGCCAGGTTGTTGGGTTCATCCTCACGCTGAGCCTCTGGCGGTTCTACCGGCGCTGGCCGGCCGCCGGCTTCCGTTTCACCGCTCATCTCGGGGCCATCGGGTCGGCCATCGTGGTGGCCACGGGGCTCGACCTGGTTTTCACGGAAATCGTCCGGGGTGCTCTCGGGGCACCGGAACTTCCGGTGATGGCGCAGGTGGGTTCGGTCTTCATCCGGTCGATGCTCTACGTCGCGTGGACCGCCCTCTACTTCGGCCTGCGCCAGGAGATGGCATCCCGCTCCACCGCAAAGCAGCTGGCCGAGGCGACCGCGGCCCACCGTGAGGCCGAGTTGCAACTCCTGCGGGCCCGCCTGAGCCCCGGCTTCTTTCTCAACGGGCTCGATACCATCATCGCCCGGGCGCGGGAGGGCGACATGGTCGCAGTCGTCTCCACCGCGCAGGGCGTGGCCGGCTACCTGCGCCATGCGCTCAGCGCCGGCTCCCATGCCCAGTTTGCCAAGCTCGGAGCCGAACTCGACGCCATGGCCGGCTACCTGCAGGTCGAAACCGCGCGGCTCGGGCCGGAGCGAATCGACTGGACCAGCGAGGCCTCGAAAGAGGCCCGGGGCACGCATACCCCGACACCGTTGCTGCACCCTTTGGTGGAAAACGCCATCCAACACGGACTCTCCTCCTCGGCGCGCCCGCTCAAGCTATCGATCACCGCCGAGGTGACCGGAGACATGCTGCTGGTCGCGGTTGAAAACAGCGGCACCTGGGCCGAACCCGCGCAGGAATCCGCCGGCGGCGCGCTCGAAAAGCTGCGGCGACGCCTCTTTCTTCTCTACGACCGGCAGGCCGCGCTCTTGATCAGCACCCCGCCCGGCCGGGTCCGCGTCGAGGTGCGACTGCCGCTGGCGGGCGTCTGAGTTGGTCGCGTCCGCCCGGGCCGGCAGCCGGAATATTCACCGCACCGCCGTCACTTTTCCCATTTGGGATTTGTCGCCGCCACGGGCGGGGCCATAAGCAGGGCCCCGCGATCACCGCACCCCATGCACGCCCCCCGCGACCCTGCTGTCGACCTGCTGCCCCGCTCCATCCAACGCGCCACGCCGCTTAGCCGCGATGTGGGCATCATCCATCCCGCGAGCCCCGCCGGCCGGGATCTGGCGGAGCGGCTCGCCGCCGCGCTGCGCGCCCGCGGCGCCACCGGCGTGGAATGCGCGGCCGACCTCGCGTTGATGCCGGAACGCAGCGTGCCGCTGCCCGCGGCGTGGCGGCGGCGGACGCTGATCCTCATCGGCAGCCTCAACACCAACCGCGCGCTCCAGCCGCTCTACGCCGAATTTCTGTGCTCGACCGACGCCACCTATCCGGGCGGCGACGGCCATGACCTGCGGACGATCGTGAATCCCTACGGCACCGGCGCCAACGTCATCCTCGCCGGTGGCAGCACCGCGGCCGGCACCGCGCGCGCGGTGGAGCGCCTGCTTGCCGCCATCGCGGCAGCAGATGACCGTCTCAGCCTGCCTTTCCTGCTTGATGTCGCGCTGGCGCCCGACCTCGCAGCCAAGCTGGCCGCATGGCCCTTCACTCCGCTCGACGACTCACCCACGCTGCAGGCCCTGCGCAGCCGCAGCCTGATGTTCTTCACCGAACCGATCCGCATGATCGGCGCCTACACCCTGATGTGGTCATGGACCGGCGACGCCCGCTATGCCGAGATCGCGCGCGACGCCCTGCGCACCCTCAACGAGCGCATGACCACCGGTTACGGCGACTGGCATTACCTCGCCGAGCGCTTCATGCGCGCCATCCCGCTGCTCGCCGCCGGCGGCTGGCTCAGCGACGCGGAGATCGCCCGCACCGACCATCTGCTGCTGCTCACCGCGCTCGGCAACGCCGACCATTGGTGGCGCATGCGCGCGGGCACGCCGCCGCTCGGGCACCGTCACCAGGGCAAGGGCACCTACGAGTTCCTGCTGCTTGCCCGCTACCTGCGCGACCAGGCCAACCCCACGCCCGCCCTGCGCACCCTCTGCGACCGCTGGATCGAGGAATGTTGCGCCTTCATGGACGGCCTCGCCCGCGCCTGCATCGACGATCAGGACGACGAGAGCACGCTCAACAACCTCGCCACGGTTTACCGTTACGCCCTCGGGCAGGAACGCCACGAGTTCTTCACCAGCGGCCGCGCCCGGCAGGTCGCCCGGCGCTGCCTCGCCCTGCACGACAGCAACGGCAACGGCGCCGGCCAGGGCGGCTACGGCGAGAGCCAGGGCATGTATCTCCAGCAGGAGGCCACGGTGCAGACGGCCTGCTGTGCGTTCTACTACGGCGACGATGTGAATTCAAATGGATTCTTGCAGACGCTGCCCAACCTCGCGGTCTCGCAGCGTTACTACTTCCTGCACTACTGGCCCGTCTTCCTGCAAAAATTCGACACCGGGCCGGAAGTCGCACCCGTGCCGCCGCCCGCCGGCCGCGCCATCGAATGGCTGCCGGTCACCGACCACCAGTTCGCCATCAGCAACCACCCGCCGATCAACGTCGAGCCCTCCGGCCACATGGTGAACGCCTTGGAGACATGGCAGCTGCCCGAGGCCGTCACGCTCAACCGGCTGCCGCAGGCGCGCGGCTTCGACAAGGTTGTCCTCCGCGACGGTTACACCCCCGACGGTTCCTACCTGATGATCCAAGGCTATCAGGGCGGCTTCCGCTGGCAGGGCCACATGCAGGCGGCCAACGCCATCGTGCGCTTCTTCCAGGCCGGCCACGTCTGGCTGGTGCAGAACACCTCCCGGCACTCTTTCCACGACAAGAACGGCCTGCTCATCAGCGACGGCCGCAACGACACGCCCATGCCGCCCATCGCGGAGAAAATCGCCTCGGCCGACTTTCCCGCCCATGCGCTCACGGTAACGCGTCTCAGCGACTATCACCACACCGACTGGACCCGCCACCTCTTCTGGTCGAAGGCCGCCGGCGGCGCCTTCGTGGTGATCGATCGCGTGGCCTTCCACGCCGACGGTCCCTACTCGCTCACCTGCACCTGGCGCACACCCGGCCACGCCACAATCTCCGGCCGGCGCTGGGTCGCCGACCAAGGCGACCATCGCTTCACGCTCGTCTGCGCCGACCATGTGCCCGCGACCTGCGAGGTGGAGACCGACCAAGGCTCGTGCGAGCCCTACGTGCTCCGGCAACGCCGCGCGGGCGCCCACCGCGCGGGCGACGAGGCCTCGTATCAGAATCTCTTCCACGTCGCACGGCAGGCCGCCAACACCGTGCTCGACCTCCAGCGGCTCGACGAACGCAGCTGCCTGCTCCTGCGCGACGGCGCGCCCACCGCGTGGTGTGCAGCGGAACTCAACGCCATCGCGAACTGGCTGCCCGGCGCCCGCGCCCATGCCGCCAGCGCGTGGGTCGAAGCCGGCGCCATCGTGCTCGCGGGCGCAACCTCGCTCACGTTTCCCAAGCTCTCCTTCCACAGCGAAGCCCCCGTCAGTCTCCAGTTCGATCTCGCCGCCGGCTGCCTGCGCCTGGAAGCCGAAGACCTCGCCGGCGTCAGCCTCACACTCGGCGATGCTCTCGTTGCAAAGCAAGGGCTCCAAACGCCACCTGCTTCCATCCCACTCCCTGCCGCCCTCGTCGCGGCCCTGAGCACCGCGGTCAAATCCTGGCTGCCCACGCTCCGCCCCGCGCTCAACCCGCCGGCCACCACTCCCGCATCGTCAGCCGATGCCGGTTGGCGCACCGCTTGGTCCTTTGATGCCGGCACCCGCGTGCCCAAACGCCTGCGCCGGATGTGCGTGACCGCCAGTCCGCTGCCCATCGACGGCTCGCCCGACCAGTTGCTCGATCCCGTCATGCCCGACGGCTACTCGCGTGAGATCTGGCGCCAGTGGCCGCAGGCCGAGGCTTACGAGTTGTCGCTGCGCTTCCCGGAGCCGCAGGCCGTCTCCACGCTCAACATCCTCGGCGACTGCGTGGACGATCCCACCCTGCGCACGTTCAACCCGCTGCCGGATGGCATCACCGTCGCCGTCGAGTCGGCCGACGGTCTGCCGTGCGCCTGCACCGTGAGTCCCGGTCCGGAGCGCCGCTACAAGCGCTACCGCGACGCGGAAAACCGGCTGGAAGTCCGCACCGCCGCCATCAACGCCCCGGTCCGCTCGCTGCGCGTCCGCATCCCTGCGCCGGACCGCGGCAAACCCTTCGTGCTGCACCGGCTGGAAGTGCTGACCGACCGCACCGTCGCGCCGGCCGTCACGCAATGGACCACCGCCGACCTCGACGGCGACGGCCGGGCCGAGATCATCTTCACCAATGCCGTGAACGAGCTCATCGTGCTCGGCGCCGACGGTCGCGAACGCTGGCGCCGCCAGCTCGCGAACCTCGCCACGCACCTCTCCGCCCAGCCGCTCGACGCCGGCCGGCCGCCGGTGCTCTGCGTGGGCCTGCTCGGCGGCGACCTGCACCTCTACCACGCGGACGGCACCCTGCGCGCCGCCCTCAAGCTGGCCGAGGAGTTTTCCAAGCTGAAAGACTGCCTCTTCGGCTGGTATAGCGCGACGCACTGCCTCTCGATCTGGCATCGCGACGACCGGGGCCGCGGCTGCCTCGTGGTCGGCGGCTACGCCATTTTGCTTTTCCTCAACGCCGACGGCAAAATCGTCGGCCACAGCTTCTCCGACGGTCCGTGGAACTACGACATCCTCGTCGCCCCGGAATCGCGGGCCGATCGCGGCGACCTCTACGTGCGCTGCGGCTGGAACCACGGCATCCAGTATTATCCCGGCGTGCCGGGCGACGGTCCCAGCGGCGAGACGCACAGCTTCGGCGGTTTCGTCCAGCCGATGTTCCGGATGCTCAAGCGCGTCATCCCCTTCCTCAACGGCCGCTCCCTCGCCGCCGCATGGGTCGATCTGCCCGCGTGTCCCGAGGGCACGCTTTTCTCCGCCACCGAACTCGGCTGCGGCGTGCTCTCCACGGCAAAGAAGGACTGGCTGTGGAAACTCGAGGGCGGCATGAGCCTCAACGCCTGCACGCTCGGCCGGCTCCATGGCCAGGCCGTCGCCTTCACCGCCGGCGCCGATGGCTTCGTGACCGCCGTCAACCTCGCCGACGGACAGGTGCTGCGCGCCCACCATGCCGGCGCTCCGGTCGTCGGCGTCGGCCAGACCGCCGACGGCGGCCTGCTCGTCGCCACCCGCACGGGCGTGCAAGCGCTCGACGCCGCCTGGCAACCGCGCGGCGCCCTCGCCCGTCCGCTCCGCCGCGCCCTGCCGACGGGCGACCGCGGCCTCCTCGTCACCCGCGACGACCACACCCTCGAACTGCTGGAACTCTCATCCTGACCCCAAAACTTGACCACGGACCGCACTGATTTCCACGGATGGATCACCGCCTTGATCCGTGTCCATCTGCGTCCATCGGTGGTTAAAATTTCTTCATGAAACGCCCTCTCACGATCGCCGCCGTGCAGTTGCCCTCCGCCGCCCCCGGCAAAACCAACGCCGCGCGCCAGCGCGCCAACTTCGCCCTCGCCGCGCAATGGCTGGGTGACGCCGGCCGGCGGGGCGCCGATCTCGCCTGCGTCGGCGAGACCTTCAACATCCTCGGCTGCCAGCTCACCCGGGCCAACACCCCCGGCCTCATCCGCCACGCGTGGACCGAAACGGTCAAACGCTTCGCGCCCATCGCCAAAAAATACCGGATGGCCATCATCGCCCCGATTCTCGCGCTGGAGGACGGCATTGTGCGCAATATCGCGCTCGTCTTCGACCGGCGCGGTCGCGTCCTCGGCGGTTACCGCAAGGTCCATACCATCGAGAACGAAGAGGCCTATGGCACCGTCCCCGGCGACGCTTGGCCGGTCTTCGACGTGGCCGGAGCGCGCGTCGGCATCCAGATCTGTCACGACAATTCCTTCCCCGAGAGCGCGCGCTGCCTCACCCTCAACGGTGCCGAGGTCATTTACTGGCCGCACGTCATGAGCGGCTGGGGGGATGAGTTCATGGACATCCTCCTGCGCAGCCCGGCCATCCACAACGGCGTGCACCACGTGCCCGTCTGCTTCGGCTGCCCGCCCGACGAGGCCTGGATGCCGGGCAAACTCATCGGCCGCAGCAGCATCATCCGGCCCGACGGCACCGTCGCGGCCGACGCCGGCCGTCATCCCGGCATCGCGCTCACCACCATCGACCTCGCCGCCCCGCGCATCGCCACGCAGTTCACCCGGCCCGGCGACTGGGTGTGGCAGATCGACATGCTTAACGACCGCCGCCCCGACACCTACGAGCCTTTTATCCGCCCTGTCGTCCCGCAAAAGCCGGTGCCGGCCAAGCCACCCCGCCGCAGCAAATAATCCGGTTCGCTTCAGGGGCCGACATTCAGTCCCGCAGCTTTGGCCAACGCATGCTGCCGGACATCGAAAGTCAGGAATATTTTGGCGCCGAGCACCGAAGCCGCGCCAACATGCAACAGATCAAGCGCCCTGACACCCAGTGAACGCGTCTGCTTCTCCCCCAAGGCATCCGCCGCCTCCAACACATCGGGCCAGATCAAAGGCGTATCGTCGAGATTGCCGGACATGCAATCCAGCTCCACCCGGGCCAGGGCGGTAATTGCCGTGGCGTCATCGGTGTAGCGACGAAATACCGCCAAGCGGATCGCATTGCGGAGCTCATAGCGCTGCAGCGAGGTGAAAACCAGCGCCCGGCGATGTTCACCCAGGTATTTCCTGACCAAGGGCGTGTTCGCCTCCCGCAGATAGAGCGCGAATAGAAACGACGTGTCGGCGTAGGCCGTCATCGGACTCAGTAGCGGTCGCGGTCTTCGGCCAGCAAATCGGCCCCGGTTGCCTTGAGCATCGGTCGGGCCATCACCTGCGCAAAATGTTCGTCCAGATCGGCCCAGGGCTTGCGGACCGGCTTGGCGCTCTTGGGTGGCGGCGACAGGGTCGCCACCACCTTGCGGCGCGACGTAATCGCCACCGTATGCCCATTCCGCACCAGCTTGAGCACGGCGGGGAATGCATTGCGGACTTCCCGGATCGAGGCCGTTTTCATGTCTCACGAATTTGTCTCACATGAGAGACATGTCAAACCTGTTCAATAGCATGCCATCACCAAGCCCATGTGATTAGCAACCATAGTTTTACCTACTTACACAGTGAGTGACTCCACATTCTTCAGACTGTCGCGCAAGCGGCGGGCAAGATCCAAGCGCTCGGTTTCCAGATAGCGGGCCTTCGGAGCGGCATAGAGTCCATCACCACGATATCGCGGAAATATGTGCATATGAAAATGCCATACATCCTGATCGCCTGCCGGCTCGTTGTGCTGCCGCGTCGAGATGCCTTCACAAGCGAATGCCGTCTTCATGGCAACGGCCAGCCGTTTGCTGACCCGCAGCAGGTCAACTCCAAGCCCGGCTTCGATATCAAACAGGTTTTCGTGGTGCGCCTTGGGGATGATCAGGCAGTTTCCCTTGGTGCCGCCATAGTAGTGCAGCGGGATGAGCGCAAAGACCCGCTCCTCCTCCAACACAAACCCACCGGTCACCGCTTGAGCTTGCTGAAGCTCAAGCGCCATACGGCAGAACGGGCATTTGTAATCGGGCGGCGCGTGTTTCATTTTACCTGTCTCTGTCACGCGCACCCAATCCCGAGACAATCGCGATGTCCGCACTCGCTGCGACCATGCGGTCACGAACAATCTCCCGATACGCCTCGGAGTCATACCAGCGCCTGAGCGCGGCCTCGTCGGGAAAACGCAGCAGCACGGTTCGCTCGCCGGGCCAGTCGCCCTCCAGCACCCGCGGCGCATCGTCCACCGCTAGCACCTCACCCTCGAACCGGGCAAACACCTCCATGAACCGCCGTTCATAGGCCGAATACTTTGCCCGGTCCTGAATCCGAATGAGAGCGATCGCGTAAACACTCATGTTCATTATATATGGCCCTTACCGGTGAGGCAGCAGTTCGCCCAAGGGCACCACACTATCGGAACCCAATACGACCAGTGCATCGACATTCGCCGGATCAAGCTGCCACATCATCTCACGGCAACGCCCGCAGGGCGGCAGCACCTGTCCCTGATCATTGACGGCAACGACGACGGCTATCCTCGACTCGCGCGCCTTGAGCATTTCCGCCACCGCCGAGTGTTCGGCGCAAAATCCGATTCCGCATTCGAACTCCACGCATACGCCTGTGTGGGTTTTGCCGGTGGCGGATTTGATCACAGACCCCACGCTCGCAGCGCAGCAATCCTCGCTGGAGACAAACGGCCGCGCCAACTCGTGCGCTTGCGCGATGATGGCCGACTGCTCTTCTTTGGTGATGGGAGCGTTCATGAATTGATTGGCGGCAAACGGCAGGGGAAGCGATTCCCCATCCCATCGCCCGCTCAAGGCCGAAAGGCGACCGCCTCGCCCGGCCTGTCCCGAAATCCGTCTCCTCACTCCCAAGACTCCCATTCGTCCTCACATATCACATTGACAGATTACTCTGAAATACAGAGTAATCTGTCATGAACCTCAGCAAGGACGAGGCCGCGACCGCGCTGGCGGCGGTCGGCCGGAGCCAGGCCGCCCTGCGGCAGGCGTTTCGCGCCCACTGCGGCCACTGGCATCTCTGGCTTTGGGGTGGGATCTGGGTGGTGATGGCGCTGACGGCCCACTTCGGCGGACCATCCGCCGTGGCACGTTATTTTCTGCCGTTGAGTCTGGCCGGCGGGCTGGCCTCGGGCCTGATCGGCTTTCTCCAAGGACGGCAGGTGCGGCTCCCGGTGGACTGGCGTTTCCTGCGGCTGCTGGCCGCCCTGCTCGGCTTCGGGCTCATCTGGCCCTTTGTGCTCCGGCCCACGCCAAGCAACGAGCTGGTCTTCGCCTACATCGGGCTGCTCGTGGCACAGGCCTACGTGGCCGCCGGGCTTTGGTTTGATGTGTATCTGTTCTGGCTCGGATTGCTCCTCGCGGTGCTGCTCCTCGTCGGCCTGTGGTTTTTCCTGCCGGTTTTCTGGATCTGGATCGCAGTCTTCGGCGGCGGCGCCCTGATCGGCGGCGGCTGCTATGTGCGCTGGGGCTGGCGCTGATTCCCATGGCCCTCGATGCTGTCATCCACCAGCCCGCCCGCCTGCAAATCATGGCCGCCCTCTGCCAGCTCAAGCCCCGCACACAGGTAGACTTCGGCTTCCTCAAGGAGAAGCTCGGCCTGACCGACGGCAACCTCGGCGCCCACCTGCTCACGCTGGAGGAAGCGGCCTACATCGCCGTGGAGAAGACCTTCGTCGGCCGCCGGCCGAAGACATTTCTCAGCGCCACCGCGGCGGGCCGCAGGGCCTTCGCCGCCCATGTCGCCGCGCTGCAGGCCATCCTCGAAGACGGCAACTGATTTACCCATCCCAACCATGAACAAAAAATACATCCTCCCCATGATCCTCACCATCGCGGCCATCCTGTGCTTTGTGGCCGGCTCCCCCGCTTACGGCTTCATCCCCACCAAGGCGGCCAACTTCAGCGGGCTTGCGCTCATCCTTTTCGCCGGGCTGGCTTGGGCCATCGCCGGAGGCAAAGGCTCCGACAAAAAAACCGGTAACTAATCCGCCGTTTCCACGGTTATCCCATGTCCATGCTTTCCCTGCAGTCGGTCACCAAGCGCTACGGCAGCCTCACCGCGCTCGACGGCGTTTCCCTCGACATCGCCCCCGGCGAGTTCTTCGGCCTCCTCGGGCCCAACGGCGCCGGCAAATCCACGCTGATGTCGCTGGTCGCCGGCCTGCGTGCGCCCGACGCCGGCTCGCTCGTGCTCGACGGCCGGCCCCTGGCCGCGGGCGGTGGCAGCGCCCGGGCCGCGCTCGGCCTTGTGCCGCAGTCCATCGCGCTCTACGAGGACCTCAGCGCCGAGCAGAACCTGCGGATCTTCGGCGAACTGCAGGGCCTGAGCGGAGCCGATCTCCGCGCGCGCATTGACGAGGCGCTGGCCGCCGTGCAACTGGCCGACCGCCGCCGCGACCCGGTGAAAACCTTTTCCGGCGGCATGCAGCGCCGGCTTAACCTCGTCGCCGCCCTGCTCCACCGGCCCAAGCTCCTGCTCTGCGACGAACCCACCGTCGGCGTGGACCCGCAGTCGCGCAACGCGATCTTCGAATATCTCGAACGTCTCAACCGCGAGGGCCTCACGGTCATCTACTCCACGCACTACATGGAAGAGGCCACGCGGCTGTGCTCGCGCATCGGCGTCATCGACCACGGGAAAATCCTCGCGCTCGGCACGCTGGACGAACTGCTCACGCAGCTGCCCTTCGAGGACGAGATCACCTTCCCCGCCACGCCCGAAACCGGCGCTCTGGCCGCCGGGCTGGCCGGCCAAGGCACCGTGACCACCGACGCCGGCCAGCACCGTTTTCGCCCCGCGCCCGGACACCGGCTCTCGGAGTTTTTTGCCCTCGCCGAGGCCCGCGGATTGCCGCCCCGGCTTTTCACCCACCAGCGCCCCACCCTGGAAGCCCTGTTCCTTCATCTCACCGGCCGCACGCTCCGCGAATAACCTCCGCCATGCGCACTCTCCTCATTCTTATCCGCAAGGATTTCGCCCTCTTCTTCCGCGACAAGACCGCCGTCGCGCTCACCTTCATCATCCCGGTCGCCCTGATTTACGTCTTCGGTCAGGTCTTCGGCATCACCCGCACCGACACCGGTCCCACGGGCATTCCGCTCGCGGTCGTCAATGCCAGCGACAATCCCGGCGCCGCCGCCCTCGTGGAAGCACTCCGTTCCGAAAAGGCCTTCCGCGTCATCACCGAGCGCACCCTGCCCGATCAAACGAAGCGCCCGCTCACCGAGGAGGACCTCGCCCCGCTGATCCGCGACAACCGATTCCGCTTCGCGCTGGTCATCCCCGCCGACCTCATCGCGACCGACACCTTTGGCCTGCGGTTGAAGATTCTTTCCAACCCGCGCAACGACATCGAGACCCAGACCGTCAACGGCCTCCTGCAGAAAGCAATCTTTTCCAACGTGCCCGAGCTGCACGGGCAGTCGCTGCAGGCCCGCGCCCGGGAGTTCATCGGGGCGCCCGAATTGCAGCAGTTCAATGCGCGCATGGCCCGCGCCATCACCGACGCGTTCGGCGGCGATGCCGCCGAGGTCGAGGCCGCCCTCGCAGCCGGCGATTTCACGATGCAGAACACCAGTTTGGCGCGCGACCCCGGGGAACCGGCCGCGGCCTCCCGTCAGGACTTCTTCAGCGAAATCGTAAAGATCGAAAGCGAGCAGGTCGTCGGCCGCGACGTGAAGGCCCCCGCCGCCACCCGCGTCGTCGGCGGCTGGGCGATGATGTTTTTGCTCTTCGCGCTCAGCGGCTCGGCCACCTCCGTCTTCGAGGAGAAAAAAGCCGGGCTTTACCAACGGCTGCTTTCCGGCACGGTGACGCGTTCGCAGATCCTCCTCGGCAAGTTTTGCTGGGGCGTGCTCATCGGACTCGTGCAGCTTGTCACGCTCTTTCTCGCCGGCCAGCTGATGTTCGGCATCGACATCCTCGGCCATCTGCCGGGCCTGGCGATCATGTCGCTGGCCGCGGCGGCGGCCTGCACCGCCTTCGGCATGCTGCTTGCCGCGGTGTCGCCCACGCCGCAGGCCGCCAGCGGCCTCGCCACCTTCCTCATCCTGATGATGAGCGCGATCGGCGGCGCGTGGTTTCCCATCAGCTTCATGCCTGAGTTCATCCAGACCATCGCGAAGTTCACGATCGTTTACTGGGCGATGGAAGGCTTCAACCAGGTGCTCTGGTCGGGCGACCCGATACTCCGGACCCTGCCCACCCTCGGCATCCTCACCGGCACCGCGGCCCTGGTGATGGCCGTCGCCGTGTGGCGCTTCAACCGGGGCCGGATTTTCGAGTAAATCGGATTCAGTTCAAAAAACTTTGCGCCTGGGCCGGTTTGTTGGGACGTTGTCCGCCATGTCCGCCGACCTGAAGAGCCTTGTCACCGACCTTGCCCGCCGGGCGCGGGCCGCTTCGCATCCGCTGGCCGTGGCGCCGAAGGCGCGGAAGAATGCCGCGCTGGAAAAGCTCGCCGCCCTGATCGACGCCTCGGTGTTCGAACTGCTGGAGGCCAACCAGCGCGATCTGCTTTCACCCGAGGGCCTGGCGCTGGCGCCCGCGGCCCGCGACCGGCTCGAGTTGAACGAGCCCCGGCTCCGCCAGCTGGCCCAGTCCGTCCGCCAGGTGGCCGCGCTGCCCGACCCGGTCGGCGAAGTGCTCGAAAGCTGGACCCGCCCGAACGGCCTGCGCATCGAGAAGCGCCGCGTGCCCGTCGGCGTGATCGGCATCATCTACGAGGCGCGCCCCAACGTGACCATCGACTGTGCCGCTTTGTGCCTGAAGAGCGGCAACGCCAGCGTTCTGCGCGGCGGCAAGGAGTGCTTCCACACCAACACCGCGCTCGCCGCCCTCGTCACGCAGGCGCTGCACGCCGCCGGCCTGCCCGGCGACGCCGTGCAGCTCATGCCGACGACCGATCGAGCCGCGCTGCTTCATCTGCTGAAGCTTGACGCCTTCATCCACTGCATCATCCCCCGCGGCGGCGAAGGGCTCATCCGTTTCGTCGCGGAAAACTCCACCATCCCGGTCATCAAGCACTACACCGGCGTGTGCTTTGTCTATCTCGACCGCGCCGCCGACCCCGCGATGGCGGAGCAGATCACCGTGAACGCGAAGACCCAGCGCCCCGGCGTCTGCAACGCCGCCGAACCGCTGCGCGTGCCCACCGCGGCCGCGGACACACTGCTGCCCGCCGTCGGCCGGGCGCTGGCGGCCAAGGGCGTGGAGCTGCGCGCGGACCCGCGCGCCGCCGCCATTCTGGCCAAGGCGGGTCTCGCCGCGAACCCCGCGGCGGCGGCGGATTTCACGGCCGAATTTCTCGCCCCCGTGATCGCCGTGCGCGTGGTGGATTCACTGGAAGAAGCCGTGGCCGTGATCAACCGCGACGGCTCGGGGCACACCGATGCCATCGTCACCGGCGACGCGGCCGCCGCCGCAAAATTCCAGTCCGCTGTGGATTCCGCCGTCGTGGCGTGGAACGCCAGCACGCGGTTCAACGACGGCTTCGAGTTCGGTTTCGGCGCCGAGATCGGCATCTCCACCGACCGCCTGCATGCCCGCGGCCCGATGGGCCTGCGCGAACTCTGCACCTACAAATACCTGCTGACCGGCACCGGCCAGGTGCGCGGCTGACCGCGCGCTGGAGGGTTGCCTCCGGCCGCGCCGGGCGGCAGGATGCAGGTGTTCCCAGTTGCATCACCCCAACCCCACGATGAAAACCCACCTGCTCGCACCGGCGCTCGCCGCCTTGGCCATGTTTGTCTTCGGAGCCATCTACTGGATGAGCCCCTTCCCCTACAAGGTTCTCAGCACCACCGCCGACGATGAGGCGGCCGGGGTCGCCCTGAACGCCATCTTCCCCGAGACCGGCACCTACCTCATCCCGGGGGCGCACCTGGAGCCCGAGACGATGACCCGCCTGCACGAGCGCGGCCCGCTCGCCTATGTGCAGTTCGTCCGCGAGGGCTCTCCGCCCATGGAGCCCGCAAACTTCCTGAAGGGCTACCTCCATTGTTTCGTCGTCGCGTGGCTGCTCAATTTCCTCATGCTGAAATCCGCCGCCGCCTTCAAGGGCTACGGCTGCCGCGTGAAGTTCAGCGCCGCGATCGGCGTGCTGGCCGCGGTATTGATCCACTTCAGCGACCCGATCTGGTGGCGGCACCCTTGGGCGTGGCATCTGGTCGGCGCACTCTACAGCGTGCTGGTGCTCGTGGTGGCCGGGCTGGTGCTGGCCAAGTTCAACACCCCGAAAGCCGGTCCGCCGGCCTGAGCGAGACGGCAGAAGTCACCCCGGGTTGCGCGGAACCAAGTCCTGTATTTCCTATCCATATGCCCATGCGCCAGCGTCTCCATTCCCCGCTAATCCTCCTGTTGATCGGCCTGGGCCTTGCAGCCGGCCGGCTGCCGGCGCAAACCGAGGCTCCGAAGGAAGAAAACAAGCGCTCGCGGGCCATCTCCTCCGAGGTGGCCTCCGCCTTGGCCGCGGCCATGCCCAGGTATGAGCCGCCCAAACCCGTCGAGCCGAAGGCAGAGGAGGAAGTGGATCTGCGCGAGACCGACCAGCCGCGCAACCGCATCATCCGCCTGCCCGACTACGTGGTGCAGGAAAAGAAACCGCCGGTCTTCCGCGAGCGCGATATCTACACCCGCAAGGGCCTCGCCGAACTCGCCCGCCAGCGGTATTTCTCCGAAACCGCGCAGGGTCTGAACCGCTTCCGCCTGCCACTTTTCGGCGCGGGGATGGATTCCTATGCCCTCCAGATGCGCGCGGATGACGAGCGCCTGCAGAGCATCTCCGAACTCAAGGAAAACGCCGAAAGCATCCGGGCGGCCGACCCCGAAAACGCCGCCTACATCAAACGGCTGACGAACGACACCTACATCCGGCGCGCCGATTTCGGGCTGCAGCGCCGGCCCTGATTTCAGGACCGCGCCAACAAGGTCCGCGCCACGGCCTCCCACTCGGCCCCGAGGGGACCGGTGGCGACGGGCCGGCCGGCCCGGGCATACCAGTAAGCGGCGTTGGCTGGATCGCCCTCCTTCCGGTGCAGGTAGGCATGCACCCAAGCCGCCTCGGGGGAGTCGGCATCCTGCACGCAACCATGGGCCCGGGGCCAGTCGCCCCGGCCTTCGTGCCAAAGCCCCTGCAGGGCCGGATCCAGCCCGACCGGGAACCGCCCCTCAGCCACCGCAGTCTGAAATTCCTCAAATGACATTTGCGCCAACCTGCCCCGTCCGCTTCTAGTTGCAAGGTCGCAGCTTCCGCCAACCGCATGCCTTCCACCGATCTCATCATCCTCCGTGAACTGATGACCCACGCACCGGGATTTGTCTCGGGCACGGCGTTGGCCCGTCGGTTGGGATTGAGCCGGGTTTCGGTCTGGCAGCACCTTGAGAAACTTCGCGCCCAGGGTTTCGTGTTTGAGGCCGTCAAGGCGCGCGGCTACCGGCTCACCGGCCGCCCGGCGGGGCTGCACGCCCTGTTGATCGAGGCCCATCTCGACTCCCGCAACCGCGGCTTTCCGCTCAGCGTGCTCGACTCGGTGGACAGCACCAACGACGAGGCCGCCCGCCAGCTCGCGGCCGGCCGGCCCGACCCCTTTGTCATCCTGGCGCGGGAGCAGACGAAAGGCCGGGGCCGCCTCGGCCGCACCTGGCAAAGCGAGAACAACGGCAACCTCTACGCGAGTTTCGCCTTCCGGCCCGACCTCGCGCCCGCGCGCATGCCCACCTTCACTCTCTGGATGGGCGCCAACGTCTGCGAGTTCATCACCAACTTCACCGGTCTGCGCCCCGGGCTCAAATGGCCCAACGACATCCTGTTCGAAGGCCGTAAGGCCGGCGGCATGCTCACGGAAGCGCGCGTGGATGCCGACCGCATCCGCGACCTCGTCTTCGGCCTCGGGCTGAACGTCAACAGCCCGGCCGCCGCCTTCTCCGGCGAGCTGGCGCGCCGCGCCACCTCGCTCGCCGCCCAGACCGGCACGCCGCTCGACCTCAACCACTTCGCCGCCGCGCTGATCGGCCGCGTGCAGCTCGCCTACCGGCAGTTCGTCGAGGGCGAACACCGCGCCACCCTCGCGGATGCGTGGAACCGGCTCGACGTGCTCCGCGGCCGGCCCGTCGCCGTGCTGCAGGGGGTCAAGCGCATCGCCGGCACCGCGCGGGGCATCGATGACGCCGGCTCGCTGATCGTGCGCGACGCCCAGGGCCGCACGCACCGCTTCACCGCCGGCGAAGTCACCCTGGAGAAAGCGGGTTGAGCCCCGGCCCGACCCTCCCACACTCGCACCAACCGCATGTCCGACGCCACGCCCGCCATCGCCGTTTCGCACCTCGTCAAAAGCTACGCGGGGGTGCCGGCCGTCAACGACATCAGCTTCACCCTCGCGCGCGGGGAGATCCTGGGCTTTTTGGGACCCAACGGCGCCGGCAAGTCCACCACCATGCGCATCCTCACCGGTTACCTGCCCGCGACCTCCGGCCATGTGGCCGTCTGCGGCCAGCCCGTCGCCACCGCACCCGATGCCGTCAAACGCCTCATCGGTTACATGCCGGAGAACAACCCGTTGCCCGATGACATGCGCGTCTCCGAATATCTCTACTTCCGCGGCCGGCTGAAGGAGATTCCCCGCCGGAAGCTCGGGCCACGCATCGACGAGGTGCTGGAACTGTGCGACCTGAAACGCGTCCGCCACAAGATCATCGGCAAGCTCTCGAAAGGCTTCCGCCAGCGTGTTGGCATCGCCGAGGCCATCCTCGCCGAGCCGCCCGTGATCATCATGGACGAGCCCACCATCGGGCTCGACCCCCACCAGATCCTCATCGTGCGCGACCTCATCGCCAGCCTGCGCGGCCGCATGACCGTCATCATCTCCAGCCACATCCTGCCCGAGATCGAGGTCACCTGCGACCGGGTGCTCATCATCAACCAGGGCCGCGTGGTCGCGCAGGGCACGCCCGCCGACCTGCGGCGCGAGGTGCTGGGCCGCACCCGTTACCAGCTCGAGGTCGCCGGCGACCTCACCGGCCTCCCGATCCTGCTCGGCGCCATCGATCCTACGCTCGAAGCCGGCGAACGGAGCGAACCGGGCGCGGACGGATTCGTCACGCTGACCCTCACGGCCGGCCACGACACCGACCTCGGCGAGGCGCTCCTGCGCACGCTTGCCAGCGCCGGCCTCCGCATCCGCGCACTCAGCCGGGCGCACCCGACGCTCGAGGATGTGTTCCTCGCCGCCACCCGGCGCAGCTGGGATGTGAAATCCGACGCCATCCGCCAATCCGCCTCCCGGTCATGAAACACTTCCCGACCCTCCTGAACCACGAGGTCCGCATGTTGCTCGTCAACCCGAGCACCTACATCGCCGCCACCGCCTTTCTGGTGTTCATGGGCTTCATCTTCACCGGCATTCTGGAAAGCTACAGCCGCGCGCCGCAGGAGACCTCGCCCGCGCACGTCTTCTTCCAGCTTTTCTGGCTGCCCGTCTTCTTCATGGTCCCGCTGCTCACCATGAAGTGCCTCGCCGAGGAACGGCGGCTCGGCACCATCGAGACGCTCCTGACCACGCCGGTCACCACCACCGAGGTCGTGCTCGGCAAATACAGCGCGGCCTACCTGCTCTACCTCACGCTCTGGGGATCCACCGGCGGGTTCTTCTGGATTCTGCACAAGTTTGCCGGCGATGCGCGCTTCCTCGACACCGGCCCGCTGCTCGGCGGCTACCTCTTCATCGCGGTCTCGGGTCTGCTTTTCATCGCCGTGGGCGTCTTCGCCAGCTCCCTTTCCCGCAACCAGGCTGTCGCCGGCATCCTCGGCTTCACGATGCTCTTCGCCCTGATCATCGGCCTGCGTTTCCTCGACGACGCCGCCTGGCTTGAGCGCGACGTGCTGCAGGCCGTCAAGGCCACGGTGGAATACGCGCAGATCTTCCAGCATTACGAGGACTTCACCCGCGGTGTCGTGGACACCCGCCAGCTGCTCTTCTACCTCAGCGGGACCGTGCTCGCGCTCATCTTCAGCATCCTCGGCGTCGAGGCCAAGCTCCTCCACAGCTGACCCATGACCGCTCCCGACAGCTTCCGCACCGCCCGCTGGCTCCGCACGATCAACCTCGTGCTGCAGGCCGTGCTTTTCCTCACCCTGTTCGGCGGGCTCAACTACCTCGCCCGCAGCTACGCCTGGCGCTTCGACCTGACCCGCCAGCGCGCCCACTCGCTCTCGCCCGAGACCGCCTCCTACCTGCGCGAGCTCGACCGGCCGGTCCGCATCGTCGCCACTTTCACCGCCGACACGGACAACCCCGAGGTGGCCCAGGCCTACCGCGACCTGAACGGCCTGCTGCGCGAATACATCTACACCACGGAAAGCCGGCCGGCCGGCCGCATCACGGTGGACTACATCGACGTCTACCAGCGCCGCCGCGATGCCGACCAGCTCGGCCTCGACCAACCCAACGTGCTTGTCTTCATCAGCGGGGACCAGCGCCGGGTCGTCACCCTCGACGAACTCTACCGCTTCGAAAACCGCGAGAAAACCGCTTTCCAGGGCGAACAGGTCCTCACCGCGGCCATCCTCGACGTCTCCCGCCCCGAGAAAAAGAAAATCTACTTCCTCACCGGCCACGGCGAACTCCGGCCCGATGATGTCGATCCCAACCGCGGCCTCTCCGCGCTGGGCGAACAGCTGCGGCTTCGCAACTTTGCGGTGGACTACCTTTCCCTCGCCACCGCCCGCGCGGTGCCGGAGGACGCCGCCGTCATCATCGCGGCCGCCCCGCAGGGACGCTACAACGCCAGCGAGCAGGAGCTGCTCCGGCAGTATCTCGGCACCCGTGCCGGCCGCCTGATCCTGCTGCTGGCCCCGGGCATCCCGCACGGGCTCGACGACCTGCTTTACGATTGGGGCATCCTCGTGGACGACGTCGTGATCTACGACACGAATCCCGAAAGCTATTCCGACAACGCCGATTTCATCCTCCGCAACTTCTCGGCCCACCCCATCACCCAGACGCTGATCGACTACCGCCTGACGCTCCGTCTCGGCCTGTGCCGCAGCGTGCGGCCCGACCCCGGCCGCGCGGCCAACGACGAACTCCAGGTCACCACGCTCGCCGCCACCTACCCCACCGCCTGGGGCGAGACCGGATACCGGCTCGGCCGCATGCCCGAATACAACCCCGGCATCGACCTCAAGGGCCTGCCCAACATGCCCCCGGCCAACCGCCTCGGCGTCATTGTCGCCTCCGAACGCGTGCAGGTGCGCGACAACCTCCCCTTCAGCGTGCGGAGCGGCCGCGTCGTGGCGATCGGCACCGACGATGTCGTGACCAACCACCGCATCACCAACGAAGGCAACTTCGCCCTCTTCCTGAACGCCGTGAACTGGGCCGTCGAGCGCGACACCCAGCTCAACATCCCCGCCCGGCCGATCCAGCGCTTCCAACTCTCGCTCAACCAGCTCGAACTCACCCGGCTGCGCTACAGCCTGCTCCTCATCCTGCCCGCCGTCGCCGCGGCCCTGGGGCTCTTCGTTTACTGGTCCCGCCGCAACTGAAACCCGCCCGAACCATGCGCACCAAAGTCACCCTCGTCCTCGTTTTTCTCAACGTCGCGCTGTTCTTCTTCATCTTCAAGTTCGAGCGCCACTGGCGCACCGAACGCGCCTCGCTCGAGGCCCGCAAGCGCGTGCTGGGGCCCGAAACCGCCGACATCCGCGAACTCACCCTGGGCGGCCCCGGCCTCACGACCATCCGCCTCACCCGCAGCGGCGGCGACTGGTCGCTGGCCGAGCCGATCGCGTGGCCCGCCAATCCCCACGCCGTGAACCGCATCGTGAACGAACTGCAGTTCCTCGACCACGAAACCAGCTTCCGTGTCGCGGACCTTGCCAAAAACGACCAGTCCCTCGCCGACTACGGCCTCGCAGAACCCCGGCTCACCGTCACCTTCAGCTCCGGCGAGCCCGGCAGCCGGCCGCCGCTCACCCTCCGCATCGGCGATGAAACCAAGGTGGGCAACCGGCTCTACATTCTTTCGCCCGACGGCGAACGCATCCACGTTGTCAGCCAGGGCTTCGCCCGCAGCATGGCGCTCGACCTGGCCGAGCTGCGCGCCGACACGCTGTTCACCATTCCCGTCTTCGAGGCCCGCTCCCTCGCCCTCCAAAACGCCGCCAACGTGCGCGTGCGCATCCGGCGCGAGGCCGGCCGCTGGGCCTTTGAGGCGCCCATCGTGGCCCGGGCCAACAAGACCGCCACCGAGCTCGCCATCAACGCACTCAACAACCTGCGCGTGCATTCCTTCCTCCCCGCCGACACCGCCACAGTGGCCTCCACCCCGTCCCTGCGCATCAGCCTGCAGGGCAACAACCGCAGCGAAACCCTGCTCCTCGGCGCCGAGCTGGGCACCACCGCCATGACGGGAGCCTCCGGCGGTTCGCAGCCCGACGTCGAGTTTCAGGCCGCGCTCGAGGGCAAATCCGCCGCCTTCACCGTCGTGCTCCCGGCGGCGTTGCTCGACGCGTTGCGCAATGCCCAGGAAGTCCTGCGGGAGACGCGCCTCCTCGAATTCGATCCGGGCACGGTCACCCGCATCACCCTCGCCGCACCCGACACCCCGCCGGTCACGCTCCAGCGCGATCCGGCCGCTCCCGCCGGTGCCCCCTGGCAGCTGCTCCGCCGCACCGACGGCGCCGGCACCGTCACCCGCACCGCGGACGCGGACGCCATCGCCGACCTGCTCAATGAACTCGGCCGCCTCGCGGCGCAGAAATTCCAGAGCGACGCCCCCAGCGATGCCGACCTCGAGAACTGGGGCTTCAACCGGCCCGAGCGTGAAATCACCCTCACGCTCAACCCCGCCCAGGGCGCCGCCCGCACCCTCACCCTCCAGGTCGGCGTCACCACCCCGCGCGACGACCGCGCCTACGCCCGGCTCGCCGGCGAGCGTTTCATCTACGGCGTCGATCCCGCGATCCTCGACGAGACCGTCGTGTCCCCGCTCGCCTACCGCGAACGCCTGCTGCAGGAGCTGCCCGCCGCCACCCGCATCACCGCCCTGCGGATTGTCGACCTCAACGACGACACCACGATCAGCGAGCACGACCTGACCGCCGTGCCGGCCGACTCGCCCGCCGCCCGGCTCGCGGCGCAGCTGCGCAAACTGCGGGCCGCGCACTTCGTGCTCGATGAATTTGCCGACACCTTCGCGGCCGGCGGCGAAGACCGCACCTGGCGCTACCGCCTCGACGCCACGCTGGCCCTGCCCGGAGGCGCAACCGGCCAGACCGAGACCTTCACGCTCTACCTGTCGGAACGGATCGGCGGCGGCCTGCAGATCGCCGGCTCGGCGGAACTCGCCGCCGTGTTTGCCGTCGAACAGCCGCTCCTCGATGCCCTCTGGGCCGTGACCTACGCCGGCCGCGACCCCGGCCCGCCCGCTCCGCCGGCCGCCCCCTGAGCCCGATGTCCTCTGACCGGCCGCGATGAAATCCTGGCTGAAATTTTGCCGGCAAGGCGTGCGCTTCTGCGGCGAATGCCTGCTGGCCTTCTGCGTCTGGTCCCTCTGGCTGGGCCTCGCCCTCCTGCTCGGCTTGCAGCTCTACATCATCGGCGTGCGCGAGCTGTCGTTGCCGCCTTTCCTGCTCCGGGCTTACGAAGAACGTCTCGCCGCCTCCGGCGTGCGCCTCGACTTCGGCCGCGCCAGCTTCGACCCCACGGGGCGCGTGCTGCTCGAAAACGTGCGTCTCTTCCTGCCTGCCTTCGAGGATCCGGTCGCCGCCGCCCGCGCCCTGCACGTGACGCTCGACCCCTGGGCCCTGCTCGGCGGTCGCTTTGAACCCCGCGGACTCGATGCGGCGGGCATCACCCTGAACGTGCCGGCCATGCTGTCGCCCACCGGCCGCAGCGAGCCGCTCGTGCATGACCTGGATTTTTCCCTCCGGCCCGCCGAGGAGCATTTGCACCTGCCCCGGCTGGCCGGACGCATCGCCAACCTGCAGCTGACCGCCCGGGGCGACGTGCACGCCGCCCTCTTGACCGATGACCGGCCGGATGCGCCCCTGCCGCTCGCACTGTTGCTCAACCGGCATTACCCCGAAATCTGCCGCCATCTGGTGACACTCGCCGGCCATTTGGAAAAATTCGACGCCCCCTCGCTCGACTTGGTCCTGACACCTTCCGAGACCCGCGGCGCAGTCGTGCGCGCCACACTGCTGGCGCGTGGTCTGACCCTGCCCGAGGCCACGGCAGAAAGGCTGGAACTTTCGTGGCAACTTCCGCTGATCGGTCCGGCCCCGACCTTCACCCGCGTGGAAGCCCAAATCGGCACCGTGCGGCTGGCGCAGGGCATCCAAGCCCGCCGGGTGCAGGCCACCGTGCGCGGGCGGTTCAATCCCACGGCCCCTCACTTCGATTTTTCGTCCGCGGAGCTGACACTGGGCGCCGCGTCCGGCCACCGCCTGGCTGCCCGCGACCTGGCCCTGCGCATCGAAGGCGGACAGTGGCCACGCCTGCGCGGCGAGCTGCTGGCCCGGCTGCTGGACGAGCCCGTGTGGGTGGCGGGCACGGTTGACCTGACGGAAAAAAGCGCGGCCTTGCAAAGCACGGGCCACGTGTCGCCGGACATCATCGGCTGGCTCGGACACCGCACCGATCGCGACCTGAAGCGATTCATCGGCTTCGGGTCGGCGCCTTGGTTCGACCTCGAGGTGGCCATTGCTCCCGGGTGGAAATTCAGCGAAGCGGCCGGCCGCGTGGCGGCCCGCGCCATCAACGCCCGCGGCGTCATCCTGGACGAAGCCCGCGGGCAGGTGCGGGTTGACCCAAACCATTTCAAGGCCACGGACGCCTTCGCCCGCATCGGGCCGAACTTCGCCCGCGGCAGTTTCGAACAGGACTTTGCCACGCGGGATTTCCGTTTCCTGCTGAACGGACGGCTCGACCCGCCCGCCATCGGCGGCTGGTTCAGGGAATGGTGGCAGAATTTCTGGGCCGGCTTTGATTTTTCCCGGGGCGCGCCGACCGCGGATGTGGAGGTCTCGGGCCAATGGGGCCGCGGCCCCGACACCAGCGTGTTTGTCTTCGCTCACGCCCGTGAACCGGTGATCCGCGGGGTCCACCTCGACCACGCGATCACCCGGCTGTTCATCCGGCCGCACTATTACGACGCGCTCGAGATCCACGCCACGAGCGGCGCCGGTGCGGCCCGCGGCACCTTTACGCGCACCCATCAGGAATACCGGCCGGTCCTGAAGCACATGGCTTTCGACTTTGTCTCGACGCTGGACGTCAATGAGGCGGCTCCGCTTGTCGGCGAGGAATTGATCACCATCACCGCGCCGTTCCGTTTCACGGAAGCACCCACGCTGCACGCACGCGGGCTGATCGCGGGGCCCGCGGCCGCCGAACCCGGACGGCGCGCCGTGCAGGTGACCGGCCACACCGGCCGGCCTTTGAGCTACCACGGGTTTCCCCTGCAGCACCTGTCCTTCAACGCGGAACTGCGCAACGAGGTGCTCGACCTCACGCCGGTGGAGATGGGCTTCGGCAGCGGGGTCGCACGCGGGCGCATCCTGATCGACGGTCCCGCCGACGGCCGGCGTCTGGGCGTTGACCTTGCACTTACCGGGGCCAACCTCCGCGAGGCTGCCCTGAAACTGGAGCAATTCTCGGCCCAGCGGCAGGGCCGTCCGCCCGCACCGGCCAGCACCTACATTGAGGGCACCGCCAACGTGGGCCTCGATCTCACGCTCTCCGCCAGCGGTCTGCTCGACGATCCCTACAGCTTTACCGGCACCGGCCGGGCCGAGCTCGACGGCACGGGCCTGGGCCGCATCCGGTTGCTCGGGCTGCTTTCCGAGCTGCTTTTCTTCACCGCGCTCGACTTCAATTCCGTGCACACCGATTTCACCGTGGCCGGGCCCAAGCTGGTTTTTCCCGACGTGAACCTCACCGGCCCCAACGCCGCCATCTCCGCCAACGGCTCGTATTCGCTCGCCGACCGCACCCTCGATTTCAACGCGCGCATCTATCCCTTTCAGGAAAGCCGGTTCTTCCTCAAAAACATGGTCGGTGCCGTGTTGACGCCGCTTTCCAGTGTTTTGGAAGTCAAACTCGGCGGCCCGTTGGAAAAACCCCAGTGGGCGTTCGTCATCGGACCCAGCAATCTGCTGCGAAATATCGCCGCACCGACTGCCGGTGAACCTCCGCCAAACCAACCAAGCAAAACCGGCAAGCCCTAACCCCCTCCGCGGTCTTCTGCGCACGGAATCGGGATTGCGCTGACTACAAAATCAAATCATTTCTAGGGTGAATCCCCCAATGAATCCGCTCGCCACATTGCCACGGCTTTCCTGGCCGGAACGCGCATCCCACGCGCTGGCATGGAGCTTGACGGCCTTGGGCGGGCTCAGCGTGGTTGGCGGGCTGTTCGGCGTCACCCTTTTTACGCAACCGCTGCCGGATACCATGCCGGTTTCAGGCTGGGTGGCTCTTTCCCTGTTGTTCTTCGGCGTGGCCTTGGTGGCGCGGGAATGGCAGCGGCCGCGCGTCTTCCTCATCGCGGGCCTGCCCGGGTTGTTCGGCCTGGGGCATTTGCTGCGCCTGTGGTTTGGATCAGGCGCTGCCGAGACCGCCGCGATCGTCGCCGGCAGCCTCATCCTCGGCAGTCTTGGCCTGCTGGTCCAGCACCTGCGGTTGCCGGTGCGCTTTTGCCTCCCGGCCAAGGCGGCCGTGGGCTCGCTCATCGCCGCGATCGGTGTCTCCACGCTGCTCGGTTATCTCGGAAGTCTGCCCGCCGTTTACATGTGGGGCTCGGTCACGCCCGTCTCCCCCGTCACCGCCGGCGGTCTGATCCTGCTGGGCCTGGCCGTGCTTGTGCTGACCTGGCGCGACACCTCGAAAATCGAGGACGGGGCTCCGCGTTGGTCTCCCGTCCCGGCGGTCATCGCAGCGCTTACCATCACCTGCATCCTCTGGGTCGGACTCCGCGAGCGCGAACGGGTTTACCAAAATGCACGGACCCAGACCGCCATGGAGACTCTGGCCATCCAGATCGGCTCGGAGCTCGAGCGCCAGGCCAACACCATCGAGCGGCTCACGCGCAAATGGAGCAACGAAATCCCCACGCGGCCCGTGTGGGAAGTTGACGCCGGCCTGCAGCTGCGCGACGCCGAGGCGTTCGGCTGCCGCTCGATCACCTGGATTCATCCGAACTTCCGCACGCGCTGGGTGCATCCGGTCGAAGGCAACGAGGACGCCCTGGCCTATGACCACGCCGCAACCCCGGCCCGGCTCGCCGCGCTCGAAAGCGCGCGGGACACCGGCAAGCCCGTGGTCTCCTCCACCATTGAGCTTGGGGGGCTGGGCCCGGGCATCGCCATCTACGCGCCGATTTACTTCAAAGGGGAGATTATCGGCTACACCGGGGCCGAGTATTTTTACCAGCGCTTCTTCCGCACCCTGATTGGCGAGCGGCTCAAGCTCGGCGCCGATTACCACGTCCGCATCGACATCGCCGGCGAACCGGCTTTCACCACCGGTTTTCCGCAAACGGCCGCGGGCCCGACCTCCCTGACGCTCGAAAAGACCTATTCCGTGCTCGATCGCCGGCTGCGCCTGAGCCTCCACCCCTCGGAGGAATCGCTGGTGCGTGAACGCCGGCATCTGCCGGAGATCATCCTCGCGGCCGGCTTGGGCTTCAGCTTTCTCCTCGGCCTGAGCGTCCATCTCGCGCGCAGCGCCCGCACCGGCCAGCGCGCCGCCGAATCCTCCAACCGCCGCCTGATCCTCGAAAACGAGGAGCGCCGCCGCGTCGAGGCCCGGCTCAAGGTCTCCGACGAACGCCTGCGGCTCGCGCTCGATTCCACCCACATCGGCATCTTCGAGTGGAACATTCCCACCCACCACGCCTATTACAGCCCGGGCCTCTGGAGCATGCTGGGCTACGATCCCCAGCGCATGCCCGCCACCCTGGAAGCGTGGCAATCGCTCGTGCACCCGGAAGATCTCCCGGCCTACCGCACGCGGCTGGAGGCCCAGCTCGCCGGCGAATCGGCCTTCATCGATCCCGAATACCGGATCCGTGACAGCCACGGCAACTGGCGCTGGATCTCCACGCGGGCCAAAACCGTCGCCGCGACCGAGGCCGGCCGGCCCACCCGCATCGTCGGCACGATGCAGGACATCACCGCCCGCCGCGAGGCCGAGCAGATGCTGCGCGCCAGCCAGGCCGAGGCCCGCAAGCTCTCCCTCGTCGCCGCCAAAACCGACAACCCCGTTCTCATCACCTCTCCCGCCGGCGACATCGAGTGGGTCAACGAAAGCTTCAGCCGCGTCATGGAATACGGCCTGGAGGAGG
>JAHCLN010000029.1 GCA_026125215.1 Opitutaceae bacterium
ACCAACAGCTCCTATGAGCGCGACTTTGAGCGCACCCGGGGCTTTTCCATCCAGCCGCAGGCGAAAATCCGCGTGGGCGACAAACTCGAGGCCCGCGTGGAATTCGAATACACCGAGCGCAAGGAAAACCGCGCCGCCCATGCCTGGATGTGGCCCCAGGGCTGGTTCGATGCCTATGCCAGTCCGCCGGCCAACCTGATGGCGTTGCACGGGCTTGACCCGAACAACCCGGCCGATGTCGCGGCCTATCGCACCCGGATCGGCAACCAGGGTGTCGGCAACTGGATGGCCGACGTGCGCAACGCCGCCGGCGACCAAGGGCTGCCCATCTGGACCAACGACAACTTCATGCAGGGCGCCACCTTCATGGCCATGGAGGGCAACCGGAAGTTCAACCCGCACGGCCGCGGCTCCACCACGGACGAGGAGGTGACCAACCTCACCGTCACGATTGACGCCCATCCGTTCGATTGGTGGTCGGTCAAATACACCTACAACCGGGCCCACGCCTACTACTTCGAGCGCAAGGCCCAGGCCCGGCCCAACGCCGACGGACAGACCTACAACACCTTGGTCGGACTCACCTGGCGCCACTACGATGTCGCCCCGGTTGATCACCTGCTCGACAATGTGATCTCCTTCGACATCGCCGGGACCAAGAACAAGGTGCTCTTCGGCGGTCTGCACCGCGAGGGTGACAACCAGTTCGGCGGCAACTCGCCCTTTGGCGTCAACTACGAAGGCATTCCGGGCAGTGACAATACCGGCGCCTTCCAGCGGCAGGCCCTCCGCGATCGCGCGGGCAACCTGATGACGGCCGCGCAGGTGTTCTCGCACTACGATCCTACGATCCACGTCTTCCCCGACATCGCCCGTATCACCGAGCGTGAGCGCCCTGTGATCGACCGCTACCGTCCGCGGAACGCCGAGGTTTACCTCAGCTATCAGGGCTCGTTCTTCGACGACCGCCTCAACGTGATGGCCGGTTACCGCGAGGAGAAGACCTACAACCGCCAGCAGCAGCTGCGCTCCAACCCGCCGTGGTATGACACCATTCCGGGCGCCGACAGCAGCAACATGCTGGATATCCTCAATCCCAGCCAGTATGCGGTCTACGACATCAGCGAGGCCTACCAGCGCAGCCTGCTGACCGTGCAGAGCGGTGACTCCGAGCAGTATGGCGCGACCTTCGCGGTCACGCCCGAGATCAACGTCTACGCCGGGAAGAGCACATCCTACCTCCCGAACGGTGGCTTCAAGGCCATCTACAACGAGACGGATGTCCGCGCCCGGGCGGTGCTGCTCGGCCGCAACCCCGACACCGAGGTGGCCCGCATCCGCGCCCAAGGCTCGGATGACGTGCTGTCCAATGAGCTCGGTGAAAACATCGAGTTCGGCGTCAAGACCGCGCTCTGGGACAACAAGGTCGTGGCCACGCTGGCCTACTTCCAGCTCCAGCGCACGAACCGCCGCGTGGATGATGTGGCCGCCCAGACGGACGAGCCGCTGAACTACGACCAGAACGGCGTGCGCACGGCCAACATCCTGCGCTGGTTCTCGGCCGACGCCACCCAGGAAACCGAGGGCGTTGAGCTTGAGGTCATCTGGACGCCGAACCGCAACTACCAGGCGGTCGTTTCCTACGGCAACATGTGGACCGCCAAGACCTCGGCCGACCCCTCCGTTGCGCCGAACAACGTGAACTACAACGCCGTGTTCAACACCCGGCTCGCGAACGCGCCCAAAACGTCGTTCAATCTCTGGAACAAATACACGTTCACCGACGGGCCGCTCGCCGGCTTCACGGTCGGCGGCGGCATGCGCCATCGCTCGGAGATCGTCATCGCCAACGCCCGCGACTGGGATGCCAGCCGCGGCGGCCTCACCGCCGGCGACTACACCGTGTTCGACCTCCTCCTCGGCTACAACACCGAGATCTGGGGCGTGCGCACGAGCTTCAACCTCAACGTCACCAACCTGACGGACAAGCTCTATCAGGAAGGCGGTTGGAACTATGCGCCCGGTCGGGAGATCGCCCTCACGACCCGCGTGACCTTCTGAGCCATCGCAACCGCGAAAGCTTAAAGGCCTAAAAATCGCAGCGGAGGTGGGTTCGCCCACCTCCGCTTTTTTGTGTCCGTTTCTCCCGGCGATGATCCGAAGCGGGGAATTTCTTCGGCTGGCCTGTAACTGATTTTCAGGGCCGGCGCATCGTAGGGTTGAGGCCCTTGGTCTCACCGCATGCCACCCCCCGCTGCCAGTTTGCCGGCCCCAAGCCTGCGCCCGTTGGGCGCAGCGTCGCCGGATTGGGTCCGCCGGGTGGTCATCGCCCAATGGGGCCGCACCTACGCCGACGCCTTGCAGGGCGTGTGCGCCCGGGCATTTCCCCGGGCGGAATTTGTCGCCTGCTGCAGCGGCGGCGAAACCCTGGCCGAGCTGCGGATCCGGCCGGCCGACGTGCTCCTGCTCGCCCTGACTTTTCCCGACATGGACGGCGTCGATCTGCTGCCGGTCATCGCGCGCGAAAAACTCTCCGGGCGGGTCCTGGTCGCCTCCCACCGGCGGGAAGAGCACTCCCTGCAGACGTTGCGCGAATCCCGGTTCGACGGATTGATCGACACCCTGGAGGAATCCGCCGAAGGGCTGGTCCGGGCCCTGCGGTTGGTGGCCGACGGCGGCTCCTACCTCAGTCCGTCCCTGCGCGACGCCATCATCGTCCGGGCCGCGCCTGGCGAAACGATGCAAAAGCTCACGGCCATGGAAACCCGGGTGCTGGCGGAGCTTGGCGACGGCAGTCTCAACCCGGCGGTGGCCGGCAAACTCGGGATCAGTGTCGCGACCGTGCAGACCCACCGTCGCAACCTCATGCGCAAACTGGGCATCAGCAGCAGCGGCCGGCTGGTGCGCGAGGCGATCCGCCTGGGTCTGGTGCGCATCACCACGGACGGCCGGGTCATCCGCCCCGGCTTTCCCGCCCTGGAGACCGCCTACCCTGGATTGGGTAGTCAGGAGCATAGCCGCCGACCCGCGTAGTTGATAGCATTCCCATGTCTTGCCCCCCGGTTCCCCCAGCTTCCCCGCTTTCTCTGCGCCCGTGCGTCTGCTCCTCTCCGAACGCATCCGGCCGGTTCTGATTTCCCGGCCGGATACCACCGGGGGGTGGTTTGTTCCCGGATGGGCGTTTCATGGGCGCAGAGATCCCCTTCAACCGCTTTGGGCCCGGCCTCCTGCCGGACCAAACTAGAAACCACCACAAAACCCAATGAACCAAGAAACCAGCTACCCAGCTCCGGTGACCAAGCGCAGCTTGGCCGCCTGTTTGGCCGCGTTGGTCGCCCTGTCTGCCGCCCCCGTGTGGGCCCAGGCCGTGGCCACCGACGATGAAGACGAAGGCGAGGTCGTCCGGCTGTCGCCGTTCCAAGTCGAAAGCCAGAAGGACTACGGCTACATCAAGACCAACTCCGTCACCGCGACCCGCATCGGTGCCCGCATCATGGACACCCCGTTGCAGATCCAGGTGTTCTCCGAGGACTTCATCCGCGACACCAACCTGGACAACATCAACGATGTCCTGCGTTATGCCGCGACTTCCGCCGGTGACACCATGATGGGCATCCTGCAGCCGGCCACCGGCTTCACCCCCTCGGGCAACTTCACCACCCGCGGCTTCCCGATCAACGCCCGCCTGAAGAACTCCGTCCGCCGCTACACCGTTTACTCGCTCGACAACATCGAGCGCGTGGAACTGATCCGCGGTCCGGCCTCCGTGTTCTTCGGCCAGGCCTTCCCCGGCGGCGTCATCAACTACATCTCCAAGCAGGCCGAATTCCGCAACCTGCCCACGGAGTTCAGCTACCGGCGTTCGGCCTGGGGCGGCAACAAGGCCACCTACGACCAGAACACCGTGCTGCTGAAGGACAAGATCGCCTTCCGCAACTTCATCAGCTGGGAGAACTCGTCCTTTGAGCGCGACTTCGAGCGCCGCCGTGGCTTCACGGTGCAGCCGCAGATGAAGATCCGCTACAACGACAAGCTCGAGGCCCGCGTGGAGTTCGAATACACCGAGCGCAAGGAGAACCTCGCCGCCCGTGGTTGGCTGTGGGCCGACGGTTGGTTCGATGCTTACAAGAACCCCTCCGAAGCCCTCATGAACGCGGCCGGTATCAACCCCGCGCTGCCCACGGCTGATCGCCAGGCCCTCTACCGCACCCGCATCGCGGGCGTGGCGGACGGCGGCGGCTACAGCAACTGGATCACCGACACGCGCAACGCCGCCGGCAACCAGAACATAGCCCGTTACCAAGCCTCCTCCTTCAACCGCGGCGTTTACCGCGACCTGATGTGGGGCCAGGGCGCCAAGAGCGGCGACCCGCGGGACTTCAACCCCTGGGGCCCCGGCAGCACCACCGATGAAGAGGTTACCAACCTCTCCATCACCGTGGACTTCCGGCCCTTCGAGTGGCTAACCACGAAGTATACCTACAACTGGGCCCATGCCTACTACTTCGAGCGCAAGTCTGAAGCCCGCCCGAATGCCGACGGCGAGACGTTCAACGTCCTCCCCGGCCTGACTTGGCGCTTCTACGACGTCGACCCGACCGACCACATCCTCGACAATGTGATCTCGTTCGAGACGTTCGGCATCAAGAACAAGCTCCTGTTCGGCGGCATCCACCGCGCCGGTGACAACCAGTTCGGCGGCTCCTCCCCGGCGGCCCCGACCGGTGCCAACGTCACAGGCGCCCCTGCGGGCACCAACTTCGAAGGCATCCCCGGCGTGGGCAACACCGGCGCCTTCGGTCTGCAGGCCCTACGCGACCGCGCCGGCAACCTCATGACCGCCTTCGAGGTCTTCACCCGCTACGACCCTACCCTGCACGTGTTCCCCGACATCGCCCGCATCACCGAGCGCGAACGCCCCGTGATCGACCGCTACCGTCCGCGGAACTCCGAGGTTTACCTCAGCTATCAGGGTGCGTTCTTCGACGACCGCCTCAACGTGATGGCCGGTTACCGCGAAGAGAAGACCTACAACCGCCAGCAGCAGCTGCGCTCCAACCCGCCGTGGTATGATACCCCGGCCGGTGCCGACAGCTCCAATATGCTGGAAATCATCCCGCAGAGCGAGTGGGCGCTGCGTGAGATGAACGAGGCCTATCAGCGCAGCTTGCTGGGCGTCCTCGAGGGTGACTCGCAGCAGTATGGCGCGACCTTCGCCATCACGCCCGAGATCAACGTCTACGCCGGCAAGAGCACGTCCTACCTCCCGAACGGCGGTTTCAAGGCCATCTATGCCGAATCGACGGTGCGGGCCCGCGCCATCGAGCAGGGCAAAAACCCTGACACTGAAGTTGCCCGCATCAAGGCCGCGGGCTCAGACTCCTTCCTCTCCAACGAGGAAGGCGTGAACGAGGAAATCGGCATCAAGACGACCCTGTTCGACAACAAGATTGTCGCCACGGTCGCCCTCTTCCGCACGGAGCGCACCAGCCTCCGCGTGGACGACGTCGAGGCTCAGCGCAACGAGCCGCTGAACTACACCGCCACCGGCATCCAGAACAACGTGGTCCGTTGGTTCTCGGCCGACGCCAAGCAGCGCACGGAAGGCCTTGAGCTCGAGGTCATCTGGACGCCGAACCGCAACTACCAGGCCGTGTTCTCCTATGGCAACATGTGGACGGCCAAGGTGGTTTCCAACCCGGCCGTTGCGACCAACAACATCAACTACAGCGCGACCTTCGACCTTCGCCTCGCGAATGCCCCGAAGACCTCGGTCAACCTGTGGAACAAATACACGTTCACGGATGGTCCCCTCGCGGGCTTCACCGTCGGTGGCGGCCTCCGCCACCGTTCCGAGATCGTGATCAGCCAGTCGCGTGACTGGGATCCGCGCTTCGGCGGCGCCACCGCCGGCGACTACACGGTGTTCGACCTCCTCCTCGGCTACAACACCGAGATCTGGGGCATCCGCACGGCGTTCAACCTCAATGTCACGAACTTGACCGACAAGTTCTACAGCGAGGGTGGCTGGAACTACAACGCCGGCCGTGAGATCGCCCTCACGACCCGCGTGAGCTTCTAAGCCGTCGCCGCGCGCAACCCGCGCAGTCCGACAAAAATCGCAGCGGAGGTGGGCAAACCCCACCTCCGCTTTTTTGTGCCCGCTTCAAACCGTCCACCCTCCCCCGCGCCCAAGCCGGTTTGTCATGCAATGATGACAAACAAGATGCGGGTGGCCCGCCTGTTTCGTGCCATTCCCGGGAGTTGCAGCGCGGGAAAAACCGGGTTCTGTTGGCGGACAAATGCAGCCCACCCTTCTCGTCCTCGCCGCCGGCATGGGCTCCCGCTACGGCGGGCTGAAGCAGCTCGACCCGGTCGGCCCTTCCGGTGAAACCGTGCTCGATTACGCGGTGTTCGACGCCCTGCGCGCCGGGTTCGGCCGGGTGGTGTTCATCATCCGCCGCGATTTTGAGGAAGTCTTCCGCCGCCAGGTCGGCGATAAATACGCCGGGCGCATCGCGGTGGACTATGTCTTTCAGGGATTGGACACCCTGCCGGAGGGCTTTTCTCCGCCGCCGGATCGGGAAAAACCCTGGGGCACCGGGCACGCAGTCTGGTGCGCCCGCGAGACGGTGCGCGAGCCGTTTGCCGTCATCAACGCCGATGACTTTTACGGGGCCGATTCTTTCCGCCAGCTCGGCGCTTTTCTCGCCAGCCCGGCGGCGGCGGCGCGCGGCTTCGATCCGATGTCGGGTCATCGCACCCCAAGCACACTCGCCGCGCAGTTCGCCATGGTAGGCTTCCGGCTGGCCAACACCCTCTCGGAACACGGCGCCGTTTCCCGGGGCCTCTGCACCGCCGATGCGCAGGGCCGGCTGCAGACCATCGTCGAGCAGACCGGGATCCTGTCCGCCGACGTCGGTCGTGGACGCAAGTTCACCGGCGATGAAATCGTGTCCATGAACTGCTGGGGCTTCACCCCGGCCCTATTCGCGGGGCTGGATGCGCAGTTGCGCACCTTTCTCGCCGAACGCGGCCGGGAAACCAAAAGCGAATTCTATCTCCCGGCCGCCGTCGCCACCATGATCAGTTTCGGCACGGCCAGTGTGAAGGTCCTGCCCACCGCCTCCACTTGGTTCGGCGTCACTTACCGCGAAGATCGGCCGCGCACCGTCGCCGCGCTCGCGGCATTGGTGCAGGCCGGACACTACCCGGACCGGCTGTTCTGACGGACCGGCCGGTCCACTCGGGTTTGCCGCCGGCCTGCATTTTGTGATTCCCTCGGAGTGAATCCCTGCAATCCGTATTGGGCGGTAACCCCATGAACGACTGGCCCATCCTCAAGACCTACACCGGAGAAAAACTCGCGCGCCTCGCGCTGCCCGTCGGAGGTATCGGCACGGGCACAGTTTCCTTCTGCGGCTGGGGCGCCTGGCGGCACTGGGAAATTGCCAACCGGCCCGCCAAGGGCTTCACGCCCGTCGGGCAGGGCCGCGCCGCGCCGTTTTTCGCCCTGCGTGCGGCCAAACACGGAACGGCCCCCGTAACGCGTCTGCTCGAGGGTCCGCTTCCGGTCGGCGAATGGGAAGGCGCGGAAGGAGCGCCGATGCCCAATGCCGGTCTCCCCCGGTTTCGTCGGGCAAAATTTCACGCCGCCTATCCTTTCGGCCAACTGGAGCTGGCCGATGACGCGGTGCCGCTCCGCGCGACGATGCAGGTTTTCAACCCGCTCATCCCCGGCGACAGCGCACGAAGCGGTCTCCCGGTGGCCCTCATCCGCATCGGGCTCCACAATCCCTCCCGGGCTCCGGTGCAGGCGGCCGTGGCCGCTGCGCTGCCCAATTTCATCGGCGTGGACGGTTGGGAGCTGGAGACGGATGAATTCCGCGGCAAACACAACCCCGCCGGCGCCAAGGGCAATGTGAACACCCACCGCCGCGCCAACGGCCTTGAGGGCATCCTGCTGCGCTCGGATGGCGCCGCCGCCGATCATCCCGCGCAAGGCACACTGGCTCTGGCCACCACGGCGAAGCACGGGGTTACACACCGCACGGCCTGGGCGGATTTCGGCTGGAGCGATGCCCTGCTGGAATTCTGGGACGACTTCACCGCAGACGGGAAAATCGAGGAACGCAGCGCGCGCACCGACACCCCCACCGCCTCACTCGCCGTCAATGTCGAGATTCCGCCCGGCGGCCGGCGCACGGTGGATTTCATCCTTGCCTGGCATTTCCCCAACCGGGAGGCGTGGGGTGCACCGGCGGGGGAAAAGTCTGCCATCGTGGGCAATCACTACACTACGCGGTTTGCCGACGCCTGGGCCGCCGCCGCGCACGCCGTCCGGCATTGGCCGGCGCTGGAACGCGACACATTGACATTTGTGCGGAGTGTCACCGATTCCGACCTGCCCTCGGAGATTCGCGAAGCCGCGCTGTTCAATCTTTCGACGCTGCGTTCCCAGACCTGTTTCCGCACCGCCGACGGGCGCTTCTTCGGCTGGGAAGGCTGCTTCGACCGCAAGGGCAGCTGCCACGGGAGTTGCACGCACGTGTGGAATTACGAACACGCCACGGCGCATCTCTTTCCCGATCTTGCCCGCTCGATGCGTGAGACGGAATTTTCCGACCATGCGATGTTCGAGGACGGGCTGATGGGCTTTCGCGTCGGTCTGCCGCTCAAACCGGGCGCGAGCCACCGGCTCGCCGCCGCCGACGGACAGATGGGCTGTCTGTTGAAACTGCACCGCGAGTGGCGGCTCTCGGGTGACACAATCTGGTTGCGCGCGCTCTGGCCGCACGCCCGGCGGGCGCTGGAATTCGCCTGGCTGCCCGGCAGCTGGGATGCCGACCAGGACGGCGTCATGGAAGGCTGCCAGCACAATACGATGGACGTGGAGTATTTCGGCCCCAACCCGCAGATGGCCTCGTGGTATCTCGGGGCGCTGCGCGCCGCCGCGGCGATGGCGCGGGCCGTGGGCGAGCCGGATTTCGCGGCCAAGTGCGACGATTTGTTTGCCCGCGGCCGGGCCTGGGTGGATGCAAACCTGTTCAACGGCGACTACTACGAGCACCACATCCGCCCGGTCGCCAGCTGGGAGCAAGTGCGGCCCGGCCTGGCTGTCGGCATGGGTGCCAAGGACCCGGCGAATCCGGATTTCCAGCTCGGGGCCGGCTGCCTGATCGACCAGCTCGCAGGGCAGGTGAACACCCACTTCGAGGATCTCGGCCATGTGCTCGACCCGGAACACGAGCGCGAAGCGCTCCGCGCGGTGCTCACGCACAACCGGCGGAAAGGATTTGCCGGTCATTTCAACCACATGCGGAGCTATGTGCTCGGCGACGAGACCGCCCTCCTCATGGCTTCGTATCCGCGGGGCAACCGGCCGGCGCGGCCCTTCCCCTACTACACCGAGGTCATGACCGGCTTCGAATACTGCGTGGCCGTTCACCTGCTGCAGGAAGGCCTGGAGCGCGACGGGCTGAAAATCGTGCGCGACATCCGCGCCCGCTACGACGGCCGCAAGCGCAATCCCTTCGACGAAGCCGAATGTGGCCACCACTACGCCCGCGCCCTCGCCAGTTGGGGCCTCATCCCGGCTTTCACCGGCTTTCATTACTCCGCCCTCACGCGCACCCTGCGCTTCGCTGCACCCAAACAGCCGGTCACCTGGCCGTGGACCACGGGAACCGCATGGGGTGCGATCGTCATTCGTCCACGGCGGCGCGGACCGGAGGCGACCCTGCACGTGCACGGAGGCCGTTTGAGTCTGCGCTGCCTGCAGGTCGGCAGCAAGCGGACAGAGCCGAAACGCACAAAAACCATCGCCAGCGGAAGCACGTTTGCGTTTCAACTTTCCCTGCCCGCATGAGCCGCACGCCCGTCCCCGCCCACTTCCCCGATATCCTCCGCCAGTTTCCGCTGGTCGGTCGCTTTTTATCCGCCGCGCCCTACGGCAGCGGCCACATCAACGACACCTTTGTCGTCCACTGCGAAACCAGCGGAAGCACGCCCAAACGCTACGTCGTCCAGCGCATCAACCACCATATTTTTAAAAACGTCCCGGCCCTGATGGAAAACGTGCAGCGCGTCACCGCCCACCTCGCGGCCAAGGATGGCCCCGGCTCCCGCGCCCTCGCGCTCGTGGCGGCGCACGACGGCCGGCCGGTCATCCGTGACGAAGCCGGCAACTGGTGGCGGGTTTATGATTTCATCGAGGGTGCGCACACCGTGGACCGCGTGACCAACGAAGCCGAAGCCCGCGAAGCCGCCACCGCCTTCGGCGACTTTCAGGCCAAGCTCGCCGACCTGCCGGGCGGCCGGCTCCAGGAAACGATCCCCAATTTTCACCACACCCGCAGCCGCTTCGAAAATTTCCGCTGCGCCCTGCAGGAGGACCGGGCCAGCCGGGCCGCGACCGTGCGGGCGGAAATCGACTTCGCGTTTTCACGGGAGAGCGATGCGGACGTGCTGCTGAACCTGCTCGCCAAGGGCGAAGTCTCCGAGCGCGTCACCCACAACGACACCAAGATCAACAACGTCATGCTCGACGACACCACCCACCGCGCCGTGGCCGTCATCGACCTCGACACCGTCATGCCCGGACTGCCCCTCTACGATTTCGGCGAGATGATGCGCACCTCGGCCAGCTCCGCCGCCGAGGATGATCCCAACCCGGCAAACATGCGGCTCGTGCTGCCCTATTTCCGCGTGCTCGTGGAAGGCTATCTCGACTCCGCCGTCGGCGGCGTCCTCAACGCCACCGAGCGCGCCCACCTCGGTTTTGCCGGCAAACTCATGACCTACGAAAACGGCCTGCGCTTTCTCACCGACTACCTGCAGGGCGACACTTATTACAAAATCGCCCACCCACGCCACAACCTCGACCGCTGCCGCACGCAGTTCGCCCTCGTGCGCGACATCGAGACCCGTCAGGATGAAATGCACCGCATCCTCGAACAGGTTTCCCGCCGATGAAATTCTCCCGCCCTGAAGCCGATATTTTCGCGCCCAACGGCGGCGATCCTGCCGCCGCCCTCGCGCGCACCACCCATCTCTGCGTCATCGCGCACCAGGACGACATCGAGATCAATGCCTGGCCGGCCGTCGCCGAGTGCTATGGCCGCACCGACCGGTTCTTCACCGGTGTGGTCGTGACCAACGGTGCCGGCTCACCGCGCAGCGGCCCTTTTGCAAGCCATACCGACGAGCAGATGAAACAGGTGCGGATCGAGGAACAGCGCGAGGCCGCCCGCCTCGGCCGCTACAATCTGCAGCTCCAGCTCGGCCACCCGAGCGCCGACGTAAAAAAATCCGGCCACGCCGGCGTGCGGGCGGATCTCACCGCCATCTTTTCCGCCTGCCGACCGCAGGCGGTTTATCTGCACCAGCCGCTCGACAAGCACGACACCCACGTGGCTGTGTTGCTGCGCTGTCTGGAAGCGATCCGGTCGCTGCCGGCCGCCCAACGGCCCGCACGCGTGCTCGGCATTGAAGCCTGGCGCGGACTCGACTGGCTGTTGGATGACGAAAAAATCGCGTTGGATTGCGCCGCACACCCGGAGCTCGCGCTGTCGCTCATACAAGTCTTCCAGTCGCAGATCGCGGGCGGCAAACGCTACGACACCGCCGCCCTCGGGCGCCGTCAGGCCAACGCCACCTTCCACACTTCGCACGCCACCGACAAATTCTCCGAGGTTGCCTGGGCCCTCGACCTCACGCCACTCGTGCGGGACGATTCCCTCTCCATCGAAAACTTCACGCTGGGCCACATCGACCGCTTCCGCGCCGACGTCGCAGGCCGGCTGGCAAAATTGAGTTGATCGCTTACCGGTGCCCGTAACGCCGGCCCATCGCGAGGCATTCGTCCGCCGGCGGCACGGCTTCCGAACACGACGGATGCCGCAGCGAGGCCGCGGCGACGCCGACGCCAAGTTCCAGACAACGCTCCATCGGCCACCTTTCGTGCAGACCGTATAGCACGCCGGCCGCAAAGGCATCGCCCGCGCCGACCGTGCCGGCGATTTCCGCCGGCGGCAGGCGCACCGCGCCTTGAAAATGCACCGCCCCGGAGCGACCGACCGCACAGGCGCCCTCCGGATAATGCAGGATGACCCAATCGCGCACCCCGGCCGCGATCAGCGTGCGGCCGGCCGCCTCAATCTGCGTCCGATCAAGGGAATCGCCGCGGCCCAGTGTCAGGCCGGTGAGTTTTTCCGCCTCGTAATCGTTGGTAAACAGCACGTCCACCTCCGGCAATACCGGCAGCACGACCGATTGAAACCGGTCGCTGTTCTCGCTCACGCAGTCGAGCGAGGTGCGCAATCCCGCCGCGCGCGCCCGGGCCAGCACTTCCGCCGCGCGCGGCCGGCCGTCGGCGCCGGGAGAATCAAGGGCATCGAGCAACAGCAGGTAGGCAAGGTGCAGGTGTCGCGCATTGACACCCGTGAAATCAAAATCCGCCGGACCCAGTTGCGCATTGGCTCCGCGGTGGTGAAAAAAAGTCCGCCGCCCGGTGGCGCGCACCGTCATCACGTCGGTGTAACCCGTGCCCGCGCCGGAGCGCACCCGCAGCCGCGCGGTGTCGATGCCATGGGCCGCGCAGTCGGCGACGATGGTGCGGCCGTTTTCATCGTCGCCCACCAGGCCGAGTCCGGCGAGGGGGAACGGCGCGCGCAGTTTCGCCAGATCCTTGAGCACATTGTAAGGGCCGCCGCCGTTGTGGGCCGACTGGCCCGTGATGTTGGCTAGGCCGTCCTGCGGCGGCCACGCGTCGATGAGTTTCACGTGGTCGATCAGCCAGTTGCCGGCGGCGAGGATTCCGGAGCGCATGGGATTCAACGGTCCGAGATGAGGCGAATCAGGGCCGGCTCATCTTCCTCAATGCCGGGGAAGCGGCCAACCTCCGGATTGAGGAAGAAATTGTCGTGCAGGTCGTCGTTGGCCGTGGAGACCTCGCCGATGATGCACTCATCGCTCGTCGGATAAAATTCGTGCCAGACACCGGGCACGAGGGTGATGCGCGAACCGGCCGGCAGGGCAAACGGCTCGCCGGTCCGCAGGGTGGCGGGCTCGCCGTTGACCGGCACGACCAGGGTTGGCGGCAGGCTGCTCCCGCGGTCAGGCCGCTGCGGCCAGAGCTTCAGCGTGAGTTCCCCCGCGCGGCAGATAATGTCCTCTTTCTTTTTCGCGTGCGTGTGGCACGGCGTGGTCTGGCCGCGCCGCGCATGCATGAGCTTTTCGCAATACTCCGGCTCGGTCGCGAGGTTGATGAGCGTGAGACCGAAGCGCGGAAAATCGCGCAGACCAAAATCCGTGATATCCCACCGCGGCGCGGGCGGCAGCGTCCAGTGATGGCGGGCGAAACAGGCGCGGGCGGCTTGGTAAGCGGCGTTGAGTTCGGAGCGTTTCATGGGGTGAGGTCGATGGCGGGGTGCGGACCGATTACAACGGCACGACCCGTTGTTCGCGGTGCGAAGCCAGCGCCGCGGCCCAGATTTCGTGGTGGGCCACCGCTTCGTCCGGCGTGGCGCAGCCGAACTTGTCGCCCAGCAAACCGGCGCGCTCGGCGATGAAAGCCGCCCACATCTGCTGGAGAATGTCGGGGAAGCCCGGCTCGAAAATGCCGCCGGTGATGGTCTTGAAGGGCGTGGCGAAGCCGAGGTCGGTCTTCTCCCACCACTGCTCCTTGTCGCGCCGGTAGCTCCAGAAGGTTTTCGGCTCCTTGGTCGAAAACCGCACGCCGCGCTCGGTGCCGAGCACCTCGAAGATCCAGGTATTCGTCTCCGTGGGCGCGAGGCGCTTCATTTCCAAGGTCAGCGGCGTGGCGTGGCCGGCGATCGGCGCGGCGCAGTGCAGCGTGGCGTTGTCCCACGTGTCGCACGCGGCCATGCCGCCCTTGCCGTCGGGCCGCTCGGGATAGATTTTCTGCAACTGCGCGTAAACGGTCGCGGGTTTCCAGCCGAGGCGCAGCGGCACGTGCGCCACGTGCATCCCGAGGTCGCCCATCACGCCGATCTCGCCGCAGAACTTCGCCTGCCGCTTCCAGTTGATGGGCTTGAGCGGATCGAGGTCGCTCGAATGCAGGAAGGCGCATTTCGCCTCCAGCACCCGGCCGAGCGCGCCGCCGGCCGCCAGTTGCCACGCGCGGTGCACGCCGGGCAGGAAGGGAAATTCCGAGGAGACGCGCACAAAGCGACCGAGCCGCTTGGCTTCGTCACGGATGCGGCGCGCCGCGGCCAGATCGATGCCAAAGGGTTTTTCGGCAAACAGGTCCTTCCCGGCGCGCAGCACATCCAGGTAGATTTCCTCGTGCAGGTGATGCGGCACGGCAGCGTAGATCACATCGATGTCCTCGCGCGCGAGCAGGTCGCGGTGATTGGTGGCGAAATGCTTCACGGTCGGCACCTGCCGGAACCAGTCGAGCAGTGCGGGCTGCAGATCGCAGACGCCGGTGAGTTCGGCGCGCACGGGAAAATCGACCAGCGCAAACCAGCGGGCGAGCGCGCTGGCGGCTTCGCGGCCCATGAGGCCGCCGCCGATGATGCCGACGCGGATCGTGGCAGAGGTGGCGGTCATCGGGATCAGCGGAGAAAACGCATCGCCTGCGGGGCGGTGAGTCCGTCGTGCACCACGGCCATGAGGGCCTTGGTGATGGCGGCGGGTTTGGGGTGCTGGATGATATTGCGGCCGTAAACGATGCCGGCGGCGCCCTGCTTCAGCAGCTCCTCGGTGCGCACGAGAATCTCCGCCTCGGGCGCCTTGCTGCCGCCGCGGACCAGAACGGGGATGCTGCCGGCGATCTCAATCACGCGGTGATATTGCAGCACGTCGTCGGACGGGTCGGCCTTGATGATGTCGGCCCCGAGCTCGACGGCCTGGCGGACGAGCGGCAGGATCTTGTTGATGTCGCCGTCCACCATGTAACCGCCGGCCTTGGCGTTGGGTTGGAAGACCAGCGGCTCGATCATGAGCGGCATGCCGTATTGTTCGCACTGGGGTTTGAGACGCAGGATATTCTGGATGCACTGGTCGGCGACCTCCGGCTGGTCCGGGATACGGAACAGATTCACCACGACGCAGGCCGCGTCGAGGCGCACGGCCTGCACGACGGGTTCCTCGATCATGCGGGAGTAGAGCGTGCGCGGCAGCTGGGTGCCGTAAACATTGGCGACATCGGTGCGGAGCACCAGCGCCGGCTTCGGCCGCAGGGGAATGCGCTGCAGCTGCGGGGCCTGGCCGATGGTCAGCTGGATGGCATCCGGCGCGGCGGCTACGAGGGTTTCCACCGCCTGTTGGATGTTCTCGATGCCGCTGAGGAAGGCGCCTTCGTTGAAGAAGCCGTGATCCAGCGCGACGTCGAAGCAGCGGTTGGTCTTGGGATTGAAGAGACGGTAGAGGCGGGCGATTTTCATGGAAATTATCTGTTCATACCGACGCCGGCGGCGGCGAGGTGGGATTTTTGATCGTGGGTCAGAACGTGGTCGGTGACAACATGCGTAAACGCTTTCCACGGCGCATAGACCAGCGTCGCGGGCTGGCCCCACTTGCCGGCGTGCGCCACCAGGATCCGCTGCCGGGCGCGGCGGAGCACCTCGGCTTTCAGAGCCGCATCGCTCAGATCGGCGGTGGCCGGCCCGCGGTCGGGTTGGATGCCCGAGCAGCCGACCACGGCGACATCGAAGTTCAGGTGTTCCAGCCAGCTTTGCGCCAGCGCGCCGGTCAGGGACAGGCTCAACGGCCGCACCGCGCCCCCGATCCCCACCAACGTGGCGCGGGCCTCACCGGCCAAGGCCAGCAAAGGCACCGAATTGGTAAACACTTGCAACTTGGGCCGGTCCAAGAGCGCCCGGCCCACCTCCAAGCAGGTGGTGCCGCCATCAATGAAAACCACCCCGTGCATCGGCATCAGGGCGACCGCCCGCTGGCCCAGCCGGGCCTTGGCATTGGCTGCCCGGGCTGCCTTTTGCTCATACGGGGGCTCGCGCAGCGAAAATTCACAGGGCAAGACCCCGCCGTGCGTCCGCTTGAGCAAACCGCGGTTGGCCAAGCTCGCAATATCGCGCCGCAGCGTGGCTGGAGAGACCTGCAGTCGGCTCTGCAAGTCATTGGTTTCCAGCCTACCTAAGTCTGCCAAGAGCGACAGAATTACGCGGTGTCTTTCCGGGGCCAACATGGCCACCAGTGCAGCATCGGGAAGGGGGTTTGCCAAGTCAAAGCGTCGCATTCGCTCACTTCGCTCATATCCGTTCTTCTTCGAAAGTTGCTATCGCCGGGGTCATGCCCCAGTTTCCGCCCCTTCCCTATCCATGCCTGCCGCCACCACCGAGCTCTTCGTCATCTGCTGCCTGCTGCTCGTCAACGGTCTTCTGGCGATGGCAGAAATCGCCGTGGTCTCCGCCCGCAAGGCCCGGTTGCAGGTCTTGGCTGACCGCGGGGACGTTCGCGCCCGGCAGGCCTTGAGCATCGCGGAGCAACCAACCCGCTTTCTCTCCACCATCCAGATCGGCATCACGCTGATCGGCATTCTGGCCGGCGTTTTTGGCGGCGCCCGGCTCGCCGACAATGCCAGCGCTTTGATCGCCCGGGTGGACTTTCTTTCCCCCTACGCGGATGCGCTGGGCATCGCGCTCATCGTCTCCGCCATCACGCTGGCCTCGGTCATCGTCGGTGAACTCATCCCCAAACGGCTCGCGCTGCACAGCCCGGAGCGCGTGGCCATGGCCCTGACCGGGCCGATCGGTGTGTTCTCCCGCATCGTGGCGCCGGTCGCGAATGCCCTCGCCTTTGTAACCGACCGCGTGCTGCGGCTATTCGGCATCGGCCAGCCGGAGGACGCCCCCATCACGGAAGACGAGGTCCGCAGCCTGATCCGCAAGGGCATCCACGCCGGCACCTTTCACCAAGCCGAGGAACAGATGGTCGAGGGCGTCCTCGCGCTCGACCAACTGCCCGTGACCGCGCTCATGACGCCCCGGCCGAAAATCGTCTTCCTCAACCTGGACGACTCCGACGAGGTCAACTGGCGCAAGGTCGTCGCCAGCGGCCATTCCTATTTCCCGGTTTACCAGACCAGCCGCGATCAGGTCGTGGGCCTTGTGGCCGTGAAGGCGCTCTGGGCGCACTCCGCCATCGGCCTGCCCACCGCGCTGAAGAACCTGCTCGTGCCCGCCTTTTTCGTCCCCGAGACGATGAACGCGATGCACCTGCTGGAGCAGTTCAAGAAGTCCGGCAAGCATCTCGCCCTCGTGAACGACGAATTCGGCACCGTGCAGGGCCTCGTCACCCTGAAAGACGTGCTCGAAGCCATCGTCGGCGCACTGCCGGAGCCCGGTCAGCGCAGCCAGGCCGCCGTGAAGCAGCGCGAGGACGGCTCATGGCTCATCGACGCCACGCTGGCGATCGACGAACTGAAGGAACTCCTGCGCGTGACCGGTGAACTGCCGCACGAGGACACGGCGGACTTCCAGACCTTGGGCGGCTTCGTCATGACACACTTCGGCCGCATCCCCGCCGCCGGCGACTATTTCACCTGGAATGGCTGGCGCTTCGAGGTCATGGACATGGACCGTCATCGCATCGACAAGATGCTGGTGGCCCGGGCTCCGGATGCCGCCGTCCAAAAAGCCTCGGCCTGACGGATTGTCGCCGGCTGCGAACAACTTGTCGGCAAAAACCCGTTGCCACGGCTTCGACCCGGCGCGACCGTGTCCTTCTCCAGTCATGAGCGAGCCATGCAAGACCCCTTCACCGGACAACCGACCTGCATCCAAGGCGGGCGCCTCCCCGCGGACGCCGAGCGAAGCGCGCTTCACGACGATCACCGCCGAAGACTGGAAGCGCTCGATCGTTTCGTCGCGGCAGCGGCGCGCGTCGGCATCGGCACGGATCCGGACGATGACCTCGTCCACTGGGAACCCGACGAAGTAGGCCTGCTGGCCGCGGCGGACCCTTTGTGGCAGGAACTGGACGCGGCCGCCCGGGCTTTTCGCGCCACCCTGCCGCTGCTGGCCTTGGAGGACTTTGGTTTCCCGCCCGAGGTGGAAGATCTGCTCGGCGAGGCCGGCCCGCACCTGCGCCCGATCAGCAGCGGCGTGGAAGCGACGGCCTTCGAGGCAGCGGACCACTCCATCTACAAGTTTTTTATGCCGCGCGAGGACGGTCGCATCGGCGGCACGTTCGCGTTTCACCGCGGGGAAGAGACGGCCCTGCTCGCCGTCGCCAGCGACGGCACCTACCGCGCCATGCTGGAAAAATTCGATCTTATCCTCCGGCTCGACGGCATGCCAACGGAGGTGCTTGGCGTGACCCGCCGCGAGGGCATCCTCATCACCAAACAAACCTTGGGCGAGCGTCTGCCCGAGAACGCCGACACCTCACGCCTGCAACCGGCCGCGCTCATCCCCATCCCCGCCCGTTTCCTCCGGGCCCACCGGGATCATCCGCGCCTGTTTTTCCGGGACCACGAGCCATGGCTGGTCGCCGACCTCCACGCCAAAAACCTCGTGCGCGCGGCCGATGGTCGGCATCGCGCCATCGACCTGCTCGCGGCGCCTTTGCCGCGCGAACTGGTCGCGGCCGAGCCGCTGCTGGCCGATTGGCTGGAGCGGGTGCGGCACGATCCCGGCGCTTCCGCCCTGCCCGGGGCGCCGGACGAGGAGCTGTAGCGTCGGCGGAGCTTACTGTGCCGCGAGGACCTTCAGCACATCGGCCGCCTGCTGGCCAGTGGAGGCGCTGTGGTCCGCCCAGATGATTTTCCCGTCCTTGATCAGATAAGCCTGACGCTTTGCAAAGCCCATCGTGGTCGGCACGCCGAAGGCCTCGACCACTTTCTTGTCGTGATCGGCGAGCAACGTGAAGGGCAGGTTGTATTTCGCCTTAAACTTCGCCTGCGCCTCGGGCTTGTCGGTGCTCACGCCGATGACCGCCACGCCTTTTTCCAGCAGCTCCGCATAGGCATCGCGCAGCGAGCAGCCCTGCGCCGTGCAACCGGGCGTGTCGGCTTTCGGGTAAAAATAAACCAGCGTATAGGTGTGGGTGGCGTAAACCTCGCCGAGCGCCAGCGGCGCGCCGGTTTCGGTGGGGGCGGTGACGAGCGGGGCGGCGGCCCCGACGGCGAGCGGTTGGGCGGAAGAGAAGAGCGACATGGTGAGAAAAGCGACCGTGGCGGTGAAGAAACGAAGTTTCATGACGACTCATGATTATCACACGGCGGCGATTTCGCAAGCGGCCGCCCGGGCCATTTCCGGCTGGCGGCCAATCTGGCCCGTTCTAGGGTGCCGTCACCCCCATGCGCTTCCCCGCCGACCCCGCCCGCACCACCCTCTCCGCAGCGGCCATCGCCGCGTTCAACGAACACGGTTACCACATCCAGCCCGGCGTTTTCTCCGCGGCGGAAGTCGCGGAGATCAACGCCGCCGCCGACCGCGTCATTGCCCGGCAGTTCGACAAGGGCGCCCCGCCCGACGGCTTTTCCGGACGCGACCACGATCCCCTCGCCGTCATCAAAATCGACAACGCCTGGAAAGCCGATGCCACCCTGGCCGATGCCGCGCTGAGCCCCCGGCTGGGCCATATTGCCGCCCAGCTCATCGGCGCCCCCGGCATCCGCATGTGGCACGACCAGTTGCTCGACAAACCCGCGCATGGCGGCCGCGTGATCACCTGGCATCAGGACTGGGCCTACTGGCAGATGATCGCCGAGTGCCGGACGGTCACCTGCTGGATCGCCCTCGACGATGTGCGGCCCGATTCCGGGCCGATGGTGTTTCTGGCCGGCTCGCACAAGCTCGGTATCTGGCAGCTCCCCACCGGGATCACGGGTGACGATGTCCAGAAGCCCGAAGTGCCCCCGGAATTCGCCGGCCGGGAGGTGCCGGTCATCATCCCCAAGGGCAGCGTCTCCTTCCATCACGGCCTGACGCTGCACGGCAGCGACCGCAACTTCTCCGCCTTCCGCCGCCGCGCCTTTGTCTCACACGTGATGTCCACCGAGTGCACCTACCGCCCGGGGCAGGAGCACATGAACGACTGGAAGATGAAGGAGCAGCCCGACTGCCCGCAACCCAGCGAACGCTTCCGCGGCCCGCAGTTCCCGGTCATGTGGCCGGAGGGCAACTGAAGCGGTTAAAGTAAAAGGTGGCCGTCACACTGCGGCGCGGTAGCGCCGGCAGGGTCCGCGGCTATGACCGCTTCTAGGCCACTCTAACGCGCCGCCGTCAGCACCTTTGCCGCCGCCTGCGCCTTGAGGCAGAGTTCGGCGGCCTTGAAGGCATGCGCCTGCGTCATGGCATTCTCCGTGCGGTTCAGACCGTCGAGGATCAGCTCGCCGAAGAAGCGGAAGCCCACCTGTCCCGCCACGCTGAAGTGCTGCTCACCTTTTTCGTCCACCAGCACGACATTGTCGCCGGTCGCGCTGTGGCCGACATCGAGGTATTTGCGCAGCTCGATGTAACCCTTGGTGCCGAGGATCAGCGTGCGGCCGTCGCCCCAGGTGCTCAGGCCGGCCGGGGTGAACCAGTCCACGCGGAAATAATTCGCGGCGCCGTTGTCGCCGGTGAGCGTCGCCTCGCCGAAATCCTCCAGCTCCGGCGTGTCGGGGTTGGCGTAGTTGCCCACCGCCGCGTGCGTGACGGTGGCATCGGTCGCACCGCTGTAGAAAAGGAACTGTTCGCACTGGTGGCTGCCGATGTCGCACAGGATGCCGCCGTATTTCGCCTTTTCAAAAAACCACGCCGGCCGGGAGGCCTTGGCCAGCCGGTGCGGCCCGAGCCCGAGCACCTGCACCACCCGGCCGATCGCGCCGCCCTGCACAAGGTCGCCGGCATGCATGCCGGCCTCGGAGTGCAGCCGCTCGCTGTAATAGACCGCATACTTGCGGCCGGTCGCGGCGGCCACGCGGCGCGCCTCGGCAAGCTGGTCCAGCGAAGTGAACGGCGTCTTGTCGGTGAAATAATCCTTCCCCGCCTGCATCACGCGGCAGCCCAAGGGCCCGCGGTCGCTGGGCACCGCCGCCGCCGCGACCAGCTTCACCGCGGCATCGTTGAGAATTTCATCGAGGCTGCGCGCCACCTTCACCTGCGGATACGTCTTGCGGAACGCGTCCACCTTCGCCGGATCAGGATCATAGACCCACTTCAGCGTCGCCCCGGCCTCGTTGAGCCCGTTGCTCATGCCATAAATGTGTCCGTGATCGAGATGCGCCGCCGCATAGACGAACTCGCCGGGTTGCACCACCGGCCGGGGCTTGCCCCGCGGGGCGTAGTTCATGCCGTCGGATTTTTGGGCCATGCGGCCATCACGCCGGGCGGCGACCGGGCCGTCAATTGCTTTGCCCGGCACGGGGCCGTTCACTCACCCTCCGTGCATGGCTTCCTCCACTTCCCCGCTCGGTTTCGCCATCCTCGGCACCGGGATGATCGCCGGTTTTCATGCCCGGGCCATCCGGGAAATTCCCGGCGCCCGGCTCGTCGGCTTTTGGGGTCGTCGCGAGGATAAAGCCCGCGCGCTCGCCCGGGAGCACGGCGCGCCGCTCGCCACCACCGACCTTGAGTCCTTGGTGCGGCGACCCGAGGTCCAGGTGGTCTGTATCACCACGCCCAGCGGCGCCCACCTGAAGCCCGCCCTCGCCGCCATCGCGGCGGGAAAACATGTCGTCGTCGAAAAACCCCTCGAGATCACGGTCGGGCGCGTAGATGCCCTGCTGGCCGCCGCCGCCGCGGCCGGGGTGGTGGTCGCGCCGATTTTCCAATCCCGTTTCGGCGCAGGCGCACAACGGGTGAAAGCCGCGGTCACGGCCGGCCGGCTCGGACGGCTGGTGCTCGCCAGCGCCTACGTGAAATGGCACCGCACCGCGGACTACTACGCCGCCCAGCCGTGGAAAGGCTCGCTCACGCTGGACGGCGGCGGCGCCGTGATGAACCAGGCCATCCACGGCCTCGACCTGCTGCAGTGGTTCGCCGGGATGCCGGCGGAGATTTTCGCCTGGAAGACCCGGCGCGTGCACACCGGCATCGAGGCCGAAGACACGGCCTGCGCGGCGGTGCGTTATGGCGACGGCGCCCTCGGCACGATCGAGGCCAGCACCGCTCTCTGGCCGGGCTGGTCGCGCCGCATAGAGCTTTGCGGCGAACACGGTTCAATCGTGCTGGAAGACGACCGCATCACCCGCTGGGAGTTTCGCACCCGGCAGCCCGGGGACGAAGCCGTCGTCGCCGGGTCCGACAACGCCCTCGGCTCCGGCGCCAGCGCGCCCAACGCCATCAGCCACGAGGGGCATCTGCGGCAGATTCAGGATCTCGTGTATCATCTGCGCACCGGCTCGCCCCTCGCCATCAATGGCGCCGAAGCCCGCAAGGCCGTGGCGCTCGTCTGCGCGCTCTATGAATCCGCCGAGCACGGCAGGCCGGTCACACTGTAGTTCCACTATCGTAGTCAAGCCCTACAACCGGGCAGCTACGACAGACAAAGGCAGGGGCGGTTATCCTTAACCGCCCGGTTCGGAGCGGCACTTCCCGCGGTCCGCTCGGCCTGTCCGCCATAGCTTTGGCGACGGCGGAAGAGCGGACCCTACCGGCGCTACCGCGCCATAGGACTGCGGCTACAATCCGTATTTGGAAAGCCGTCAGGTTCTTCCATCGGGACATTCGCAATCCGCATCCAGCGGCCACACGGGCCGCCGCAGATGGCGGAAGGTGAAGGTGGCCACGTTGCTCGAACACGGTCCGGGCGTGTCCACGAAATACGAGGCGGCCATGATCGGGTCATAGGCCTGGCGGTGAGCCACCGCCGCCTTCACGCCGATCACCTTGAGCTTTTCCGGAGCGATGCCTTGGCTCCGCCACTGGCCGAGATCAAAGGGCGGCGTCTTCCGGCTCGTGAGCAGGATCGTGATGCCATGGTGCCGCACCACCGCGCACGGTCCCATGTCGATGTGCCGGCCGCGCATCGAGGCCAGATGGCTGTGGATGTCCTCGAGCTCAAATTTGCCGTCGTTCGTGGAAACCACGGTCACCGCCAGCTCGACCGGGCCCGGGTCAAGGCCCGAGCCCCGCCCGCCGATGGCCAGCGTCAACTGCGCCCCGCAGCCGGCCTGTGCCGCCGCGCTTGCCGCGGCGGGATCGTTGATGATCACGGCCGCGTCGGACACATCGAATTTCAGCAGCCCGCGCAGCACGCCCGTGCCGTCGCCTGGCGCGCCGCCGCCGATGTTGTCGGCCGGTTCCACCAGCAGCACCGGCCCCGACCGCACCGGCAGGATTTTTTGCAAAACCTCGTCCACGCCGGGATAGGTGACCACGCCGGCCTCCCGCCAGCGCCAAGCCTCGCGACAAAAGCGCTCCAGATGTGGCTGCACCTGCGGAGCCGGCGCCGGTGAAACCAGGCTGAACGACAACCCCGTCTCGGGCGTATCGGCGAAAGAGAAGCCCGGTGTGACGTTCATTTCCCAAACCCAGGCATCCTCGGCCTCCAGCGCCCGCGCCATGGCGTTCAGCCCGCGCATCGGGTCCTGCGCCGTGCCGGTGCCCGGCGGCGCCCAGATGATCGGCGCGCGCCGCCAATGGGTGCGCGGCACGGTGCCGGTGTCGAGACAGCGCTGCAGGAGCCGGGCCGCGCGCACCGCCGTGGCCTGCGCATCGGTGTGCGGGTTCTCGCGATAGGCGATGAGCGCATTGGCGTGCGCGGTCATGCGCGGAGTCACGTTGGCATGCAGGTCGAGCACGGCGAAGACCGGCAGGGTCGCGAAACCCGGCAGTTGCCGCAGCCGGGCCAGCACCTCGCCCTCCACATCCGGTTGGGACTCCGTCACCATCGCACCGTGCAGGACGAGGAAAACCGCATCCAGACCTCGGGCCGCCTCGCGCCGGGCCGCAGCCGCGAACTCCGCCCAGAAATGGTCCAGCACCGCATCCTCCACCATTCCGCTGGGCGTGCAGCGCAGATCGATCGCCGGCACGACCTCCCAGCCCGCCGACGCCGCCACTTCCAGAAAGCCCGCGGTGGGCGAGCCATCGCCGGCCTTGGCCAGGATGCCCGCCCCGGCGGTCACCGCAAAGTCGGACAAACGGGTGCGCTCCTCCAAAAAAGTGTGGGTCTCATGAAAGAGCCCGGCCAGCAGGATGCGACGGCTCATGAGCTGGGTCAGGCTTTCGGCGGCCAGGTCGCCGCATGGCGCTGAAAGGCCGCGCCCGCCCGCTGCAGCGCCTCGTCGATGTCCCGCTCCGTGTGCACCAGGCTGATGGACCAAAGCCCGCGCTCGATCGCGCTGACACCCTCCTCCAGCAGACAGCGGCGCAGGTGCGCCCAGCGCGGTGCATCGTGCCGCCGCACGTAGTCGCGGTAATCGTTCACCGGTCCGGGGGCGGCGCCCGGCTTGAGCATCACCGTATGGAAAATCAACCCGGGCCCCTGCGGGTGCAGCGGGATGCCGTGTTGCGCCGCGAGGGCGGCCAGGCCGGCCATCAGTTTTTTGCCCAATGTTTGGATGCCCTGCGGATGCGCTTTGCCTAGTGCCAGCACCTGGTCGAGGCACCATTGGCTCGCCGCAAGGCAGAGCGGATTGCCGTTCAGCGTGCCGGCATGGACGACTTCGCCCGAAAGGATTTTCGCCATGGCCGCCTTGGTGCCGGCGAGCGCGGCAAAGGGCAGCCCGCCGCCCACGGCCTTGCCCAAAATGGTGAGATCGGGCCGATAGCCGTAGTAACCCTGCGCGCAGCCGGCGCCGAAACGGAAACCCGTGATCGTCTCGTCGGAAATCATCAGCATGCCGTCGCGGTCGCAGAGCTCGCGGATGGCCGCCATGAGTCCCGCCACCGGTTCGATGCAGCAGGTGTTGCAGAGCGCGGGCTCGAAGACGATCGCGGCGATCTGCCCGCGATGCTCGTCCACGCGCCGCCGCAGGTGCGCGATGTCGTTCCAGCGCGCGACCACGAATTTTCCGAGCACCTCCGGGATGACGCCCTGGCTCGGGTGCAGCTGCGCAGGATGCTCGTCGTCGCCCCATTTGTCCGCCGGGTTGGCGAAGCCCACCAACCCCTCGTCGGCCCAGCCGTGATAATGCCCCTCGAAGCGCAGGATGAGCGGCCGACCGGTATGGGCGCGCGCCAGCCGGAAGGCGGAGGTCACGACCTCGGTCGCCGAGTTGTTGAAACGCACCAGCTCCGCCGAGGGGATCATCCGCTGGATCCGCTCCGCCACCTCCAGCTCCAGCTCGCACTGGCCCGCCCAGTGGGTGCCGCGCGCCGCCTGCGCCGCGATGGCCTCCGCCATGCCCGCGGGAGCGTGCCCGTAAAGCAGCGCGCCCTGGCCGAGTTTGAAATCGATGTATTCGTTGCCGTCCACATCCCACAGGCGCGCCCCGCGGCCGTGCGTGAAGTAGAGCGGCACCGGCGTCTCGAGCTTGCGGATGCCGCTGTTGACGCCGCCCGCAATGCTGCGCTGGGCGCGCCCGAACAGGGCCTGGGATTTGGTGAACGTGTAGGGCATGGGAAAATCAGGCGCTGGCGGGAGCCTGCTCCCGCACAGCGAGCAGGGCCGCGACCAGGGCGGCGCGCTGGCGCGCCGGGTAACGGTGCACGGGCACGGCCACGCTGATCGCGGCCAGCGGTTCGCCCAGCCAGTCGAGCGGCACGGCGACGCAGGCGACGCCCGTCACCGTCTCCTCCTCCTCGAGGGCGTAACCGCGTTGGCGCGTGTCGGCCAGTTCCTGCACCAGTTTTGTGCGTCGCGTGCCACGCGGCGCCGCCTTGTGCACCAGCCGGCGTTGCTGCTCGTCCGGCAGACCCGCAACCACCGCCCGGCCGAGCGCCGTGGTGTGGAAAGGGTCCCGCGCCCCCGGCTTCACGATCCAGCGCAGCGGCTGGCTCGTCTCCAGCACATCCACGTAGCGCACGAACAGTCCCTCCAGCACGCCGAGGTTCACCGTTTCGTCGAACCGGGCTTGCAGCCGCTCCATGACGGGGCGTGCCTTCTGCCGCAACGACTCGTCCCGCCCGTGCGTGCGCAGCGAGCCGAGCCGCTCGGCGAGCCGGTAGGCGCCCCGCTCGTCCGCCTGCGCCACGTAGCCGAGATCCCGCAGGCTGCGGAGGATGCGGTGCACCGTCGGCTTGGGCAGCCGGCTTTCCTCCGCCAGCTCCGCGAGCGTGAGGTGCCGCCCGGTGCGGGCCAGCACCTCAAGGATCGAGAAGGCTTTGTCGAGGACGGCGATGCTCATCGTTTTTTGCTTTCCAATCATTCCACAATGTGAAACATCTGTTTCGTCAAACAAAATAACCCCGTGCTCATCGACTGTCACAACCACCTCGGCGTCGACCTCTACTTCTACCTCAACGGCTACCACCCCTACGCGCAGGATCTGCCGACGCTGGTGACCGAAGGCCGACACCACGGGGTGGAACGCTGGGTGGTCTTCCCCTTTGTTTCCAATCTCGCCTTCGACGTGGCCGCCATGCGGGCCGGCCGGCTCAATCCCGGCGGGCTGGAAAGTGTTCCCTACGTGTTTGAAAACGAGCGCATGCTGCGGGAGATCTACGAGCTGTATCCCGACCTCGGCCGGCACGTCCTGCCCTTCGCCATCCTCGACCCGCTGCGCGAACCGGCGGCCCAGCTCGCCCAGCTCCGCGACCTGCATACCCGGTTCCCTTTTTACGGCCTCAAGATTCAGGCCACCATCATCCAGTCCGACGTGAAGGCGCTGCTCGGCGTTGGCCGCGGCTTTCTGGATTTCGCCGCGGAGTTCAACCTGCCATTCATCATCCACTCCAGCGTCGCGCCGGCCGACGTCTGGTCGCAGGCGCGGGACATCCTCGCCGTGGCGGAGGCCGCGCCCCATGTGCGCTTCTGTCTCGCCCACTCCTGCCGCTTCGACCGCGCCTGCCTCGACCGCGTGGCCGAGCTGCCGAACACCTGGTTCGACTGCTCCGCGCACCGGATCCACTGCGAGGGCGTCGTGCGCGGCCTGGGCTTTGTCGCTCCGGAATCCCGCCGCTTTCCCGCCGACTACCGCGACCCCGCCGCCGTGCTGCAGGCCATGGCCGAGGCCTATCCCAAAAAGCTCATCTGGGGCTCGGACACGCCGTTCCAAAGCTACGTGGACAAGGATCTCGCGCTGCGCAGCACCTATGCCGAGGAGATCGCCTGTGTGCAGGCGCTGCCGCCCGCGTTGCGTGCGGCGGTCGGCCACGACAACCTGCTGGCCCTGCTGCAACTGAAAGATGAAAAAGTTCTCGCTCGCGAATAACGCCGCGTTCGTCACCGGCTCGTCCAAGGGCATCGGGCAGGCCATCGCCGACGGCCTGCATGAAGCCGGAGCCGCCGTCGTCTACCACGGCAACACCGCCCGGCCGGCAACCCTCCCTCCCGGCTGTGCATTCGTGGGCGGCGATCTGCTCGAGCCCGATGCCTCCGCCCGGCTCGTGGCCGCGGCCTTCGCCGTCCAGCCCGGGCTTGACCTGCTCGTCGCCAACGCAGGCAGCTTCTTCGACCGCCCGTTTCTCGAAATGGACGCCGCGACTTGGGACAAAACGATGAACCTCAATGTGCGGGCCACCTACTTTCTCTGCCAGGCTTTCGCCCGGGAACTCATCGCCCGAAAGCGCCCCGGAGCGATGGTGATTGTTTCCTCCACCAACGGGTTTCAATCCGAGGAGGACTCCACCGCCTACGACAGTTCCAAGGGCGCCCTGGTCATGATGACCCGCAGCCTCGCACAGGCCCTGGTCGAGCACGGCATCCGGGTGAACGGTCTCGCTCCCGGTCTCATCCGCACGCCCTTGACCTCGGCCCTGGGCTCCGGAGACAAGGCCAAACACTACGAGAAAAAGATCCTGCTCAAGCGGCTCGGCGAGCCCGAGGACTGCGCCGGCACCGCCGTTTTTCTGCTCTCCCCGGCCTCGGCCTATATCGTTGGTCAGGTCGTGGTGGTGGATGGCGGATTGACCGTGAGCCAGATCGGGCGGATGTAAGAGCCATGACGGCCTTTGCCAGCCTGCCGACTCCCGCCATCCTGATCGATCGCGGCAAACTTGAAGCCAATATCGGCGCCATGCAGCAGTGGTGCACCACCCACGGCGTCGAGCTGCGCCCGCATATCAAAACCCACAAGATGGTCGAGGTCGCCCGCCGGCAGCTCGCGGCCGGCGCCGCAGGACTCACGTGCGCCAAGCTCGGCGAGGCCGAGGCCATGCTGCCCTCCGGGGTGCGCAGCCTCTTTGTCGCCCACTCCCTGGTGGATCCCCCCCAGGCCCCGCGGATCGCCGCCCTGCACGACGCCCTCGCCGACCTGAGGGTCGCCGTGACCAGCGAGGCCCACGCCGCCGCGCTCTCCGCCGTCGCGGCCAAGACGGGACGCAAACTGGCCGTCATGATGGCCGTGGACACCGGGCTTGGCCGCGAAGGCGTGCGCGACCTCGCCGCCGCCCGGCGCCTCGCCGCGCAACTTGCCCGCAGCCCACAGCTCGAACTCCGCGGTTTCTACACCCATGAGGGACATTTCTACGGCGTGCCACGCACGGAACAGGCGACCCGGGCGCGCGCCCTCATCGGGCAAATCTGTGCCGTGCGCGACGCCATCGACCCCGGCTTGCCCGTCTGGCCCGGATGCAGCGTGAGTGCGCGATTAATTGCGGAGCAATCCGCCGGCCGCGTGCAGGCCGTGCGCCCCGGCGCCTACATGTTCGGCGACCTCTATCTGACGGAAGTCACCGACGTCATGGCCAAAGAGGATGTCGCCGTGCACGTGCTCGCCACCGTGGTGGACAAGCCCGAGCCCGGCCTCGCGCTGATTGACGCCGGCTCCAAGACCTTCGCTTCCGACCGCACCGCCGACAACATCCACGCCCGCGCCGCCGATGGGCGCGACCTCGCCGTCGTGCGCGTCAACGAGGAGCACGGCTTCGTCCGCGGCACCGCCACGGACTCCCTCCAACTCGGCGAGCGCATCGCCTTCATCCCCGCCCACATCTGCCCCGTGATCAACCTCACCGACGAGGTCACCGTCATCGAGGGCGGCCGCATCACCGCCACCTGGCGCGTCGAGGCCCGGGGCAAAACCCGCTGAATCCTATGCACCAAGTTCTCATCGTCGGCTGCGGCAGCATAGGCGAGCGCCATTTGCGGTGTTTTCAGAAGACCGGCCGCGCGCAGGTGGCGGCCTGCGAGAGCGCGCCCGCGCTACGCGATACGATCGCGGCCCGTTACGGCGTGACCGTTCATGCCGACTACACCGCGGCGCTGCGCACTCCCTGCGATGCCGTCGTCATCTGCACGCCCGCCCATCTGCATGTGCCGCTCGCCCTTCAGGCTTTCGCCGCGGGAAA